>JALYZV010000084.1 GCA_030948685.1 Vulcanimicrobiota bacterium | reverse complement strand
CCCGTCGCGCTGGTGCTTCGAACTGCAGGCGCAGGTCGTCTTTGGTCAATGGCTTGCAGTAGGTGGCTTCTTCTTCTCGCTGCGGAGTTCGAGATAGTCGCCCTTCGCTCAACAGGCTCGCGGCCTGGTCGAGCAGTTCGGCACCGAGCTGCGCGAGACGGTCGTGGAGGAGCCCATAGTCATCTGACGGCTCGATGGGTACTGGGCGGGCGATCGCAACGTCGCCCGCGTCCATGCGCTGCGTCATCCAGAAGACGCTCACGCCGGTTTGATCGCACCCATCGCGCAGGGCTGATTGAATGGGCGTCGCCCCGCGATAGCGCGGCAAAAAACTTGGATGCACGTTGAGCGCTGTTAATCCATCGAGTTCGAGCAAAGCGCTGGGAAGAATCTTGCCATACGACGCGCTCGCCAACAGTTCCGGACGCAGCTGCGCGATGTGACGGATAAACGCAGCGTCGAGCCGAGCCGGCACGAGCACTGGAACACCAGCGTGACGTGCCGCGCTTGCGACTGGGGTCGGCGTGACTGCGAGGCCGCGCCCGGCCGGCTTGTCGGGCTGCGAAACGACGGCAACGACATCATGGCGCTGTAGCAAGCGCTCGAGCGAGGGCAATGAAAAGTCCGAGCTGCCGAAAAATACCGTCCGCAACCGGCGGGCGGTCATGTTAGATGCTGACTTCTTTAGCGGCGGTCTGCACCTGGCCGTCCTCCGCTGCATCCGGCGGTAGCGCGTCGCGCATCTCGGCTTTATCGGAGATCAGGATGCCGTCGAGGTGATCCACTTCATGCTGGAAACAGCGTGCCAAAAGCCCGGACGCCTCCACCCGCAGCTTCTTGCCGTGCCGGTCCAAGCCGGACAGCACGCAGCTTTGGGCCCGCGTCAGGTCGCCGACCTTGCCGGGAATCGAAAGGCAACCTTCAACGCTCGTTTCCTCGCCGGCAAAATCGGACAGCACCGGGTTGACAAAAACGTGCAGTTCGTGCTCCTCACCGATGTCGCACACAAAGATGCGCTTGCCGACGCCGACTTGCGGGGCCGCAAGCCCAATACCCGGCGCGTCATACATCGTGACGATCATGTCGTCGATGAGTTGTTGCGTTAGCGGGAGCTTCAGTTCAAGGGCGCCCATTTTCTTGGCGGCCTTGTGCAGCACAGGATTGGGGTCGATCAGGATGCGGCGTTTGTAGGCCATCGTTCCATTCACAAGATGTAGTGCGACAGATCCTGGTTTTTGACGATCTCGGCCAGGTGCTGTTCGACGTATGCTTCGTCAACGGTCACCTTGCCGCCCCGCTCCGGCGCCTCGTAGGCAACCGTTTCCAAGACGCGTTCGAGCATCGTGTGCAGCCGGCGGGCGCCGATATTTTCGGTCTGGTCGTTGACGAGCGTCGCGAGCCGGGCGATCGCGTCGATTCCAGAGTCGGTAAACGTCAGCTCAACGCCGTCGGTAGCGAGCAACTGGCGGTACTGCTCGATCAGCGCATTTTTTGGCTGCGTCAAAATGGTTTTGAAGTCGTCCTTGGTGAGGCTTTGCAACTCAACGCGAATGGGAAAGCGACCCTGCAATTCGGGAATCAAGTCGCTCGGCTTGCTGATGTGGAAGGCGCCGGCGCCGATGAAGAGCACGTGATCGGTATTGACGGGCCCGTACTTTGTTATAACGGTCGAACCCTCGACGATCGGCAGAATATCGCGCTGCACGCCCTCGCGCGATACGTCCGGCCCTGCGGCTCCTCCACCCGGCCCCGCGATCTTGTCCATCTCGTCGATAAAAATGATGCCGTTTTGTTCGGTGCGCCGCACCGCTTCACGCTTGAGGGAGTCGTTGTCAACGAGCTTGGCGGCCTCTTCTGCTTTGAAAATCTCGCGCGCTTCGCCAACGGAAACGCGCCGTTTGGTTCGCCGTTTGGGTAAAATGCCGACGAGCAAGTCACCCATATTGCCCGACATCTCGTCAAGCTGGGGTGAACCCATGGCACCCATGATCTGCGGGGATTCTTCGATTTCAATTTCGATCAGACGCACGTCGTAAAAGCCGTTGCGGATCTCATCTTTTAGTTGAGCGCGTCTGCTCTCCATCTCGGCGGTGCGCTGCGGTGGCGGCTCTGTTGCGACACGCCCCTGCTGGCCGCCCATCATCGCGGTCAGCGCAGACAGCGGGTTTGAACCAGCCGGTTGAGCGACACGAGTGGACGGATCGAGAATATCGGCCAGCCGATCGATCGCCATATCTTCAGCGGCTGCTTTTGTATCTTCGAGGCGCTCGGCACGCACCATGCGAATCCCCGCTTCAACCAGTTCGCGCACCATGGACTCAACGTCGCGCCCGACGTAGCCGACTTCCGTGTACTTGGTCGCCTCGACTTTGAGGAACGGCGCGGAGACGAGGTGCGCCAGGCGCCGCGCAATTTCGGTTTTCCCGACGCCGGTCGGGCCAATCATCAGAATATTCTTTGGGATGACCTCGTCGCGCATGTCGCCCTGCAGACGTTCGCGACGGTAACGGTTGCGCAGGGCCACCGCCACCGCCCGCTTGGCTGCAGCTTGGCCGACGATGTAGCGATCCAGCTCGGCGACGATGCGCGCTGGGGTGAGTTCGCTTGGTTCCATGTGGATGGG
>JALYZV010000080.1 GCA_030948685.1 Vulcanimicrobiota bacterium | reverse complement strand
CTCCTAGGCCTCACAACGCTTCACGGGTAGCGTAAATTCTCCTGGCTGCGCGGTGCCCGACTAAGACAGGATTAGGCCGCGCGCGCTCTTTCCAGTTCCGTTAGCGACGCTATCTTATTGATGACGCTGTCCCATGCGATCGCGAAACGATGCTCGAAATGCGGGCGAGCCTGCGGCGCGAGACAGAACGCGGCCGCACGAGCGGCAGGCAGACCCGCGACCTCAACGCGTGCGTGGTTTTAAACGCTGTCAGCTTTGGAAACCGGGGCGCAGACAGCTGCTCGCAAGACCTCAGCGACGAGGCCCGTGCGCGCGACGCGGTTCGCGATGAGCGCCGTAAAGGCGGACGTTATTTCGCTGAGATGCTTTTAGGTTTAGCTGACGTCGGCCCGGGTCATTGGCAAGACAGCGCGACCGCCGGGCAGCCATTTTGCAAGCAGCATCTGCACGACGCCCAGGCGGCCGGCGTCGAAGCTGTGCGCGGAACCTGCCAGCCAAAATCGCCATACGTTGTAGGTCGCGTCGCCAACGATCGCGCGCGCGTCGCTTGCACGCGCTTCGAGCCTGCGAATCCAGTGGCGAAGGGTGAGCGTATAGTGTTCGCGCAAATTTTCGACGTCTCGCAGCTCAAAGCCGGCGCGTTGCGCTGACTCTGCCATGGGGGGAAATCGCGGCATCTGGCCGTCAGGAAACACGTAGTTTTCGGTAAAGCGCGAGCGCTGCGGAAAGAATCGCTTGGCCAAAGCGCGCACGCCCGTGGCACTCGCCTGCTGGGCGATGATACCGTGGTTGAGGAAAAGACCGCCGGGCTTGAGCGCGTCAAACACCGATGCGAAATACGTCGCCAAGTTTGCCTCGCCGACATGCTCGACCATGCCGACACTGACCGCTTTATCGAACGGCCCGAGCGCGCTGAGTTCGCGATAATCGAGCAGCTCGATGCGGCAGCGCCGTTCCAGGCCCTCCTCGGCCACGCGAGCCTGCGCGTACTCCGCTTGCTTGCGGCTGAGCGTGACCCCAACTGCGCTAACACCATATTCCCTGGCCGCAAATCGGACGAGCCCTCCCCAGCCGCAGCCGACATCCAGCAAACGCTCGCCCTCGCGCAGGCGCAGTTTGCGGCAAATGAGGTCGTACTTCTGCAGCTGGGCTTGGTCGAGCGAATCGGTCGGCGTGCGAAAATAGGCGCACGAATAGGTCATGTTCCCGTCGAGCCAGAGCGCGTAAAACTCATTGGAGACGTCATAATGGTAGGCGATAGCGGCGCGATCTCGCTCGAGCGAGTGGACGCGCCCGCGCAGCCGCGCTGGTCCGCGCCCACGTGCGAGCGACGATCGTTGGACGAACCGTGGCAGTTTGGCTGCCAGCGCGCCGATCGCGATCCAGTCCTTGGGCGAACGAGCCGCGGCGACGGCATCCATTGCGACGAGCCCGCGCTCAACATCCCCCTCAACGGCCAGATCGCCGCGCACGACTGCTTCGCCGGCCCCCAGATCGGACGTGCGGGTCAGCAACGCGCGCAACACGGACGGTTCACTCAAGATGATGGTGGCGTCGAGCGCACCGTCGGGTTCACGCAAAACCGTGCCATCCGCGAGCGCAACGGCCACCCCGGCGTGGACGCCCGCAAAAACGCGCCGAACGATTTCTTGAGCTGCTTCAACGCCGTCCGCTGAACGCTCAATGCGCGTAATATTCTTTTCTGTGGTTGTGGTCGGCATGGGCCTGACCCCTCCAGCGCCGGTAGCTGCAATCCTAGGAGATTACTCAAAGGATGTCAATTCCGGAGAGGTTTCAGGCTCTGAGTTTGAGGTTGCGGACCTAGCTCTCGGGTGGTGGCTGCGTGGGACGAGCTGGCGTCCAGGCCACAGCGGCTGGCGCTACCAGCATGGCCCGCAGCACGTTAGGACTATCATTACTTCGCGAAGCCAAGCTTGTGAGACGGGTCACCGCGGTTACGGCGTGATCGTTGCGACGCTCCCGACCACGGTCATTTTCAGCGGCGGCAATCCGTATTGTGCGGTCGCCTCGGCGATGCGCTTGAAGATTACCTGCGCTTGATCTGCGTCTGCCAGTTGCGGTATGCCGCTTTCGGTCAGTTTTTTGCCATAACCGAGATCGACTGCGTACAGCCTGAGCCGGGCGAGCTGACCGTGCTCGAACGTCGTCTGCGCGATCACGGTTTGGAAGATGAAGGGTTCCGCAAACCCTCCCTGCGCATTGAGCGGTGCCGACAGATCCCAGCTCGTCGCACGCTCTGGATGCAGATACGCTTGGTTGAGTGCCGAGCGGCTTTGCTGGTACAAATCGTGCGCAAGCGGCAGCTGAATGTCGCTCCAAAAGAAATTCGAAATGCCGTAGAAGATCGGCCGTCCCCTGTAGATTTCGATTGGTCCCAGGTTGTGAATGCCAGTCGTAATGAACTCGTCGGCGCCGCTATCAATGGCGTTATGGGCAAGCGTTCGCAGGTAGCCGGCGGCCAGTTGCGCTTTGTGGGGATCGTCGCAATGAAGCGAGCAGTCGTGCGAGTGAACCGTTGCGATAAGAAAATCGGCGTTCTGTTTGCCCTCGCGGATGCTGCGGTAAATCTCCGCTTGATCTTCGGCATCCATGCTGAACTCGTAGCGAAACGTACGCGCAAGCTTGAAATTCAGGTTGAACATCGACAGCGAGGTTGGAACCGTGCCGCAGTGCTCGGCGTAAAGGCGGCATGACACCATAGCCAGCGATCTCATTGACTCGCGTGGAAGGTCGATGTACTGCGTCACCGCGAGGGCGCTCAGGCCTGGGCGGCCCGGTGTCGCGCCTTCTGGGGGAAGGGCCGCAGCGGTCGGCAGATACGTTGCGGCAAAGGACACGATGCCGATGCGCCCTTTCGAGCTTTCATAGAAGGCCGGTGCTCGAGCCTGGCCACGGTCTTCTCCTACACCTGCCCATACAATGCCGGCGTCGTCGAGCCAACGGCTAGTCTCACGCATGCCTTCGATGCCCCAGTCCTCGACGTGATTGTTCGCGCGCGACACCAACGCGAAGCCCATTTTCTTGAGATCCTTGGCGACGGCCGGAAGCGCGCTCAACGTCCAATCGCCGGCGTACGAAAACGGATAGCCCTTGAAATTTCTCAGATCCAGAATCGACGTTTCCATATTCCCGTACAATGCGTCGCCCTGGCCAAGGATTTCGAGCACCGACTTGAACCCGGGCTCGCGCGCTGCATACTGTGACAGCGGCCGCGAGATGATGAGATCTCCGACTGCGGTCAACGTAAAGCTGTCCGCGACACTTGTCTGAAGCTCTGCGCCCAACGGACGTTTGGGGTCGAGCGTCGACGGCTTTTTCAGGCCGGGATCAGCCGGGTTGCCCTGCGCCAAGACGTGTGTCGAGGAAGCGATCGCAAGCGCCGCGAGCATGGCAAAAAAACAAGCAGTGGTGCTCATGCGGGGCAGTTATCGATTCACGCGGCTCGGACCTTGGCCATGGTGCGATGCTGAGTAGGGCTCACACGACGTTGAGACCAATGTCCGAGCATGCACGCTCGCGCAAAGGAGCTGCGCATACTCTATGCGATCGCCGACGAGCTCAACGGCGCAACCGACGTCGCTCGAGCCCTCAAGCGCATGCTCGAAATCGTCTCCGGTCTGCTTGGGCTGCGCACAGGCTGGATCTGGCTTGTCGATTCGGAAACCAATCGTTTCTATAACGCGGCCTCGCACAATCTTCCGCCGTATCTGCGCGAACCGGTGCGCATGGCGGGGAGCTGGTGTCAATGCACCGAGCTGTTTCGCCAAGGCAAGCTCTCGGCGCAAAACGTCGACGTGATCGAGTGCAGCAGGCTCGCGCCGGCGGTCCAGCGCAAGCTGACAGCGCTGACTGGCGGCCTGCGCTATCATGCGAGCGTCGCTCTTTCCTTTCGCGGCAAGCGTCTCGGCATCATGAACCTCACCGGGCCCAAATGGCGCCGTCTCTCGCGTGGCGAGCTGCGCCTGCTCGCAACCATCGCGCTGCAGGCCGGCGCCATGGTCGAGCGTGTACGGCTGGCCGACGAGGGTTCGCGGCTGGCCAGAGTCGAGGAGCGCACGCGGCTTGCGCGGGAGATCCACGACACGTTAGCGCAGCGGCTGACGGCGATCGCTTTGCAATTAGAAGGCACGATCAATCACTTGGATCCTCCCAACGGACGCGCGCGGGTGGAACTACAACGCGCACTTGAAATCGCGCGCGAGGGCATTGGTGAAGCACGCGGGTCGATGCTCGCGCTGCGAGGCACGCCTCCGGCCGGCAAGCCGCTCCCACAAGCGCTGGAAGGTCTGGCTCGCGGCTTCACCTCTCGGACTGGGATCCAGGTGCACGTCGAGGTCGCCGAGATCGAGGTGGCGGCAACCGTGGAGACGGAACTCTTGGCGATCGTGAAAGAGGCGCTCACCAACATCGGCAAACATGCGCGAGCGACTGCCGCGGAAATCCGGCTGCAGCGTCGTGGGCGACGTGCGACGTTGATTGTCCGCGACAACGGCGTTGGCTACCGAGCATCCGCCGCAAGCGTGGGCCAGGGAATCGTCGGCATGCACGAGCGGGCGACGCTCGTCGGCGCTGTCCTCACGATCGCTCGGCGCCGCCCGCGCGGAACCACGGTTTCAGTCGCATTGCCCGTACGGCGCGCGTCAGCGGCGTGATCCGCATCGCGATCGTCGATGATCACCCGATCGTACGCGATGGGTTGGTTGCTGCACTGGACGGTGAGTCCGATTTTCGCATCGTTGCTGCGCTCGGCTCGGCCGAGGAGCTCATCGAGCACTCCCGCAGCGCGCGACCGGACGTCGTCATCCTCGATTTTGAGATGCCCGGACTCAGCGGCGTTTCAGCGGTGCGAGAATTGGCCCGAAACATGCCGGCTACCGGCATCATCGTGTTTACTGCGTACGCAGACGACGAAAAGATCGTGGGCGCCGTGCGATCCGGAGCACGCGGTTACGTTCTCAAGGGAGCACCTGCGGCGGACGTAGCGCGCGCGATTCGCGACGTGCACGGCGGTGGTTCATATCTCCCTCCGCCTATAGCGGCGGCGCTCGCGCGCCAAGTGCAACAGCCAAAGCGTACCGCACTCAGCGCACGGGAGCGCGATGTCTTGCGGCTGGTTGCAGATGGCCTCTCCAATAAGCAAATCGCACGCCGGCTTGCGATTACCGAGCGGACCGTCAAGTATCACATCAATTCGGTCATGACCAAGCTCGGCGCCGACAACCGAGCGCAGGCGGTTGGCGTGGCTGTCCGGCAACGCTTGCTCTAGAACGACTGTCCTTTGGTACAGGCTCGAGGCTGCGCGACGGAACGGTGACCGCGCAGCTACAATCGCTCATACTGATCCAATGGACCTCAAAGATTCCGTCATTTTGGTTACCGGCGCCTCGCGTGGCTTGGGTTACGAAGTCGCTCACCTGCTCGCCCAGCGCCGCGCGAAACTTGTCATCGCTGCACGAGACGCGGCAGCCCTCGAGCGCGCTGCCGCCCGGTTGCGCGAGCATGCGGACGTCGTTGCGCTGGCGCTCGATGTCTCCGAAGATGCAGAGCGCCTCGTGGCAGCAGGTATCGCGCGTTTCGGCCATGTCGACGCCTTGATCAACAACGCCTCGGAGCTTGGGCCAAGCCCGATGCCCGGGCTCGACTCGCTGCCGTGGGAAGCACTACAACGCGTTCTGCGGGTTAATGTCGTCGCGCCACTGCATCTGATTCAGCTCGTCCTGCCCGCAATGCGCAAGCGCAAGGCCGGCACCATTATCAACATCAGCTCGGATGCTGGGGTGAACAGCTACCCGGGCTGGGGTGGATACGGCGCGAGCAAGGCGGCGCTGGAACATCTTTCGCGCACGCTCATCGTTGAACTTGAGGGCACGGGAGTGCGCGTGCTGTGCGTGGACCCGGGCGACATGAACACGGCAATGCATCGGCTCGCCGAGCCCGACACCGATCTCTCGCACCTGCCAGGGCCCGACAAGGTTGCGCCGGCGATCGTCGCACTGCTGGAAGACGAGTCGCATGTGGCTGGCCGCTACCAGGCGCAGGAGCTCGAGCATGCCCTTCGCTGAGGCGCTTGAGCGGCCGCTCGACTCGAGCGTCAGCTTCGAGCTCCCGCCGCAACTGGAGGCGAGGGAGCCGGCAGAGGTGCGGGGCTGCGGGCGCGACGACGTGCGGCTCCTCGTGACCGATAGGCAAGGCATGCTCGCTCACGCCCGCTTTGCGCGGCTGCCAGATTTTCTTCGACCGGGCGATCTCATCGTGCTCAATCAATCTGCCACTATTCCCGCGGCGCTGTCGGCGCAGCGCGAAAGCGGGAAGAGCGTGAAGCTTCATATCTCAACGCAGCTACCCGCGGACCTGTTCGTGGTCGAGCCAGTGCGCGAACCAATGCGACAGCACGAACGCTTGCGCCTCGCGGCCGGCGCCTCTGCCGAACTCCTCACCGCGTATCGCGATTCTCGGCGCTTGTGGATTGCGCGTCTCTTGCTGCCCGAACCGTTTCTCGACTACATGGGCCGCCACGGTCGCCCAATCACCTATCGCCACATGGAGAAAAGCTGGCCACTCGAAACATACCAAAACGTGTACGCGGCTCATCCCGGCTCGGCAGAAATGGCGTCTGCCGGGCGGCCGTTCACTCGCGGGCTGTTGCAACAGCTACGGTCCAATGGTGTTGAGACGGCATTCATCACGCTGCATGCCGGCGTTGCCAGTCTCGAACGCGACGAGCCGCCCTACGAGGAGGCGTTCAGCGTGCCGGCCGAGGTTGCCCAAGCGATTCGCAGAACGCGCCGCGTCGGCGGCCGCGTCATCGGTGTCGGCACGACCGTTGTGCGTGCTTTGGAATCATCGCTCGACGCTTCGGGCCGCGTGGTGGCCTCGCAAGGATGGACAGACGTGGTGATCGGTGCACGGCGCGGCGTCTCGACCGTCGACGGCATGCTGACTGGATTCCACGAACCGAAGTCATCGCATCTGGCAATGCTTGAGGCCATTGCAGGCGGCCAGGGCATTCGCGAGGCATACCGTGCGGCGCTTGAAGCTGGTTACCTGTGGCATGAGTTCGGCGATTCGCATCTCATCCTGCCGGCGCTGCCTGCATCGTATAAGCGCGCGGCCTGACCAACGCCTATCCGGCGCTCGCTGACTTTAAATCGTGCCGTCCTGCAGCGCCTCGTAGGCCACATCTTCTTTCCCGAACCGTTGGAAGCGGTCGAAGGTCGCCGTAAACGTCGCGCTTCCTCTTAAGACAAACGCATGGCCTTTGTACGTGCTTTCAATGCGGGTAACGTACCACAAGTTTGTTAGCGCTTCAGTGCTCGTTTCGGTGACGGAGCCGGACGTTGCGTGTGGCGGAAGTTGGTTGGGCGCATAGGTCAGTCTAACCACGTGAGCGGTCGCCGTTTCAATCCACATGGTGCCGTTGCCGTGCTGGCTGTCATGCAGATCGCTTGAGAAATGAACGCTCACAAGATCTGCCAAGCACGACTCGCATGGAGTTTCTTCGAATCGGTACTCCGCCATAAAGCGCGGATCGTACGGTTCTCTGAAGAAAACCTTTCCTTCTTCCCATGCATGGTTGGTTTGCGCGTCACGTTCATCGATTTCGTTCGCTGCAAAGGAATGATCATCGTCCGCGATACGATAGTATTTGATTTTGACATACGAACCGTCATGCATCAAAAAGCCGCTGTCGCTTTTCTCCGTATGATGAATGGGCCCCGCGCGAATGACGGTCGTAAAATGGCGTTGCATGCCGATGACGCCGTGAACACTCGTGCCGAAGGCGGTGGCGGCTCGCTGGACGATGTCTGGGATGGGCGGCTGGCTTGCCTGCTCCGAACGTGCACCATGCACCGTTGTCGCGACGAGGATTGCGCACAGAATGCCGGTGCCAATCTTTTGCATACTGCCCCCATACACCACGGTTTGGCCGGGAGATTAGGTGCTAGTAGCCCCATTCCCTCACAATCGGTTTGATAATCTTTAGGGTGAGAGTCCGAACGCGCGCTAAGCGGGGGTCCTGCCCGTAATAGGCGATGTTGAGCTGGTTGGGAGGCACACCCGCTACGTTCGCTATCTCGTACGTTAGCGAAATTGCTTCGTTAAAGGTTCCATTGGGGGTCGTGTAGCGCTTGGGTCCTCGAAAGACTTCCTGCTCACCTATCCAGGCGTACCCGGTGGAGGTTTTCCGGAAGGCGATCGTGCGAGCAGTTTTCGAGTTTATGTGCAGCATTGCGTCGTAGCCGTCGTTGGGTACCGACTCTAAAAGGGCAGTGGCCTCCTGCGGAATCGGCGTGAAGCCATAGCGGGTCCGATCGAAGGTTGCTGCCGCCTTCAGCAGCGGTTGCACACGGTCGTCATTCATCAATACCCGCTGCGGAACCGCAGACCCACAGCCGGCGACGAGCAATGCAAGCACGATCGCGAATCTTCGCATCGACGGCCAAGTGCACGATAAAAGCGGCTCTCTCCTTCTACAAAAGTCGATAGCAACTTTGACTCTCTTCCGGTATGCTCGCTCTCAAAGGGGCACATCGGTGGAGCATATAAGCGCCGGCGACACCGCCTGGCTTTTGGGGTCGGCCGCACTCGTCATGCTCATGACGCCGGCCTTGGGGTTCTTCTATGGCGGCCTCGTGC
>JALYZV010000067.1 GCA_030948685.1 Vulcanimicrobiota bacterium | reverse complement strand
TGCGTCTTGGACTGCCAGGCTGGACCGTCAAGGAAGAGCGTGCCGAGCACATTGTAGCTGCTGATCGCGTAGTCGACGGCTTGATCGGTCGGAGCCGCACCAGCCATGGCGGCGCGCCATGCATGGTGGCCGATCAACCACGCAGTGAGCTGGCCGCCGTACGACCAACCTGAGACGCCGATCCTCGATTCGTCGACAATCCCGAGCGCTTTCACGGCCTCGATGCCCGCCATGATGTCGCGGCTCGGCCCCTCGACCGTGTCACCCGTAATCGCCGACTCAAAGGCGCTCCCCATATTATCGCTACCCCGGTAGTTGGGCTCGAAGACAACGTAGCCGTGCGCCGCGAGCAGCTGCGTCAGGCCCGGGTAATCCGTGTCGAACGCCTCGTGCGATGCGTATTGCGGCCAGCCATGGATCTGCAGCACCAGCGGGTATTTCTTGCCTGCCACAAAGTCCGGCGGATACGTCAGCACACCGTTCTCGTCGAAGCCGTCGTTCCTCCATTCGATGCGGCCCACGGCACCCAGATGCAGCGTCGAGAAAAATGTGTTGAGGTTCGTCAGCCGGCGCGGTGCCGCCGAGGACGATGGCATGACGTAGAGCTCGGTGGGGCGCTGCGGCCCCGAAGCGGTGAAAGCAATGGCGCCGCTGCGGCTGACGCTGGCACCGCTCGCATTGAGGTCGCCGATTTCGAGCCGGCGAACCGAACCATCGAGCGCGGTCAACCACATCCGCTCGCGCGTGCCGTCGTGGCCCACAATCAGCAGCGATGTGCCGGCCGGTATCCAACGGACGACCCAAGGAGAGCGGTCGAGCGCGTCGCTAACGGCGGCACCGTCGCCACGAGCGCTCGGGTTGGCGACGAAGATGACACTTGCGCCCAGCGGCGCCCCGGCGTGAGGATACCAGTACGCAACCCGCCTGCCATCCGGCGACACGTCACAGCCGGCCTCGAGTCCAGCATGACGAGTAAGCCTGCGCTCCGCGCCGGTCGACAGGTCGCGCACTTCCATCACCGATCGAGTCCAGTGGGGTGCGTATGCGTCGGGCGCCTTCGTGTAGACGATCGACCGTCCACCGCGCACCCAACAGAAGAAGTGATCCGGGTAGTGTGCCGGCTCAATGAAACCGCCCGAGGGCACAATCGACGTCCCCGTCGTCAGTGGCGTTGATTTGCCGGTGGAAGCGCTCACTACCCACAGATGCGCTGGCAGCGGACGCGCCGTCGCCAAGTAATCATTGTCGCCGACGATAAAACTTTTGTTGAATCGATCCGGACCATATTTTTTGGGCGGCGAGTCTTGCGCAGCGTAGCCGAGCGCGTGGCCGTCGGGACGCCAGGAAAAGTAATCGACGCCTTGCGGGTTGCTCGTGAGTTTGCGCAGATTCGTGCCGTCCGGCGACGCAACGTAGAGCTGGCGCGAGTCGTCGGCCTGTGCTGCGAGAAACGCAATGCGGTCGCCGTGCGGGGACCAACGGACAGAAACAATCTCCGTTGCGGGGATTGGCAGGGTACGGGTTGTGTCGCTTTCGACGTTCACCATAACGATATGGACCGGCACGGTGTCGTGCTCGAAATCGCTGCGGCCGACAAGGATTGCAATGCTGTTGCCGTTGGGTGAAATCTGCGGATCGGTGATCGTCACTTCCTTGCGCAGGTCCGTAAGCATCAGGGTTCGTGCCGCCGCGTCGCTCACGGCACAAAAAAGAAGACCGGCTGTAAGGCCGGTTATAAGCATCCCGCAGCGAGCAGACGTAATCACCGAGCGCACCTACGGTCAGAGCGCGTTTAGCGCCTGCAACATACCTCGAATTTGTTGCCGTCGGGATCTTCAAAGAAGACAGCATAATATGGTTGATGGTAGCTCGTACAGACTTCCGGTCCGTAGATTTCCTTGCCGCCGGCCCGGCGAATGACTTTCGCTACCCGATCGACGTCTTTGCGCGTCAGAGCGGCAAACGCGATACGCGAACGGCCGGGAGCGCTTGTCACCGCCTGGACCAAACCAAAGAACGGCAAGCGCCTGTCTTTATGATGGTAATCTCGAGTGCGCTCTCCCGCTCTGATCACGGGGAAGCCAAGCGCCGGCATGAGCGCATCGTAGAAGCGCTTCAGCTTGCGCACGTCGCGGACGCGGAAATCGACATGGTCGTATATTCCGACTTCCGCCACGGCTAGATGCGCACTCCCCAACCGCCGAACAGCTCTGCGCTGATCCCCTGGGGGACATGCACGAGCGTCGTGCGCGCCTGGGCCAACAGCTCGATTGCGCCGTTATCGCTGACGATCGCCGCGCGCTCTACTAACATCATGATCTTTCTCGACTTTCCGGCCGCCCTGAGGCGGCAACTTCAGTAACCTGCTATTACTCTACATCAGTTAGGATAACCTGTCAATAGGATTAGTAAGTTAGCAAATGTGCCATCATACGGGACTTTAGGACTTGTCTGTAACCTCCTTAGAAGCTATAATGGTTTGTGCAATGGCCGCCAAAACGGAGTCTAAGCCCCCTGTCACCCCGCCGCCGAAGCGCGAGCCTGCCCCCGGCGAGCTCGCCGTCGTGCAAGAATTCATCAACAGCATGGATTTTCAGGACGCCGATCAGCTATCGGGCACAGATGCACTCGGTCGCTGGCTTGCCGCGCATAAGCTGCTGAAAGAGAAATCCAGCCCAACGGAAGCGGATCTGCGCCACGCGATTGAAGTGCGCGAAGCGTTGCGCGAACTGCTCGCCGCCAACGACGGCGACCGGGTTCCCAAAGATGCCGTCGAGACGCTCAGTCGCGCCGCTCGCAGCGCGCAGCTTGTCCTCCAATTTGCAAGCAACGGGTGTGCCGAACTCGCGCCCGCGGCCTCGGGCGTGGATGGGGCGCTGGGTGAAATCATTGCAATTGCTTTTCGCGCGATGGTTGACGGGTCGTGGCGCCGTCTGAAGGCGTGTCGCGACGGCACCTGTCGCTGGGCATTTTACGATCGATCGAAGAACCGCTCCGGGAACTGGTGCTTGATGTCCGTCTGCGGCAACCGCTCAAAAGCACGCAAGTACCGCCAGCACGTCCACGCGAGGGCCATCTGAGCAACCGGATCCAATCCGGAAAGAAATGGGTACAAACAGCTCATGGTAAAAGAAATGGCCTTCGTGGCCTATTCCGTCAACGACGTTCCGCGGTCGATCGCATTCTATCGTGACGTCGTCGGCCTCAAGCCTGGCGAGCTCTTCGGCGACAGCTGGGCAGAATTTGACGTTGGCGGCACGGCCTTTGGCGTTGGCCGGGGCGAAAGCCTCGGCATCAAAGCCGGATCGCAGTTCAGTGCGGCCTTTGAGGTCGATGACGTCAAGAACATGAGAGACAAACTGAAAGCGCAAGACGTGGAGGTTACCGAGATCATGGAGGCAGGTCCGTGCTTTGTGTGCTTCGTTACCGACCCGGATGGAAACCGTTTTGCCCTGCACCAGCGCAAAACCTAAGCTGAAGACCGACCCCGCGCGCGCAGCAGCTTAGACGGCGTCAAGCCCCCCGTCGAGATCGGCGATGACGTCGCTTGCATCTTCAATGCCCACCGAAAGCCGAAGAAAGCCGTCGTGAATCCCAAGCGCCGTGCGCTCCTTGGGCCCAAGCGAGCGGTGCGAGGATGTGGCCGGGTGGGAGAGCGACGTGGCAACCCCTCCGAACGTCAAAACGAGCTGCACATGCTTGAGCGCGGCAAGCAGTCGATCCACCGCCTTGCGGTCGGGAGCAAGCTCGAAAGAGACAACCGAGCCAAATCCCGCACTGAGCGTTCGCCGCGCGATGTCATGCGAGGGGTCCGTTTCGAGACCGCTATAGTGCGTGGCTGCTACCTTTGGATGACGCGCCAGATGCTGCGCGACGAGCAGCGCGTTCTGACTTGATCGGGCCAGCCGCACGTCGAGTGTCGCAATCGAGCGCGCGGCGAGCCAGCTGTCCAGCACGGCGGAGATCAGTCCCGCCCGCGAGGCGAGCATTCTCATCGCGTCGAGGATGGCATGCGGACCGGCGATGCATCCCAGCACGAGGTCATGATGGCCGCCCAGAAACTTCGTCATGCTCTCCATCACAAGATCAGCGCCAAGTTCAGCCGGCCGGCAGTGATACGGAGACGCGAGCGTGTTGTCGACCACGAGCAGCGCGCCTCGCTCGTGCGCAATTCGCGCCAGCGCCGCGAGATCCGCGACGCGCACGCGCGGATTTGAAATCGTCTCGACGATCAAGAGCCCAGCCGGCTGCTTGAGCGCAGCATCGACCATGTCGAGATCATCCGCCTCTACGGTTTCGGCGACGACGCCGAACTTGGTCATATCGGTGAGCAAACGAGACGTATTGCCGTACAGGTCGCGCGCTGCCACGACCCTCATCCCCGATTGGCCGAGATGCAGGAGGATGGCGGTCAACGCGGACATCCCGGCGGTCGTGACGACGGCTGCTTGCGTGCCATGCAGCGAGCAGATGAGGGCCTCCAGCGCCTGGTGATTTGGCACGCCTGAGCCCCCGTAGACGATGCCGGGTGCCCGGCCTTCGTACACCGCGTCGACCTCATCGAGCGAGCGGAAAACCCAGCCGGCAGACTGGTAGATGGGAAGTGTCGTCGGTGCGTTGACGATCGCGCGGGCGCGCGCACCCGCCACGACCCGCGAAGCAAAGGAGTGCGCCACTTTTGCTCCCTCCATACAATAAAGAAGGGGTGCTGCTTGTGTTGCAGCTCCCCCTTTTGGAATCTGTTCAACCCGAGATTAATCTCGTGGTTATTTCTTCTTCTTCGCCTTCTTAGCAGCTTTCTTCTTTGCCACGGTGTAGAGGTCACCTCCCATCTGGACTTCCGGTGCGCACGGGGCGTTGCTGTACGCCTCTTTTTCTTCACCTGCCCGCCGATGCGGAGCGTCGACGGTTATCGTGCGTCGCCGAAGGGTGCGGGAACTTCGAAGAAGATCCTCGCGCGGAAGTTCGGTTATAAGCACTCCCTTCCTTTTATCATCGGCAGCGAAGAACGAAAAGTTACCTGAGGTGACAGCACGACAAACCGATCGACGGACATGCGATTGTCCTCTGCGACCCGTGCGGGGGGACTTTCGCGCTGCACGCCGCGCGCTCGAGCACGCGACGGCGCCCATCGCTTGGGTCACGGACGTTGGGATCGCTCGTGCTCGTGCGCGAGTCTGCTGTTGAACGGACCTGAAGGTCCGTTGCTTCAAAGGTCCGTTGCTTCGAAGGTCTGTTTGCTTCAACGGGTCGGGTTGCTTCATTAGAAGATGTCACACGCCAGCAGACAAGGGCGCACCCGCGACGTCTGACGAAGCACCTCACAGCATGAACAATTCAAGACGCGTGGTGATCACGGGGCTCGGGGCCATCACGCCGCTGGGGAATTCCGTGCGCGAGTTTTGGTCGAACGTCATCCATGGGCGTAGTGGCGTCGATCACATCAGCCTCTTCGATGCCTCGAATCTCGCGACCACCTTCGCGGCAGAGGTCAAAGGCTTCGACCCGTCGGCGGCGATCGGAAAGAAAGACGCGCGCAAAATGGACCGCTTCGCCCAATTCGCCTATGTGGCAGCGGTGGAAGCGGTGGCGGACTCGGGCCTGCAGATCACAGACCACAACCGCGACGACATCGGCGTCATCATGGGGTCGGGCATCGGCGGCATCACCACCATCGAGCAACAGACCAAAGTCATGAACGAACAAGGCCCCGACCGGCTCTCGCCGTTCTTTATCCCTATGCTCATCAGCAATATTGCGCCCGGCCTCATCGCGATGAAGCTCGGGGTACGCGGGCCTTCCCAAACCGCGGTTTCAGCCTGCGCCTCGTCGAACAATGCCATTGGTGACGCCATGCGCGTGATCCAGAACTCCGAGGCGAACGTCGTGATTTCGGGTGGCTCGGAGGCGCCGATCACGCCGCTGGCAGTCGGTGGCTTCTGCGCCATGCGCGCTCTGTCGACGAGAAACGACAATCCGAAAACTGCCAGCCGCCCGTTTGACAAGACGCGCGATGGCTTCGTCATCGGCGAAGGCGGCGGCGCGTTTGTTTTGGAGGAGCTCGACCACGCCCGCGCTCGGGGCGCGCGCATCTACGCCGAGATCACAGGCTACGGTCAGTCATCGGACGCATATCACATGGTGGCTCCCGATCCGCAAGCGCGCGGGGTGAAACTGGCGATGGTCCGGGCCATGCGCGACGCCGGCATCAAGCCGACCGACGTGGACTATATCAACGCGCACGCCACCTCCACCGACTTGGGCGACGCTGCCGAGACCCAGGCAGTGCATGCGGTCTTTGGCGATCACGCCAAAACGATTCCGATCAGCTCGAACAAATCGATGTTCGGGCATGCCCTGGGCGCTGCCGGAGCCTTGGAGGGCATCTGCACGATCATGACCATCCACAATGGCGTCATCCCGGCGACCATTAACTACGAGCACGTGGACCCGGCCTGCGACCTGGATTGCGTGCCCAACGTCGCTCGCAAGCACACGGTCAACATCGCCGTCTCCAACTCGTTCGGCTTCGGCGGCCACAACGCGGTGCTGGTCTTCCGCAAGTTCTCCGACAACTGACGCGTGTCGCAGCACCTGGCCCGCAAACGGGCGCTGCGGAGCTGGGCGCGCAAGCTCGGGCTCGGTTCGGCCAGCGTGGAGAGCGGGCTTTTGGATACCGCCTTCACGCACGATTCGTATGCAGCCGAACATGGCGGCGGCGTCGCGGTCGCCTCGAACGAACGCCTGGAGTTTCTTGGTGATGCGGTGCTGGGCGCGGTCGTCTCGCACGCGCTCTACGAACGCCATCCGAACAACCCGGAAGGCGCGCTTTCGCGGCTGCGAGCGGCGCTCGTCTCGCGCACGGCCCTGGCACAGACTGCCCAGCGGCTCGAGATGGCCCCCTTACTCCTGCTCGGCCGCGGTGAGACCGTTGCCGGCGGCGCGCAGCGCCCATCGATTCTCGCCGCAGCGCTGGAGGCGGTGCTGGGCGCGCTGTATCTGAGTGACGGTCTTGAAGGCGTGCAGCGCTTTATCGAGCGCCACCATCTGGCGCACGCAGCGGCGTTTGAGCTGACCGATCCCAAGACCGCACTGCAAGAATACGCACAGGCGAGGTTTAAGAAAGCACCGCACTACGCCATAACGGCGCAGAGCGGTCCTCCGCACGCGCGGATCTTTGCCGTCACCGTATCAATAGCTGGGAAGACGGCGGGGTTTGGTTCGGGCAAGACCATAAAGCAAGCACAGACCGCCGCGGCACGGGAAGCGTTGGACAAAATTCGGCGGCCCGTGCGGACATGAGGTAAGCGCGTATCTACCTTACGAGCATCGATCTTTTCGGCTTCAAGACGTTCGCCGAGCGAACGCACCTCGATTTCCATCCCGGCGTTTCCGCCATTGTCGGCCCCAATGGGTCTGGAAAATCGAACTTCGTCGATGCGGTGCGTTGGGTGCTGGGCGAGCAGAGCGCTCGCCAGTTGCGCGGCGCGCGCATGGACGACGTGATCTTTGCAGGCAACAGTCAGCGCCGCCCGCTGGGCATGGCTGAAGTCACCCTTACCTTTGACAATGCCGACGGCGCGCTGCCGACGCCGTTTGCCGAACTGGCAATCACCCGGCGAGCGTACCGCTCGGGCGAGAGCGAGTTCTTCCTTAATAAGTCGCAAGTTCGGCTGCGCGACATCACCGATCTGCTTTTGGGAACCGGCCTAGCGGCCGAACTGGCGGCGATCGTCTCCCAAGGCGAGATCGACGCAATTCTGTCCGCCAAGCCTGAGGCGCGTCGCGAGCTTTTTGAGGGCGTCGCCGGGACGGCGCGCTATCGCTCTCGGAAGCGCGAGGCCCAGCGGCGCCTCGAGCAGACGGCGGTCAACGCGCTGCGGCTCAACGACTTGCTCATCGAACTTGAAAAACAGATTCCCGCCATTGAACAGCAAGTTCGACGCGCCAAGCGCTATCAGAAGGTCAACCAGCAGCTGCGTGACTTTGAAATCCTTTCCTACGTCCGCAAAACGGTCGCACGCCGCGAGGAACGAGCACGCATCGTCGAGTCCCTCGGAACCGACGAGAACGAAGCGGCCGCTGCCGCGAAGCATCACGGCGAGCTGCAAGCTGCGGTCAACAAAGCGCGCGCGGACGAGTATCAGGCGTCACTGGCACTCGACGAACGCAATGCCACGCATACGAAGCTGGCAGAAGACCTGCAAGCTCATGCCTCGGAGCACGCCGCCGCCGTCGCGCGCAACGCGGAACTCCATCGCAGCTGCGAGGCGCTCGAGCGCGATGTGGACGCTTCAGCGCAGGCCGCGACCCAGGCCGATGCACGGCTGTCGACAGCAGTCGAAGATCTGCGGCGCAGCCGCGACTCGCGCGACGAGGCGCTCAACCAGGGGGAGTCGGCGGCGGCGGTCGAGGCGGCGAGGACGGCTGACTGGGAGCGCGCCTACGCTGCCTTGCGCACAGTTGAAGACGCGCGCATGCGAGCAGTTGCGCAGTCGACGGAAAGCAATTCGGCGTCTGCCACGAAGGCAGCCGAGTTCGAACGGCTGACGGACAGCGCCAAGCTGCTGGCGACGGAAATCGAAGCGACCCAGGCCGCCCTCGAGCGCAGTCGCGCACGCGAGACGGAAATCTCCGCCGACGTGGCAACGCTCGACAGGCAGTTCGGGCAGCTGACGGCTGCTCAAGCCAACGCAGAAGAAGCGGCAAGCGCCGCGGCCTCTCAATTGGAAGAGCTTCGTCAGGCGCGAGAAAGCGCGCATGCGCAGCGCACGCAACGGTCGGCAAAGCGTGATGCTCTTGCGCAATTCGAAACGGGAGCCGCCGGAGCGCCCTCTGGAACCCGCCAGTTGCTCGATGCCGCCAAGGCCGGAACACTGGCCGGCGTGATGGGGACGGTTGCGAGCCAAATCCAGGTCGACGATCGTTATGCCACCGCCATCGATGCGGCCCTCGGGGTCCGCGCGCACGACGTCATCGTGCGCTCGCTTACCAACGCGAAAGCGGCGATGCAACTCCTCAAGAGCAAACAGGCCGGCCGGGCAACGCTGATCGCGCTCGAGTCACTGGCACCTGCTCGCGCCCCTGCCGAGGCGGCCGGCGCCAAACAGATCATCGGCCGCGCCGCCGATCTGGTCAGGTGCGATGCGGCTGTTAAGCCTGCGATCGAGCAGGCGCTGGGGCAAACGTTCGTGGCGGCCACGCTCGACGATGCATTCGACTGCGCGCAGCGCGCGCCCGAAGCTGCCTTTGTCACCCTGGAGGGCGACGTTATACGCGGCGGCGTCATATCGAGCGGCGCCGGTATTGGACCCGTGAGCGCTCATGCAGCGTTGGTTGCGCTTGAGCTCGACATGAAGACGAGCGAGCAAGCCGCTTTGGCCGCCGATGTCGCGGTGAACGACGCGCTCAAGACCGTGGCTGCAGCACACAACCAGCTCGAGCAGCGCAAGCATGAACGTGTGACGTTGGCTTTGCGCCAACATGACGCACAATCAGCGCGCGAGCATCACGTTCACGAACGAGCGGCGCTCGAGCAGCGACTGGTCAGCCTGCGCACGCGCAGCGACGAGCTCGCTTCCCAATCCGCGCTCGTGCGGTCAGCCGTTCAAGCTGGCCGCGAGGCGGCCGCCAAGCTCGCAGCAGAGGTCGAGGCGCTCGAAGCCCGGCGCCGCGAAGCGCTCGCCTCCTCTGACGCGCTGGGGCATGAGCTCAATGACGTTCGCGCGCGCCACCGAAGCGCAGCCGCACATGCAGCTGCGTTGGTCGAGCGCGTCGCGCAGCTCAGTGATGACGTCGAGAGTGCGCGCGCCGAACTCGAGCGGGCCGTCGAGCAGCGCAAGGAACGGCTCTCATCGCTTGCGCGCCTGCGCGAAGAGCGTGCCCACAGCGCAGCGGATGTCGAGCGCCTGGCGGGCTTCCGCAACGCCGCCGAAAAGGCGCTGGCGGCTGTTGCCGTTGAGGTGCAGCAACTGCGCCAGCAGCGAGACGTCTGCGCGAAGCATGCGCGCGAACTGGATGCTGCCTATGCCCAGGAAGAGCACCACAGTCGCGAGCAGTCGCTCGAGCTCGAGCGATTGCACATTCGGCTTGCCGAGATTGACGCCGAGCTTGCGTTGCTGCAACAAACGTTCTCCCAGAATCCAGCCACGCCTCACGAGTGCAACGACGTCGAGGCGCGTTACCAGGATTTCGATGGCGACAGCGACGCCCAGGTTCGGCGCTTGCGCGAAGAGCTGCTGCGACTGGGTAACGTCAATCTCAACGCGCTCGAAGACCGCGCGGCGACGCTGGAGCGCTGCGAATTTCTGCGCCAGCAGCTTCGCGATCTGGAGGAAGCGCGCAGCGGCATCCTGGCGAGCATCGCCGAGATCGATGCCGAGTCGCTGCGCAAGTTCAACGCGGCCTTCGAGAAGGTAGCGGTCGCGTTTTCCGAGACGTTCACGCGGCTGTTCAACGGCGGCAGCGCAAAGATCTGGGTAAGCGAAGCCGAGGATCCGACGGAAGCGGGCATTGAGATTTCAGCACAGCCACCCGGCAAGAAAATGCAAAACCTCAATCTGCTTTCTGGGGGTGAACGGGCGCTTACCGCCGTCGCGCTGATTTTCGCAACCCTTCAGGTCCGACCGAGCCCGTTCTATATCTTCGACGAGATCGATGCGGCGCTCGACGAAGCCAACGTCGGGCGTTTCGGCGTGCAGCTGGCGGAGCTGGCAGGCAACGGCCGTTCTCAGATCATCATCATCACGCACAATAAGGCGACGATGACGCTTGTCGACCGAATGTACGGCGTGACTATGAGCGAGCCCGGTGTCTCAAACGTGCTGTCGCTCTCGCTGGAGCGCGCGGGTGCCGGACGATAAACCGGTCGCACTCGTATCGCTCACTGATCGAACCGGCCTTCACGAACTCGCTGACGCTCTGACCAGGGCTAAATTTCGCATCATCGCGAGCCCGGGTACTGCTGCTGCCATTCGCGCGCTCAATCTACCCTGCGAGGAAGTAGAGGCGCTCACGGACTACGCCCCGCTGTTTGCCGGTCGGGTGAAGACGTTGCACCCGAAGGTCTTCGGCGGCATCCTTGCTAGACCAACCCTCCCCGAAGACGCGGCCGAGCTCAAGCAGCATGGGATTCCACCCATTGCAGTCGTTGCGGTGAACCTCTACCGTTTTGCCGAGACGGCATCGCTCAAGGCGACGACCGAGGCGCAGGCGATCGACCAAATCGACATCGGCGGCGTGTCGCTCTTACGGGCCGCGGCGAAGAACTACGAACACGTCAGCGTTCTCGCCGAACCAGGGCTCTATCCAGAGTTTATCGCAGCCCTGGCGCACGGCGGAGCCTCGAAGGAAGAGCGGCGCCGCTGGGCCGCGCGCGCGTTTGCGATTGTCGCTGAGTACGACGATGCGATTGCGTCGTACTATGCGCGCGGTGACCGCGAGGCGCTGCCCGACGTCTTGTCGCTCAACCTCCCGCTGCGCAGCCGGTTGCGCTACGGCGAGAATCCCTGGGCCCGCGCAGCATTTTATCACGGCGAAGAGAAAGCGTTTCCTCAAGCGCTTTCGGGCAAACAGCTCTCCTACAACAACTTGCTGGATGTCGATTCTTGTCTGCGGCTGATCGCGCCGATCAGCGAGCCGACCGGCTTTCCAAGCGATGCAGCTCCAGCCCAGCCGGTGCTTGCGGCAATTGTCAAACACACGATTCCCTGCGGCCTAGCGGGCGCCGCAACCTCGAGCGACGCACTTGAAGCGGCGCTCGGGGCCGATCCGATTTCCGCATTCGGTGGCATCGTCGCGGTGAGCCAGCGCTTGGACGTCGCGAGCGCGCAGGTTCTCAAGCCGCGTTTTTTGGAAGTCGTGGTAGCGCCCGACTACGATGAGGCGGCGCTCGAGATGCTGCGCGCCAAGAAGAATCTTCGGCTGCTGCGCTTCGACTCGCGTCTTCCCGCGCAGCTGCTGGCGGGTACGACCTTGCGCTCCGCGCTGGGAGGCGTCCTTGCCGAGTTGCCCGACCCGGCCGCTCCGCCCGACGAATGGACAGTGGTCACCAAGCTGCGACCCGACCCACGCACCTGGCGCGATCTGCTGTTTGCCTTCGGTGCCGTGCGCCAGGTAAAGTCCAATGCCGCAGTCGTCGTGCACGATCAGGTGACGCTCGGCATTTGCGGGGGCCAGACGAACCGCGTCGCTGCAGTCGAGCTCGCCTGCGGTCGCGCGGGCGAAGCTGCGCGCGGTTCCGTGCTCGCCACCGACGGATTCTTCCCGTTTGCCGACGGCATCGAAGCAGCGATCGAGGCCGGCATCGGTGCGGTCGTTGCCCCATCCGGCTCAATTCGAGATGCTGAAGTGATCGAAGCCGCGCAACGAAGCGGCATCGTGCTCGTCTTCACTTCGCGGCGCTATTTCCTGCACTGATCGGCGCGACGCTGGCGTCCGTTAAAGCGTAGCGCGTTTCGCCGTCTAGCAATGACGCGTGCACGATCCCGCTCACCAACACGGATGACCCTGCGGCAAGCGGGACCTGCGCTTTCGGGACCACGTCGAAGCCGACGTCGACCGCGTCGGCTGCGCAACACGCCATCACGCGCCGCGACACAGACCCGAGCGACAAGCCGTGGCGTGGCCGCCATGTTCCCGTGACCGCAATGCGCTGGCCGAGCAGCGCTTGCGGGTGGTCGTCGAGCACGTCCAAGGCGGCAAAGAGCCGGGCATCTGGTCCAGCGTGGGCTCGAGCGACCGCGTGGGTCAGAATCGGCGTTCGTGCCGGCGGCGGGTACGCCGGCAACGTCAGGCCAACGCACAGCCCCGCCGTGACCGCCCACAAAATGCGCGCGCCTGCGCCTCGCATGCGAGTGTGCCAGAGGGCCCAAGCAAACAGCGACGTCACGCCAGCCATCATCCACAGCGGTGCGCTGACAAGCGCGCCGACCGTCTGATGGCCGATCGTGCCTGCGATCATTCCAGTCAGCCCGGCAACCGCCGCGTCATCGCGCCGCATACAAGCTCCCCGCCACGCAGGCCACAACGGCGGCAGCTGCGGCGCGCAGCGCGTGTGCCGTGCCAAAGCAGCGACGCACGAGTATGACTTGGCGAACGTCGAGGCACTGCGACGCAACGATGAAGGTCAACTCAGCCGCGGGATCTCGAAACAGGATGCGCGCGAGCAACGAGTCGGCACTCGAGCAAGGCGACAACAGCGCGCCGAGCAACGCAGCGCCGGCAAGGCCATGCGCAGGGAGTGGTTTGGCGAACAATGCGATGAAGGCCGAGCTGATGCATGCGGCAACGGCGAACGATGCCATGCCGCCGCGAGCAAAGCCCAAAAACGACTTCCAAAAATCGGCCGGCTCTGGGCACGCATGCGTCAGCTTCGCAACCGGCAGGCGTGCCCACGCAAGCGCCGTCAGTGTTGCGGCGATCGCTCCCGCGATCAGACGGCTGCAGAGCAGATGCGGGCCGAGGATCGTCGCGGTGGAGAAAAGCGCCAGCGGATTGCAGCAGCTGCCCCAGACCACCGCAAACGCGGCGACGCTGGGCCGCTCGCCACGCAACTGGCTTGCGTAGGCGTTGATCGAGCAGTCACAGCCTGGAAAGAGGAACGCAAAGAGCGGGAGCGTCATTGCCAACCTGGGCGTCGCGGACGCCGCTGCCGCGGCGGCAACAGCGCCGGCTGCAAGAAATGGCGCAGCCCCCAAGAGCATCGAACAAAAGTAATACCATGCCAAGGCGACGTCATGCGCCAACGCCGCCAGGCGGGGCAACGCAGCGATTGGCGGGATCAGCGCCGCCAATGCAAGCCCCAAGGACAGAGCTGCTGCACAACGCATGCGCAAAGCGACTTTGCAGTTGGCCGAGACGAACGCACGCAAGTATGCGAGCGCACGATGCCGAAACAATGGCGGCATTGCGACACGTACGATGGTCGGGCTCCTCCCGGTTTGGAACGTTGTGAACAACATTACGGCCCCGCGCGGCACGCGCGATATTCTTCCCCCAGAATCGTCCCAATGGCAAGCCCTCGAGCGCATCATCGATGAGGTGTGCGGCCGCTTTGGCTATCGCGAGATTCGCACGCCCATCTTCGAAAGCACCGAGGTATTCGTCAAGCCGATCGGCGAGGGCACGGATATCGTCGACAAGGAAATGTACACGTTTATCGACCGCGGCGACCGCAGCATCACGCTGCGGCCTGAGCTCACGGCCCCGGTTGTGCGCGCCGTCCTGGAACACAGCCTGCTGCAGAATCTGCCGTTGAAACTCTACTATCGCGGTCCGATCTTCCGCTACGAACGTCCGCAAAAGGGCCGCTTCCGCCAAGCGCACCAGTGGGGAGTGGAATGTTTTGGCGTGGCGGGCCCCGAGGCGGATGCTGAAGTCATCGCGCTCGGACTCGAAGTCATGCGGGCCATCGGCATCACCGACTACCGGCTGGAAATCAACTCGCTCGGCTGTG
This sequence comes from Vulcanimicrobiota bacterium, assembly GCA_030948685.1. Taxonomy (GTDB): domain Bacteria; phylum Vulcanimicrobiota; class Vulcanimicrobiia; order Eremiobacterales; family Eremiobacteraceae; genus JAFANK01. Next base: position 896 of record JALYZV010000067.1, on the reverse strand, counting down.
AGGTGTGCCGCAAACATTTTCGCGACGCGCTGGTTGATTTTTTGCGCGACAACGCCCAGCGCTTGAGCGAAACGAGCCGCGAGCGACTGGGCCGCAACCCGCTGCGCATCTTAGACTCGAAGGACCAAAAAGACCTTGACATCCTGACCCAGGCGCCAACCATGGACGGCTATCTTTGCGAAGCCTGCCAGGAGCACTTTGCAACGCTGCGCACGCTGCTCGAATCCATGGGAATCCGCGCACTGCACAATCCGCACATCGTACGCGGCCTTGATTACTACACGCGCACCGTTTTCGAAATCAGTTCGAGCGGTCTGGGAGCGCAAAACAGCGTCTGCGGCGGCGGACGCTACGACGGATTGGTGAAGGCCATGGGTGGCCCGCCGACAGCAGGTGTGGGTTTGGCGATGGGAATGGATCGCATGCTGATGCTGGCTCGCGATGCGGGCATCGGAGGACCGCAGGACGGGCGCACGCGCCTGGACGTCGCCTTTGTAGCGCTCGATCCGGAGTCGGCGCGCACCCTCGTGCCGATCATGAACGCGGTGCGGGCGCAAGGAATTTCCGCCGACATGGACTACACGCGCAGAAACATCGATAAACAACTGCGTGCCGCCGGCGAAAGCGGGGCGCGCTATGCGGTGATCGTCGGGGAAGACGAACGCAAGAGTTCCCAAGCGACGATCCAGAATCTGGCGACGCGCGAGCGGTCGCGCATCGGCCTGGACAGCGTCGAAACAGAATTGGCGCACCGGTTGAAACTCTAGAGGTACAACGGCGTGGACGTAGATAAGCGGCTGCTGGATGAACTCATCGCGCTCATGCAACGCGATGGGCTTGACCGACTGCGCGTTGCGTTCGGCGACCTCGATCTCGACTTGCGCATGAGCCTGGCC
>JALYZV010000035.1 GCA_030948685.1 Vulcanimicrobiota bacterium | reverse complement strand
GCTCCATACCGGCTGATTGGATACGCTCAGCACAACGCCGGTATAGGAAGCGATAAAGAGGGCCAGGATAGACCCGATGACGTTGAACACACGGCCAAAAGCGCCCGAGAACGGACGCAGCACCCCGAGAGCTTCGAGAAACGAGATAAACGAGAAAGCGCTGTAGACGAGCAGTGCCCAGCTGCCAAGCGAGATCGGAGACCAATACTTGAAGCTCAAGCCAGCGTCGCCAGGGGTCGTGTTGATCATCATGTGCCAGAAGCGCACAGGCTGACCAAGGTCGACGGTCAGCAATATCCCACATACCACCGCCAGTGGGAATGCAATCAGAAAACCGAGGCGAGCGATTGGCTGGTCACGGTCGCTGCCCCACCAGCGCAGCATGGTGGCAAGCGTGTACGAGCCGCCCGTGACGCCGGCGACAAAGAAATATCCCAGAATGTACCATCCCCAAAGTGGGGATTGAACGAAGTGCTCAGCCATGAGTGGCGCTGCTGCTGTCACCGTCATCGACCACGCCGCCGGTGCCATTGCGGCGCAACGCGACCATCCCAGCGAACACGGCAATGACTGCAGTCACGAGCGCCCCGAAGTAACTTCTCGAATTGTTGCGGCTCGGCAAGACAGCGTTTTCCTTGTTGGGCAAACCGTAGACTTCGGGCTTGTCCATCAGCAAAAAGAAGGCGCCCAGTCCTCCGTAGACTGTATCGTCTCGGCCATAGAGTTGCGCGTTGGAGTTTCCTTGTGCCTTGAGGGTGGCTAACCGCGCATCGGCATTTTTTTGGAGATCGGTTAGTTTACCGAACTGGATCGACTGGGTCGGGCAAGCCTTCGCGCAAGCCGGCTCCATGTTGTTTTGCAGACGATCGTAACACATGGTACATTTGTGAACCGTGCCCGTGTCTTGGTTGAAGCCGATGGCTCCGTAGGGGCAGGCGCCGATACAGTCCCGGCATCCGTTACAGACATCTTGCTGAATGAAGACCGTGTTGAACTCGGTCTTGATAATGGCTTGTGTTGGGCAGACCTCAAGGCAGCTAGCGTGCGTGCAATGCTTGCAAATATCCGACATCATGAGCCAAGCGTGCCCGTTGCCGGCCGTCACCGGTTCATCGGGCATGCGCTCGATGAATTTGACGTGGCGCCAATTTTGCGCATCCAGCTGACCCGTGTTATCGAAGCTGTCGCGAAACTCAGGCTTATTGCCTGACAGCTGGTTCCATTCTTTGCACGCAACTTCGCATGCCTTGCACCCGATGCAGATGCTCGTATCGGTGAAAAGGCCAAGTGGTTCAGCCATTGCTAAAACCCCATTAGGTTAGGCACGATCTTGGTCATGCCCAGTTCTTTAGCGTAAAGGTCCAGCGGCACCGCCGCTAATTCATCGACCACGGGCACGGCCTGCGGCTCGCGCCCAAGATCGACCGTGAGCAGGTAGTGAGCGCACGCGCGGCATGCATCGATCCGCAGGTGACGAAAACGCGGCGCCCCCTGGGCCGATGTCTGTTCTGGATTTCCATCTGTTTGCGACGAGCCGTGCTTTCGAATCACGCGACCCGCAAGTTCGGCCTGGAGTGTTCCCTGCTCTGCAAAGATTGGAAGGAGATCAGTTTTGGTCTCGCCGCAAGCCGCACACGTCATGCGTGGGTACGTCCAACTCGTTGCACAACGTTCGCATTCGAGGAAGCGCTGCGGCGTGACGAGTTCCTCGGCTGAAGTGGACAAATAGCTCAGCTGTGGCAGGCCACCGCACTGGGGGCAGTATCGCTCGTCGTGCGCGCCGCTGGAGGCCCTATCTGCTGCGATCCCAATTGCCTCCAGTACTGGCCCAACTGAGGCTCGCACCAGGTATCGATGAACGGGCTCGAGCACATCGTTTGCAAGCCAGGCGTGTGCCTGCCGTACAAAATCGAACTCGTGAAATGCTTCGGCAACCGTCGCAGCGAGTTTCGCTGGCCCCTTCGCCGTCGTGACATCGACGATGTGTCGCAGCACGTGCGTCTCGGCGTAAGAAGCCACGTCTGCGCGGGCCGGCGCATCGATGCGCGCCTTCGCCCAAGCCGCTTCCTGAACGTCCAACAACGCGGCATAGAACGTGAGCAACTCCGTCGCAAACGGCCAACGCTCCGCCAACTCCATGCTGCGACGGCGGCGCTGGGTCCAAGGATTGATGACAACGCCCAGTGCTTGAGCCATCACGCCTTCTCAACATCGACAAGAAACGCCTTAAATTCTGGCGTCCTGGAGTTTGCATCGCCCACAAACGGCGTCAACGCATTGGCAAGCCAATGTTGCGACCGTTCAGGATGCATTTCGGCTGCGATGCCGACATAGCCCCAATGGATTGGGATGCCGATCTGCCAGACTCTCTTTCCAGCGACCTGGAGCGGACCCAATCGCTTAGTGACGATGGCGCGCACTTCCATTTTGCCGCGCTTGGAGCGGACGCGAACCAGGTCGCCGTTCTTGATGCCCTTTTCTTGCGCCAAACCCTCGGGAAGCTCAACGAATGGTTCCGGCTGCAGCTCCACAAGCAGCCGCACTTGCTGCGTTATGTAATGCTCGTGCTCCGTGAGCCTATAGGTCGTGGCGATAATCGGAAATTCATCCGGGCTGCCAAAACGATCGGGCCGGCCAGCAGCTTTGTCATAGAGGAACGCGACCGGAGAGGCTGAGACCGATGCGTGCAGTGGGTTTTTCACAGGCGATTCCACCGGCTCGTAGTGTTCTGGGATCGGCCCGTCAGCAAGCGAGTTGCTGAACAGGCGTCCAACGCCCTCGCCGTTCATGATGAAAGGCAGCCATGCTTTGGGATCTGTGGGACTCAATTTCGGGGGATAATCAGGTACGTCGCCGACCCACTTTTTACCATTCCACTTGATCCCGGGCCGCTTCGGATCCCACGGCTTGCCATCCATGTCGGCCGATGCGCGGTTGTATAGCACTCGCCGGTTGAGCGGCCAACTCCATGCCCAGTTGGGGAAGAATCCCATGCCGGTCGGGTCATTTTTGGCGATATCTTGCACGCCGTTGCGACGCTTCGAGAAGTTGCCCTTGTCGCTATACATTCCAGTATAAATCCAATTGCCAGCCGTCGTCGTGCCATCGTCTTGCAGTTTGGCAAATGTCGCCATCTGTTTGCCGGTTTTCAAATCCTTGCCGTTCATTTCCCGAGCCAGATCATCGAGTTCCGGCCGCAGCGGGTTGCTGTAATTCATGCTGAGGTGCATGATCGGATCTGGGAACTTGCCGCCGTGCTGCTCGTACAAGGTCTTGACTCGTTGGAAAATGTCGGCCAGAATCCAATGATCGTGCCGCGACTCGCCTTGCGGCGGAAGCACCGCGTCCTTCCACTGCACCCAGCGCCCGCTGTTCGTGAAGGCGCCATCTTTTTCAATCCAGTGCGTGGCGGGCAGCATGAATACTTCGGTTTGAATGGTTTCCGGAGCGAGACCGGCAGCGTGCCAGAACTCTGAGCTCGTGGTCGGAAATGGATCCATGACGACAAGCCACTTGAGTCTGGAGAGCGCTTCGAGTACCTGGTTCGAGTCCGGTCCGATGCTGGCTGCGGTCATGCCCGAAAGCATCAGCCCTTCCATCTTGCCTTGCAGCGCGTTATCGTAAATGGTCAGCCAGGATGAATTTTCCGCCGGCTTCGGTATGTAGTTGAAGGCGAAATCGTTGGCCGTGGTGGCTGCGTCCCCGTACCATCCTTTGAGCAGGCTCACCATGAACTTGCGATAATTGGTTCCAAAGAAGTTCCACGAATTGGGGTCCAGCTTTTTGGACGCGCTCTTGGCAACGTAGTCGTCGATGTTCGCCTGGCCCGGCAACGGTATTTTCAGATAACCCGGCAGTATTTCCCAAGAAAGCGCATTGTCAGTGTTGCCTTGTATGTTCGCGTGCCCGCGTTCTGCGTTCATACCGCCGCCTGGCCTACCGATGTTGCCGAGCAAGAGCTGGAGCACCGCTCCAGAGCGGATGAGCTGCGTTCCGGTCGTGTGATGCGTGAGTCCCACGGCGTACACAATCGTCATGACCTTGTCGGGTCGCCCCATTTCGCCTACGAGGCTTGCGACCTTCAAAAAGTCTTCTTGCGGAATGCCGGTAATCGAGGAAACCATCTCCGGCGTGTACCGGGAATAATGTTTCTTGAGGAGCTGAAATGCGGTGCGCGGGTCCTGCAAGCTATTGTCGCGCTTTGCGAAACCACTTGCATCGAGCTCGTAACCCCAGCTGGCCGTCTTATAGGAACGCTTGGCGGGATCGTATCCGGAAAACAGGCCATCTTTGAAATCATAGTTCTTGTCGACGATGAACGACGCATTGGTATAGTTCTTGACATAGTCAGCGTGATGCAAGTTGTTCTGCAGAACGTGGTTGATGAGGCCACCAAAGTAGGCGACGTCAGTCCCTGTTCGGATGCGCAGGTACAAGTCGGCAACCGCCGAGGTGCGTGAAAAGCGCGGATCCGCATGAATGATCTTGGCACCGCCGCCGTTGCCTGGACCTCGCTTCGGATCGAGCTTAGCACGCATGAACCAGTGAAAGCCCACCGGGTGGCATTCGGCAGGATTGGCCCCGTTAATCAGGATGAGATCCGCGTTCTTTATGTCACGCCAGTGGTTGGTCATTGCCCCTCTTCCGAACGTGGCGGCCAAACTGACCACCGTGGGGCCGTGTCAGACCCTGGCCTGCTGCTCCAGATAGACGAGACCGAGACCGCGCAGGACTTTGGCGGCGTAAAATCCTTCTTCATTACTAAATGTGGCGCCGCCGGCAAAGGCGATGCCCTCGCAACGGTTGACGGTATTGCCTTTGCTATCCGTGGTGACGAACGTGCGATCGCGAGATGTCTTGATATTTTGCGCGATCTTGTCGAGAACAAAATCCCAGGAAACGGTTTTCCAAGCGGTGGCACCGGGTTCTCGATAGAGCGGATGCTCGACTCGGCGGCTCGAGTTGGCGAGCTCCATGGCGGTCGCGCCCTTGGGGCACAGGCGCCCCTCGTTCACCGGGCTATCAGGATCGCCTTCGATCTGCAGTAAGCCAACGGAGCCGTCTGGGTTTTTACGGGTAAAGGCGATGAGCGAACAGCCCACCGCGCAGTACGGACAGATGGAGTGGGATTCGGTTGCGCCCGCGATCCGCAGTTGCTGGCGGACTTGGTAGGCCTGCGCGAGATCGAATCCGAGTTCGGAAATTCCGATTGCGCCGGCGCCCAGAGCCCCTAGCTTTAGAAATTCGCGGCGTGAAACTGTTGCCACGGCGAATCTCCCAAGAAAATCCGTTCGACCGGAGACGGATGAGACGCGCTAGGGATTCTTGCCCGTCTCGGTCTCTCCTGTCAGACCGAGCGGTCTCCAGTGGCCGAGAAGGCACTCGCTATGGTGGGCGATCGAGGACTCGAACCTCGGACCTCATCCTTATCAGGGATGCGCTCTAACCACCTGAGCTAATCGCCCGCATGGGGCATGCGCGCGACGGTGTATTTTGCGCGCGCATGGCGGCAAGGCCTTCCGCTATGGGCGTTTCAGGCCAGGTGCCATCGCGTCAGCCGTGTAAAAAAGTCGTAGTAACTGCGGGGGATTAGCTCAGTTGGTAGAGCGCGTGCTTTGCAAGCATGAGGTCAGCGGTTCGAATCCGCTATCCTCCACTCGACAAACCCTTATCCCGCAATCGCTTGCGGGATTTCATTTTCACCGACGACTGTCGGGTTCTCTGGTTGACCACTTATTTGACCACTTATGGGTCGAATGGTTCGGTGTACTTCGTCTAACGCGATGACGGCAGCATCTTGCGCCGTCACCATCGCGTGACTGTAGAGTGCTAGTGTGAGTCTTGGCGTTGAATGTCCGATGCGGGCCTGTATCGTTCGCAGGTCTACCCCTCTCGCGATGAGCAGCGTCACGTTGCTATGACGTAGCGAATGGGAAGAGAGACCCGGCTTGCCTATCGCCTTGCAAATCCGCTCCAACTCACAACGAACGAGACCATCCCGGCGAAGCGGCTGGCCTTCTTTGTCGTGAAATGCCCACGGGCTTGCAAGAGAAGCTTTGTGGTGCTCACGTAAGGCTTCGACGCTGCTCGTAGGCAGTTTGACGGGGCGAAGGCTGGTTTGCGTTTTGGGGCGTGTTGCGACCACCTCGCCTGACTTGTCACGAGTGAGCGTTGCTCTGATGTGGATAAGAGCATTCTTCTCGTCTACGTCCCTCCACGAAGCGTATGCGATTGCCACGGGTCGCACCATCGACGAGTTTATCATTGAGGCTGGTGAGTCGGCAAAAAACTTAAGGCGCCCCGGCATGGCCCGGGTGCTCAAAGAGGTCAGGTCTGGAGTCATCGGCACGCTGGTGATACTCAAGCTCGACCGCGCCACGCGCTCAGTTAAGGACCTGCTGAATATAATTGACGTCTTCAGCAGAGCGGGCGCCGACATTGTTAGCGTTTCGGAATCACTCGACACATCTTCTGCCGCCGGACGCATGGTGGTTCAAATCCTAGGCGTCATGGCGGAGTTCGAGCGGGCGCAACTTGCAGAGCGGACTGCCTTCGCCCTCGGCCACAAGCGGCGCAGTCGCCAAGTGTACGGCAGACCGCCTTTCGGCTTCCGTCGCAACGGCGATGCTTTGGTTGAAGAGGCGAATGAACTGTCAGCATTACGGACAGCGCTCCGGATGCGCGAAGAAGGCGTCTCGCTCCGGCGCATCGGTGAGTGGCTGAGCGCCCAGGGCTTCGCTCCGCGGCAGGGTGGCAAGGAGTGGCGAAAGCAATCGGTAACGCAGATGCTCAGCTCCCGTATGGCATCTGAAGTCGGGTAAAGGTCGCCGCCGACTTCTCCGTTAGGTTATGATTACGCCGTTACGCGCGCGCGTAAGGGTAGAAGAACTCCAAAATCGCTGTTGCCAGATGTGGCCACGTCAATTATCATTGAGTTGAGCCAGAACTTGCGAGCCTTCAGAAAAGGAACATGCCTTGAGAACTCATACTCTACTGCCGTTGGTAGGCGTGATTCTTATGTTTGCGTCAATGATCGTTGTAGCATCGGCTGGAGCGAGCGCGCCGGCCCTTAGTGTCCCCCCTTCCATATCGAAGGCGCAGGTTGTTCATTGGAAATCGGCCCATGCCGATCCCACGGCTAACCCACTTTTCCCAAACCAGACATTTGGCCAGATCGTTTTTGACCCGATACCGGGTATACCACCGACGCCGCAACCCGTACCCTCAGGGCGTCCGACGAATGAGCCTCTGTATCCGCTGTGGGATCCCGTAGCACCACACCCAACACTTCAGTCTGAATGCTCTGCGATTGCGGGGTCGCCTCCGATGCTGTACGCGGATGAGCCCGAGACCTGGAGCTCAACAACGTGGGTTCACCATCAGGCGGTCAAGCTCGAAGAAGAGACGATCAGCGGCAATGGCCTCGTCTTTTGGTACTTTGTCAACGCATTTCCGACCGCCGCTCATCTGTACATTGGAACCGCCTCCAGCTCGGGTACTTTTCAATTCATCGCTGGTTTTCTAGAGGCGTCTACCGCTGGCGGCGGCGCAACCTTCGCTGCAACGGGAGCGCAAGCAAGTCGGATTTTCCTTAAGCAGTACTCAACGAATACTGGCTTCACAACGGTAACGGCCGGAACTGGCTCAACGCCAAAATCTTTTATCACGCGAACACTTAACCCGAATGTCATTTCAATCGGAGAGGCCTACTTGAAAGGCCTACAACCCGGAACGAAGGTCTTCGTGTATGCGGACAACTGTGCCAGCGGCTGCCCTGATGTCTCCTTCGCCGCACCGTCGCAACTCGATCCCAATCCTCCCCATCACCCTCTGGACCGCCGGGGTCTATTTCCCAACGCAGCGTTCTCGATTCCCCACGACTACACTGAGGAACTCACAGATACGACTGCACCGGCGATCTATTCCATCAACGACCTCTACAGACCGCCGAATCCGCCACCGCCACCGAGTCTTATTTCGTGCGCTGCGCCACTACCCGGCATGTCGACTATCGATGCCACCGCGGTGACGCTCAAAGGGAACTACGGCGTGCCGATAACCATCACGGGAACACCGAATTTCATGCACAGCGGTCAAATCTGGTATGTCGGTGATCGAGGTGGTGGTCCCTTTGAAGTCGCGGCCACATTGCACGGTTTCATCGACCCAAAGACGCGCGCCATCATTCCCAATGACACGTATCTTCTGCCGTGCTCCAACTGCTTAGCGCCGAACCCCACACCGACGACGATGGATCCTACTAACACAGGAACGGCCGCCGCGGTTATGGGTTTCGATACGAATGGTGATCCCCGGACCATCGTCTACATTCAATCCGGGTTTGACCCCGCACCAGTGCGTTTGTACTACTTGAATCCGCAATGAACGGAAATGCGTGAGGTAGGGAAACAATGAGAAGAGTGTTACTATTCCTTGCGGCACTTGCAGTAGTAATCATAGCCGTCGCTCTGCTACGTTCTCACGGCACAGAAGCCCAACCGCCTCAGCCTGTCGTTGCGGGATTACCGCCTGTCACCGATCCACAGGTTGCGCGTGAACAGAGCTACGGGCGCAGAGTAGCATTTCTTGCGTCGCAATTTCCACAACTACAGCAGGTGACCGTTGGCCCTCGCGCACTCGCGCTCGTCTACCAGGGTGGCGGTTTTGAGAATGGCGTCGTTACAAGCTCGGGCATCATGTACGTGACGCAGGTTTTTACCGTTCCTCAGGGGACGATGCGTCAGTTTTATCGTTTGTCCACGTTGCTCGATGGAAAGCTGACTCCAGTCCAGTTGCCGCCGCCGTCGAAAAATCTTACGGCGTTTCCCGGATATCTCTACTTAGGTTTCGATGATCGAAGCCAAGGCAATTCGGTATTGGTTGACGCCTCCGACTATGATGGCCATGCATTCGTTTTGAGCCTAAATGGTCAGCAGTCGTCGATCGTGCCGGGGTTGCAACGTGGCAACGAGTTCAGCAATGACGCACTTGCAGACGGATCTCGGTGCTCCCACACTGAGCCAAGTGCGCTCGCGCCTGCTGTTCTTTGGGCAGTCGACCGCTTCGGGCGGAAAACAGTTGTCCTAACACGAGCAGCGCTGTCACGCGCAACAAGAGGGGTCTTGGACACTACGTATCAGACGAGCATTGATCTTACGTGCGGCAACTTCCAGGGTCAAAACTTCGTCACCGTTAGCAGTGTCAATACCGGGGTCGTGCTAAAACTGCAGCCGGGAGGCGCGGTTCCTTTCACTCGCGGTTTTTTCCAGATCAGTGGTTACAAGCACGCGCTCATTTCGGACCCCGGGTCAGACAATAATCCCGGAAGAGTTTTGGAGCTGATCTCGCGTTAAGAAAAACGCCTGCTTAAGGCGCCCCGGCATGGCCCGGGTGCTCAAAGAGGTCAGGTCTGGAGTCATCGGCACGCTGGTGATACTCAAGCTCGACCGCGCCACGCGCTGATACAGAGGCTCATTCGTCGGACGCCCTGAGGGTACGGGTTGCGGCGGCGGTGGTATGAAGTGTTGGGTGTGGTGCTACGGGATCCCACAGCAGCTCATCCGCGTACAGCATCGGAGGCGACCCCGCATGTCGAGGCTGCTCGTTTGGAGCCGACCAGGTCGCCCACCTTGCCCATCTGAACGCTTCCGCGACGGCGACAACGTTTTCCGCACCTACTTTATTAACAGCCGCGGCGACGAGGCGATGGGGAGCACCCGGAGCTATACCTGCAGATTCTTGGGCAAGGATTGGTCATCAAGACTTCTGAGTCCGCTCAAAGGTGACTAGCCTCGCGGCGGTGTCAAAGGAACCGATTTTTGAAGCAACACCCTGTGCGTTTCGCCGACGGTTGTGAAGCCGATAATCTTCCAACCCTGCGCCACTAGTTGGTCTACGTTGGATAGGTTGCCGGTTTATCTGCCCAGCACGAGGTTGGTTTGACGGGAACTTCACTGCGACACTACGAGGGAGACGCGCCAGCCATGATCACCGGAGTCGATCTTTTCGAGTTTTCCGTCCGCGATGCCGCCAAGACGATCGCCTTTTATAAAGACGTCTTGGGGATGAGGCCGACCGAGGAAACGGAACAGGGCGCCGAGTTCACGCTGGGCGACGGCACGACGTTCGGCATCTGGCAGCCGGACGACGAGCAGTACCCGATCGGCGCAGGCATCATGTTCGCGGTGCCTGATGCTAAGGCTGCTGTCGAGCAGCTCCGTGCCCGCGGGGCGCAGCTCAGCGACGTGATGGAGTCACGGGTCTGCTTCATGTCGTTCGGCACCGATCCGGAAGGGAACCGATTCATGATCCACCAGCGCAAAGCCTGATAGGCGCCTTTCGCTATGGTATAATTGGCGCATGATTGATCGCACCAGCGAGGCGGCGCGCGCTATCCGCCGCATTCGCCGCTACTCCGCTTGGGAGTCGTCTACCGCGGCCCTTCCCAATATGCAGTGACGGTCGCGGTCTGCCCGAATGAATCGCTGATGGTGAACGTGCACAAGGCAAAGCCCGCAACGTTCGTGGATTGAACCGTGAGAACCGAGGTTGGGCCGTTCGAGCCTCCGCCGCCAAATGAAGCCGTGAACAGCGTTGTACCCGGCGCTGGACAGGATGCGGGTGCCACAGCAAACGTTCCATTGTAGCCGCGCTCAAAGACCAGGATCTGCTGAGGTTGCTGGAACCTCGCAAACGGATAGTTAATGGAAGATGACCCCGGCGTGTTGCTCGGCGGAGAGGTTGGAAGTCCGGGGGCGGTCAGATACAGCACAAGTTGCGAGCGCGAGCTCGGGGTCGTGGGGGACTGCGATGGAGACGGCGTTCCGGATTGAGATCCTGAGCACGCCTGAGCGTACAAGGCTGCGGCGACAAGCAACACTGCGGCGAGATTTTGTTTGACATGCAAAAGCTTCAACACGAACCCGATCGCCTCCGATAGCAGTGTTTGCGATCGAGCGGATTCCATGTCCTGCGATCGGCAACGGCAAAAATGCCAGCTCTGTGCCGAACGTGCTCGCGAAACTTCCTACTGCTTGGCTGGACCGATCCACACCGATTTGATGTTGACGAACTCGCGAATCCCGTGGGCGCTGAGCTCTCGACCATAACCGGATGCCTTGACGCCGCCGAATGGCAACCGCGGATCAGATTTTACCATGCCGTTGACGAACACCGCGCCGGCCTCAAGGCCGTTGATGAACTTCTCCCGCTCCGCGGCGTCGTTGGTCCACACGCTCGAGCCCAGCCCGAAGGTGGTCGCGTTTGCGATCGCCATCGCGTCGTCTGCATCCCGAGCCCGAAAGAGCACGGCAACCGGGCCAAAGAGTTCTTCTTTTGCAACTGGCGCGTCGACCGGCACGCCGGCAATGACTGTCGGCGCATAGTAAAAACCGCGCCCTTCAAGGCGCTTGCCACCGGTCAGCACCATGCCGCCTGCCTCGACCAGCCGGTGAACTTGATCGTCGAGCTCTTTTACGGCGCTCTCGTTGACAAGCGGCCCGACGTCGGTCGCGTCATCCATCGGGTCGCCCACCTTCAGCGATTCGAAGCGCTCGACCATTCGGCGCGCGAATTCGTCGGCCACGGGCAATGCCGTGATAAATCGCTTCGCCGCGATGCACGACTGGCCATTATTTTGCACGCGCGCCGTGACGGCGGTCTGTACCGCCTGCGTGACGTCTGCACTCGGCATGACCACAAACGGATCGCTACCGCCAAGCTCGAGCACCGTCTTTTTAATTTCGTGCCCTGCTTGCGCTGCCACGGTTCTGCCAGCCAGTTCACTGCCGGTCAACGTTACCGCGCGCACGCGCGGATCCTTAATCACGGCTTCAACGGCACCGCTGCCGATGAGCAGCGTGCCCAATGTGCCTGCGGGAAATCCCGCGCGTTCGAAAACTGATTCAATGGCAAGGGCGCACTGCGGCACGTTTGAGGCATGCTTGAGCAAGCCGGCATTGCCTGCCATCAGCGCGGGGGCGGCAAAGCGAAACACTTGCCAGTACGGGAAATTCCAGGGCATGATGGCCAAGATAACGCCCAGCGGTTGATAGCGGATGAGACTCTCGGCTGCATCGGTTGCAACGCGCTCGTCTGCCAGCTGGGCGGCCGCATTGTCGGCATAATAACGACACGCCCAAGCGCATTTTTCGACTTCAGCGACAGCTTGGCGTAGCGTTTTGCCCATCTCCAATGTTGCAAGCTTCGCAAGCTCGCGTTTTTCGCTGGTCAGCAGTTCCGCCGCATTGGACATGAATCGGCCACGCGTTGGAAAATCGAGCGCACGATTGCGCTCAAACCCATGCTGCGCGGCGGCAATCTTGTTTTCGAGCTGTGCGGCGTTGAGAGCCTGAAATGTCTTGACCGTCTCCCCCGTCGCCGGATTGATGCTTGCAATAGCAGCCAACGACTTATACCCCCGCTTGCGCCTTTGTTTGCGCTTTTACGGCCGCGTCATACTCGTCCAGCATCTCAATTTCGCCAGCGGTCGTCAGCGTCTGCTCATGAAGCTTGATCCAATTGCGCTTCACACTCCCGAAGACTGGTAGGCGCTTTCCGCGTCGGTACACTGCGTAGAAGGCGATGCCGAAGAGGACCCACATTGGCCCGGCGATGCGGCCAATGGGATGGGTCAGCAGCGTGAAAACGAGAATCGCGAATATACCCAGCGTACCGATAACAGCAAGGATCGAGACATCGCCCTTTTTGCCAAACACCGTCATGGGAATATTCCACGGCATTTTAAAGCGCCGGGGCGCAATTGAGTCCGAAAATCGCAACGTTATCAGCGCTATGAAGACGAGCGTGTATGACAGCGCGGCACCAAAAGCGTACAGGTCAGCCAGGAATCCGATGGCGTGTGGTCCCTGCAGGTACGCAGCGCACAACTCAATAGCGGCAATCCCCGAGAACACGATGATCGTGCCAATGGGCGTCCTTGTCTTGGGATTGGTCACCTGGAACCATGACGGCAGCACATTGAACTTGGCCATCGAGTACGCAATGCGCGAGGCGCCAAATACACCTGAGTTGCTCGAAATCAGCACAAGCAGTGCGCCCACCAGCGGCACGTAGAGTGCGAATATGAATCCGAGGTAGGGGATCTGGCTTGCTAGGACCGCGATCGCCTTGTCGTTGTTATCGCCGCTGCCGATGTATTGGTACAGTGGCACAAGCCCGCCATGCGCAGTATGGACCGGATGCATGCCCAGCACCAGGTTGGAGTACGCGAGCGCGAAGATCAGAATCGTGAGTATCAAGGCGACCGATGTGCGGGGGATAACGCTTGTTGGGCGGCGAGTCTCCTCGGCCGCATGCGATATACTCTCCAAGCCGACAAACGATATAATCGCAAGCGAGATCCCTTTGAGCAGGTCATCTGTACTTGGCCAGGCCGTCTGCATCGTGTGCACGAGAATTTTTGGATCCCACGCCAGCAAAAAGGCGCTGACCAGGATGACCGTCTCCGTCACGACGTCGAGCGCCGAGACGAGCTCGTTCAAACGGGACGACTGCTTGACTCCCATGCTGTTGAGCACGGTGAGGAACGCAGTGACAAGCAACACGCAAGCAAAGTAGATGGGCTTGTGCTCGCCAAGCCACGGAACAAGAAAGCTGATGTAGCCGATCGTAAACCACGCAAAGAGGGCAATGTCGATCGTGAAATCGAGCAACACTGCCCAGCCTGCGACGAAGCCGACAAAATCTCCCAGCGCTCGCATCGCGAAAAATTGGCCGCCGCCAGCGACCGGGTATGCCGAAGAGAGCTCGGTATAGGCAAGCCCGATGCAGACGTAGACGAGTCCGGCGAAGGCGAAGGCAACATTTGCCGCTCCCGCGGCGATGCCGATGACCACCCCCAAGGCCACGTAGATATCGGCGCCCACATCCGCGTAACCCCAGGCGTAAGAGCCCCAGGTTGTCACCGACCTGCGAAGTTCTGTGGGAGGCGTTTTGGTCATCCAGTTCCTGTCAACGCAAGCCCATGGGAGTTGAAAACTCAACCTCGATTCGGCCAGCGGAGCGCGATTCCCGCGCTAAGAATGGTTCCCCTGGGCCTTGGTCTTATTCTTAGTGCGATGTTTGCAGAAGCAACAGCCGTAGCCAAAGACCAAGGGGTAACACCATGAAGCGCTTGACTCTCGTAGCACTTCTCTGCGCCGTGATCGGCGTGGCCTGTACGCACAAAGAGCAAACCTCGACGAGCACCGAGTCCGGCAGTTCCTCAACAACTGCCACAAGCGCGGCAGCGAGCACGACAGCTGCAACGAGTGCGCCCGCTTCCAGCGGCAAGCAATACCTGAGCTTTCAGTTCAACGATGTGGCTGTGACGACGAGCGGCAATCCGATCCTGAGGCTTGGAGTGACGGCAAAGAACGCTGGGCCGGATCCCGTGTTATGCGAAGAGGGCATGTTCACACTTCGGTTGGCTGACGGTACGATTCTCCCGCCGGACGCGGGCGCTGAAAACCGCTGCAGCCCGGACACGATTGATCAGGGCTCAACGAGCAACATTACGATATTCTTTGATCTCAAGGGCGGCTACAGTGGGCCCGTGACCTTGATGATGAGTCAGGATAACGCCGTCATTGGAAGCGGCACGACCCAGGTGCACTAGCCGGCCGCGTCACTCCTCGCTCGAGCGCGAGTTGCGCGTGGGCTAGATATATCCTCGACGCAAGGCCACGACTGCCGCCTGTGTTCTGTCGGCAGCTGACAGCTTTTCCAGGATACCGCGTATGTGGCCCTTGACGGTGCCGAGGCCCAGGGCTAAGCGTTGCCCGATCTCTGCATTTCCCACCCCATCTGCGATGAGCCGTAGGATCTCCGTTTCGCGTGGCGTCAGCGGCGTGTCACCTTTGTGTTTGAATGCGCTTGCATTGCCAACTTTGCGAAGTACGACGTGCGCCACCGCTGGATCGAAAAACGCGCCTCCCTCAGCGACCGTTCGCACGGCAGTGATGAGATTGTTTGGGTCGCCCGACTTGACGCAATATGCATCAGCGCCCGCCGCAAGCGCCGCCAGCACCTCGGTCTCCAAGTCGTGCATCGTCAAGATGACGACGCGTGTCTGTGGATGACGGCTACGAATTCTCATCGTCAGCTCAACGCCGTCAATGCCGGGTAACCCAAGGTCGATCACCGCGACATCGGGTGCGCGGCGCTCGATTTCGGCCCAGCCGCGCAGGCCGTCATCCGCTTCTCCCACGACCTCAAAGCCAGCATCGATCAAGGCTCTGCGAAGACCGGCCCGCGTCAACGAGTGATCCTCGATAATCGTCACCGTAATGGGCTTGGCATTCATGAGCCCACCGGCTGTGCGAGCGGCAACCTGATCACAAAGATGCTACCATTGGGATCGCGCGACGCATAGCTGACCGAACCGCCGTGTTGCTCGGCGATTCGCCGCACGATGTAGAGGCCGAGCCCACTTCCCGCTCCATGTGGCGAGACATCGCTTGTCGGTATGCGCTCAAACAGTGATGAGCGGCGCGCGTCGGAGACGCCGTAACCCGTATCTTCGACTGATAAGTGCACGTGTGTACCGTTGCGCGCCACGCGAAACGCGATGTCGCCTTCTTCAGGCGTTGCCCGGATTGCGTTTGCAAAAAGGTTGATGACAGCTCTGCGCAGTTCGCCTTCGTCGCCACGCACCGTCGACTCGTCAGCATGGCTCACTGAGATGTGGATGCGCTTTTGGGACCAGAGCGGCTCCAGTTCGTCGACGACGCTACGAACCAGGCGGTCGAGCGATACCTGCTGGCGTACCTGAGAGTACTCGCCAGATTCATATCGCGCAACCAGCAACAATGTCTCGGCAAGCCGGCGCAACTCATTGTTCGACTCCACGGACCTGCGCAAAATGTCTTCATACTGAGGAGGCAAGGCTCCGTACTTGCCATCGATCGCTTGCTGTAAGGTCATTGCCGTTGCCGCCAGCGGCGTACGCAAGTCGTGAGAAAGCGCGTGCACAATATCGCGGATGACCTCGCCGCGCTCGGCCAGGATCTTCTGAGCAGCCAGACGCTCTGATTCTTGTGTTGCCTCGCGAGCCATCGAGCCGAGCCCGCCCACAAGCACGATTGAAAAAGCGGCCAGCACGCGATTGCCGATCATAAGCGTGTCCCAATAACCCCCGTCGCGCCAACCATTGTACCAGCCGGCGAGCACATCTGCGATAAGTGCTGCAACAATGATGGCGCGCGCAAACGGGCGATCGATATAGAGGCTCGAGACGGCCACCGGCACCGTGAGCAAGATCGCGGCAACGAGCGGCTGAGGCGTGAACATATCGAGAGCAAAAGCAGCAACCAGCAGGCCGATGGACAGTGGACGAATTGTTTTGGTCAAGATACGGAGAATTTCGCGCATCCTCGTTTTCACCCTGGGTTCTTGCTGCGCAGCGGTTATATCCGAACGGATGATTCTTTCGGATGGTGCATTGCGTTGCGCAGGCGCCTCATTCTGCATCCGGTGAAGCACATTCAAATGGCTTCAGTAGCGCGTGTCATTCGCGAGCGCGGCGAGCTTCGTCGCGCTGTCAGCATTTGGGGCTCGTACGCGTGGGGTTACGCAGATGTTGGCGCTGACATCTACGTTGCCCTCGGTCTGGTGGTGGGCGCCGCCATGGGTGCCTCAAACGTCGCCTTTGCCTTTGCCGGCGCCATCTACGTCACGATTGGCTTGGCGTATACGGAGCTTGCGGCTGCGTATCCCGTGGCCGGTGGCGGGCAGTTTTTTGTCACGCGTGCGCTCGGCGACTTTATGGGCTTCATCGCCGGATGGGCGGTGCTACTCGACTTTACTATTGATATCAGCCTCTTCGCATGGTTCACCATCGGCTATTTGAGCGTTAGCGTCCCGTGGCTTTCGCTTCATCACGGTTGGTATTTCATTGCCGTGTTGGGGGTGACGGCTTTTCTGACGCTGCTCAACATCACCGGTGTTCGCCAATCATCGCGGATCAACGAAATCGTGGCAGCAATCGACGTGGTCAATGAAACGCTCATCATCGCGGCGGGCTTTGCCCTGATATGGCATCCTGCCATGCTCATCCACAACATGGCAGCCCACTGGCCGAGCACGTCCAATCTTCTGCTCGGGACCTCGCTTGCGATTATCTCCTTCGTGGGACTGGAGAGCATTTCACAGGCTGCCGAGGAGACCTATCGGCCATCCCGCGTCATTCCGCGTACGTCGGTTGCGCTGATTCTGACGATCCTGATTTTCGCAGTGGCGTACTCAAATCTCGTCCTGGGCATGCCTGACGTGCACACAAGCTCAGGCATGGTTCCGATGTACGCTTACTTGGGGAACGCCGACAACAATGATAAGGCAGTGGCGGTGCTGGCGAGCTTCATACCGGTGCTCGGTACGATCTTCAAGTTTTATGTGCCGCTGCTGGGGGCTTTCCTCATCATGATATCGAGCAACTCTGGGGTTTACGGCGCCTCGCGCATCGCGTACTCAATGGGAAATCACGGACTGCTGCCTTCGATCTTCAAGAAGACTCATCCCAAAACGCGCACGCCGGTTATCTCCATTTTGGTGTTTTCCGGAGTAGCGATCGTCGAGCTTATCGCGGCATACTTGCAAGGGGATCAGGCCTTGAATTTCCTTGCCGATTTGTACGCCTTTGGTGCGGCGCTCTCGTATACCCTCGTTTTTATTGCGCTCATTACGTTGAGATTCAGCGACCGCGCGGCTCCGCGACCGTACCGGATGCCATGGAACGTACCGCTGACGATTCAAGGGCGAACCGGCACGGTGTCGATCATTTCTGTGCTCGGCCTGCTGGGTATCGGGTCGATTCTTGTCTTTACGTTGCTGACGCATCCTGTCGGAAGGATTGCAGGTCCAGCGTGGGTCGTGCTTGGCGTTGGAATCTATGCTTTATACCGGAGGCTCAAACGTCGTCCACCATTCGGGAGTGCCGATCACCAATGGACAGACCATCAGCAGCGCGTGCTCACTCGCGCTGGCGAGTTAGAGATGCTCGATCAATACCGCGCCGCACTGAAGAGGGAAGGAACGCCTCAAAGTCCGCACTAAACAAAGTGTGCCGGGGGATTAGCTCAGCTGGTAGAGCGCTTGCATGGCATGCAAGAGGTCAACGGTTCGACCCCGTTATCCTCCATAAGATTCAAACCCGCATCCTATAAGACATTGCGGGTTTTTCTTGCGGCTCTTGCATCTCGGTTCTTTTGATTTTGGCGACGTATCTGACGACGTATTTTCCCGTCAGCCGTCGTTAGGAGCGATCGAGAGCATAAACCACCTGGTCATACATAACGGGCGAATCGGGAGCCTGGAGCTAGCAAGGATCTCGGATTTTGCACTACATGGGCGGCGGGGCCGCGTTAAGTTAGCTTGCTGACTATTGTTTGAAGTGATCAGCTTCTCGGAGGACAATGGGTTAGCGGGCTGCAACCC
>JALYZV010000003.1 GCA_030948685.1 Vulcanimicrobiota bacterium | reverse complement strand
TTGATCTTACCCACGAAGGGAGGACATCCCAATTAGGCGTTTGTTGATGCTTCGAAAGCCAGCGGCGCTGCATAGTGAATCGTTGAATGCCGCCGCTGACGGTTGTACAAGTCAACAATCGAACACCCATAGTACCGAATCCCGAGAAGTTCTCTATCCGTGGCATCCATGGTTCGGCCGCGCCGTCTGGATCTATGCGAGGCGGATGAATCATGGTCGGATGGTGGTGCACTGCGGATTTGAGCCGCGGCACGAGAGTCCAGGTGTCGAGGTTCCGCAATGGATGTTCGACACCGCCGTGTGCTGTCAGATGCGCATGGCGCAAGAGGCCGTGGCGAGCATCGACGCGCTACGCGAGCTGAAGGCTCTGCGCGCGACGAGATCGCCGGCCAGTCCTGATCACATGCTACAAGCCCAGCACGATTCCTTGTTACTCGAAGGAGGTGCTGATGCGAATCCCACCGAGCCCGCGCCGGGCGACCCAACTTGCGTTGTTTCAGTCGAGCCCGGGAGGGCCGCGCTGGGAACAGCTGCCGTCGGAGCTACGGCAGCAGACGATGCGCTTGCTGGCGCGGATGTTGAACGAACAAGCCGCACGCAGGATGGCTTGCCCACCGACGCCGGAGGCCGGCGATGAGTGAGAAGCTCAAGGCGCAGCATTTGTCGCGCAAGGCCATTCTGTACGTGCGCCAGTCCTCGGCCTACCAAGTCAGCCACAACCTGGAGAGCCAGAAGCTGCAATATGCGATGCGCGAGCGCTTGACGCAATTGGGCTGGCGCGAAATTGAAGTCGTCGATGAGGATCTCGGGCGGTCGGCGGCTGGGCTGGTGACGCGCAGCGGGTTCGAGCGGATGGTGGCCGAGGTGTGTCTGGGCAAGGTTGGAGCGGTGGCCGCACGCGAAGTGTCGCGCTTTGCCCGCAACAGTCGCGAGTGGCAACAACTGGTCGAGGTCTGTCGTGTCGTCGACACCGTCCTCATCGACCAGGAGATGGTGTATGCGCCCCGACAGAGCAATGATCGCTTGCTGCTCGGGCTCAAGGGCAGCCTGAACGAGTATGAACTCGACCTGTTGCGCCAGCGTTCAGTGGAGGCGCGCCGGGAGAAAGCACGGCGCGGCGAGCTGTTAATCGCCAGCCCGGTCGGCTATCGCAAGGGCGAACTTCGCCTCGAGAAGGATCCCGATCGACGCGTTCAGGAAGCCGTACGGCTGGTGTTCCAGAAGCTCGGCGAGCTGGGCAGCGTGCGGCAGACGCTATTGTGGTTCCTCGAGCACCGGCTGGAGCTTCCGGTGACCAACGCGCGTGAGGAGGTGCGCTGGAAGCGTCCCTCCTACGGCATGCTCTACAGCATGCTGACCAACCCGGCTTACGGCGGGGCGTACGCCTACGGCAAGACCGAACAGCTCACCCAGTACGAAGGGGGCGAGGCGCGGCAAGCAGTGCGCCGCAAACCGCGGGAGCGGTGGCTTTCCTTCATCCCCGGAACGCACGATGGCTACGTCACCTGGGAGGAGTTCGAGCGCATCCAGGCGACCATCTCCGAGAATGTGATGCGGCGCGAGCAACATGGCGCCGCGCAACGCGGTCCGAGCGCTGCTCGCCGGCATATTGCGCTGTCGCCGCTGCGGCCATAAGCTGCTGGTGCATTACACTGGCAGCCAGCACGACGTGTTGCGGTACCACTGCCGTCGTGGATGGCTCGATAACGGCGAGCCGAGCTGCATCGGTTTTGCGGGATTGGTTGTTGATCAGGCGATTGCGAGGGAAATTCTGCGCGTGGTACAGCCGGCAGCAATTGAGGCGGCAGTCATGGCCCACGAAGAGCAAGCACGCAAGGTCGACGAAGTCTTGGCGGCACTCCAGCGTAACTTGGAAGCTGCCCAGTACAGCGCGCGGCGGGCGCAGAAGCAATACGACGCCGCTGATCCGGAGAATCGGCTGGTGGCGGATGAACTCGAACGGCGCTGGAATCAGTCCTTGGAGCGCGTACGCGAGATCGAAGCACAGATCCAGCAGCATCGCGATCGCGACGGCTCGTCAATCGCTCCTACGCGCGAGGAATTCGCCAACCTGGCGGCCGATCTGGAGTCCGTATGGAATGACCCGGAGGCCGATGCGCGGTTGAAGAAGCGCGTCATTCGCACCTTGATTCGCGACATCATCGTCGATGTCGATGCGCAAGCCGGCGAAGTCATTCTCATCATTCATTGGAAAGGCGGCGTCCACACCGAGCTGCGTCTGCCGCGACGGCGGCGCGGTCAGAACAGCACCCATACCTCCACCGAGGCCCTTGAAGCCGTGCGCGTGCTCGCGCACATCTGTTCGGATCGATTGATTGCCGGTGTGCTCAATCGCAACAGGCTACTGACTGGGCGCGGCAACCGGTGGACTCAAGAACGGGTGACGGCACTGCGCAGCTATCACGACATTCCGTGCTACCAAGCCGAGCAACGTGACAGCGAACCTTGGATGAATTTGACCGAGGCGGCAAAATACTTGGGAATGAGTGCGCGAACGCTACGCCTTGCCGTCGAGCGCGGTGAAATCGAAGCGCAGCATCCCTTGGCCGACGGTCCATGGGCGTTCAATCGCGAAACGCTGCAGACGCCCTCGGCCGCGACACTGATCGAGCGCGTCACAAACAGAAAACGTCAACCCGCAGTACCAAACTCAGAACAGGCAACCTTCGAATTCTCAAGCACATAGCGAGGTGGGGCACCATGAAGCGTCGTTGTAGAACACCTCCAGTCAAGTCATTCGCAAATTGATCGAAACCGTCTGGCGACGGCAAGCAACACGGCATCCTGCGCCAACTCAAGCTCCGTGGTCTCGAGCGTGCCGAGCGGGTGTTCGCGCTGGTCATGACCGCTGTCAATCTGCGCCGCCTGCCCAAACTCTTCGCGGCCAGCGGTGATTCACGGGAAAGGTGTCTCCGCTGTTCGCGAAAGCAACCGAAAACAGCGTTTGCAGCA
>JALYZV010000090.1 GCA_030948685.1 Vulcanimicrobiota bacterium | reverse complement strand
CCGTAATGTTGGCAACGCGAAATACGGCAATACGGGAGACTCGAGGCGAGCCAACTTGATCCATGATCCCGGGCGCGAGACTGAACTTCGCGGGGCCGGCGGGGACCACAACGCGCGCATCAAAGCGATGGTTCCAGTCGGGCGCCAGAAATGAGACCAGATACTCGGCGGGGACCGGCGCATCGATGGCGAGCAGTGTACGAAGCTGGCCCGGTCCGAACCGCATCGCGTGGTCGGGTCCATGGACGTCGCCTTCAAAAACGAGGCCCCTCGATGAGACCTCTTCAGTCACGCTCCCGTCCCCCGCAAGCGTCGGCGTCATGCTTGCACCCCGAAAGGTGGGCACGACGGGAACCGCTGCCAAATACCCTAGCCTCGCAGGAGCATTACCCGGTTCAACTGCAGCTCCAGTGCTGGCCCGGTATAGCACGGGCGGCAAAATCTTAGCAACGCGGAGAGACAGATGGTGGGGCGTAATATTCGCCAAGCGTAGTTGAGTGATGCGGCGAGGATCGGGGTGACCAACCTGCTCCAGATGCGTGGGTGCGATAATAAGAAACTGCTCACCAGCTTGGAGCGTAACGCGTGCTTCGAAGCGATGAGCCCAATCCGGTGCAAGCAGAGATATAAGATAGTCACCGGTATCGGGAAGGTCTAATCCGAGGTCGAGGCGCGTGAGATTTGGATCGCCAGCGGCGCTGAAAGCGCCTGCGGGAACGAGGTTCCCAACGATCACATAATGGCGTGCGGCAAAAACCTTGGCGATCGAAGTACCGTCGAGCATCCGATCCACTTCGACGTCAGAATTGCCGCCAACCGGTTCGAAACCAAGTTGCACGCCGATCTGACCAAAGTGCCACCGATCACCCTTCCCCTCGACGAGCGCCCGAATATCTGAGGCTCGTTTGATTATCTCATCGCTTGGCTCGTCGGCGATGAATGCGGGTGCGTCGCATTTCTTCACAAGGCGCGACCAAGGGAGGAGATCGTATGCGTCAGCGCGTTGGTCCACACGCACGACGCAATCGGGCACGTAGATGCGCGGAACAGATCCCTGGACCTCCCATAGCGTCTCCTCTGCATCGTCCGACCGCATTCGCAGCCTCGGGAGCTGGCCAACCGTGTGTACGGCGTGCGCATAATTGAAGCTGTCGACAAAGACACCGCCGGCCGGATGAACTCCGTTGAGCGCTTCGACGAAGCCAATGGAAGAGATCTTGAGGAGCAGGTCCCTATCGTCGATTCGACCGCCCTGCAGCATAAGCTCGTCGATTGCCTTCTCGAGGACTTGACTTCGCAGATATGGCGACCACTTGTACCCCGGGGCAAGAGTCGGCACTGGTGAAAACCGGACGGATGGGTCGTCGCCGCCTTCGAAGAAATAGTCAAAGACACCGGGGTGGAAATAGTACGACCCCGATGCCGGCAGAAAAAGCATTCTCTGGTCTTTCGCAACGCTGGCCACGTAATGTGTTGCGGCGCGAGCATTTGAGTCTTTTTTGAACGGGCCAATGAGGGCCAGATAATCGCTGTGCACTACGAACCCCGCCGATACGGCGAGCAGCACCAGCACTGCGGCAATCTGTCGAAAGCGGTTATTCAGCAGCTCTACACTCGCCGAACAGATCCCGACGAGCAGCGGAGCGACGAGCGTTGGGAGGAAGACCAAATGCTGGGCTGTCCGGAACAACAGGCTCGCAGGCATCGTAGCATGGTAGAGGCCTAGCACGACGGGACCTACAAGCGGCGCGCCACCGAGTGGGAGAATGGACCCTATCACATAGAGGATTGCGAGCGCCACGACAAGCCGATGCCGGTGGAGTAACGTGGCTGTAGCGATGACCACCCACAACATGATCCAGGCGATGGTGAATGTCGCGCTCAACGGGCCTGGCAGAGCTCGAAGGTAGAAAGATCCAGGCTCGGCAGCGGTGGTCAGCGTCTGAAAGAGGCTGGACATCGATCGTAGGCCGGTGTCTGCGAAAGCCTGCGCGGTTGTCGCGACCCCTTCGGAGATGGCATCGCCGCCGAATGCCACGGGAATGATCCAGTAGGAGCACAATGCGATCGTGAATACGAGGATGATGCCCATTGTAGCGGCCACGTGCTTGAGAGACGGGTTCAATGCTGCCACGATCACAAGCCCCGTCAAGACCGACAAGACAAGCGTTTGCGGCGAGGCACTCATAACGGTGAGGCAGACCGCTGCGGCTACCATCGACCGAACGCGGGCTGGTGCGGAGCCTTCCACGCTGCGCAGAATGAAGAGTAGAGAAAGTGGAGCGATTGCATAAGCAATGAATTCGAGTTGATCGCCCGCGACTATCTGATTGTATGAAAAAGGAGAAAAACCGTACAGAATGCCAGCCACCATCGCGTAGCGATGCGGTTCTAAGTCCGGTTTCAAGCGACGCGCTAGAGCGTCGACCAACGCATACATGGTGAGAGCCGAGCCCATCAGCGTGCAAATGACGAGTCCCTTGCTGACGAGCGCGCCGGAGGCGCCGAGATAACCAGGCAGTCCCAGAACGATCGCCAGAAGCGTCGAGTTATAGCGATAACTAACGAATGATCCAAGCGCAAAATCCTGCCAGGCATAGAAATTCGACCTGGTCAGCGCACGGAGCTCTTCTGGAGAGTCCGGAATCAGCCAGTCCCAGTGGTGGCCCAGGGTCCCAGGCTGGCATAGCACCCACGCGACGCCCGTTAACGCGCACAGACCGAACACGACGGACGCCGCCACATACCGGCGGCATAGAAGTCGCCGGACGACATCGATAAAATCACTCATCGATCTACTTGCGATGTCATCATCTGACTGGCGGTCATGAACCAGAATGAGCTGCCGTTCAGCGGCACATCGCTCAGATGCGCTTTCTGCCACGGCGTTTTGATCTCACCAACAAGTTCGCGGTCGGCCGCTACGAACGCATTGGGCATGAGTATTTCAGTCGTCGCTGACGCAATGAGGTAGACCGCAAGAAGATACTGTTCGTTATAGTACAAGTTACCAACGGGATAATCAAAAGGCAGATATATATCGTGGATGTGGACAAGCACCCCATACGGAACGCGAGGTAACACTTCAAGAAAAAAGACCGTGACGTCCGTATTGACAAAGCAACGATGAGAACCGTCGAAGAACAGAATATCTCCGGGTCGCAAGCGTTCAAATATCGACAGATCCAGATCTTCCAGCCTTTGCCGGACGCGTTCATTACACAGTTCGTCAACCGCGGTCCGCGGGCTTGGGTCGATTGACAGAATGTGTGTGCGAAGCCCCTGATCTCGAATCGCACGCCGCGCAAAGCGCGTCGAGTGCCCAGAACCTATTTCGACGTATAACCGCGGATTAAGAGAGGCGAGAAAACTATAAAGAGACAGCGCGTCGAGCCCAGTAAACCAGGTATTGAGCCAGTACGGATCGTGCCCTCGCTCGTTGCTGAGGTACGGAACGGACTTCAGCCACTCCGATGCCCGTGCAAATTCTCGGAGGCGTGTCCGATAGCGCTCTCGACCCAGCTCAATAATCGCAAGCACGGGTGAAAGAGGTGGCTTCCCATAGCCATAGCGCGGCCAACTATTGTCAACCGGATATTCCAACGGCAGCAGCTGGCATCTCTCGCCTTTTAGTCTTCGAAGCCCTATAAGGACGAAGGGATGACGTCGCTCGAGATATTGGAGGAATCGCTGTTTGGCCTTGAGGTACGCGACCTGCCACTCGCTCATGTTTCCGTCTCTAAGGTCTGCCGGCCAAGGCACAATCAGCTCATCAAGGCCGCTGGCACTATTGCACTGCAGACTGGAGCAGTTCTTCACCCGCGACTCTCGGACTCGCGTATGGGGGGACGCGCTCGGCTATGCCGTGGATCGTGCCGCGCAGGAACGCCGCGGCGACATCTCCTCCTCGTCTGCCACTCATAGTGAGTATGCTAATGATCATGTATGCGCAGGTGAACAGCGGTAGGAAGACGCAGGCGTACACAAGTAGCTGAGTTCGCGAAGCGTGACGCTTCGCAAGGAAAACGCGACTTCTGGCATTGTAATACGCGCGCATAGGATCATCGATATTGAAATCACCAGACCCAATCCAAACCCATCGTCTGGGGACCTCAACGCGGTGCCACTCTCTCGCGCGCAGCGCAACGTAGACCTTCAGCCCGGCGTGACGGCAGCGGAGACAGTAGTCGGCTTCTTCGTGATGCATCGGAAACGCATTTTCGTCCAGAAAGCCGACTGTTTCAAGAGCACGACGAGTAATGAGCAGGCAGTTCGGAATACAATCAGTCTCTACCACCCCGTCGTCGGTTGTAGACGCCAGTTGTCGAAAAGCCGTATGACCGGTGGTGAGGCTTAGACGAATTCCCGCAAACCATACCTTGTCAGGCGCGTCAAAATAGTACATCGTTGGGCCGATCGCGCCCGCTTCAGGGTGGCGCAGTGCGCCGTCCACCAGTTGTTCGATGCAATCCGACGCGAGAACGTTATCGTCTGCAATCGCAATGAGGAAATCCCCACTTGCGCAGGCGAGACCACTGTTGAACGCTGCAGAAACCAGCCGATTCGTGGAGTTCTCGATAAGCCGTACCGAGGGGAACCGCCGGCGCACAGCGGCTGCCGTCTTATCGGCGGAAGCGTTGTCGACGACGATGACCTCGTCCGGCACCAGCGTGCCGCCGTACGCCGACTCGAGGAGATCCAATAGGTAGTCCTTACGATTGTGCGTTACCGTAACGAGGGATACGCTCATCGCACCGCCGTCCGCGTTCCGATCGGCTCCGGAGCCCCTTCGTTTCGCAGCGACTTTTCAGCTGCCTCGAGGATCTCCACGATGTGCTTGCCCGCCGATATCCCACTGATGGGCTGGGCACAGCGGAGAAGGCAGTTTACGATGTGGTCCACCTCGATCTTCAGTGCTTCAGTCGTCGAGATCATTGGGGCGTACATGTCGCCGAGGCGGTATTCGACAAGCTGCCGATGCCTCGTGCCGACACTATGGTTCTCGATAAGGATGCTCTTGTCGAAAACGCGAATCTTTTCGACCGAATCGAGGTCGTTGTAGAGCAACAATCTCTGCGAGCCACCTAGGAGCACCTGTCGGATTTTGACTGGTGCAAGCCAGTTCAAGTGGATATGAGCCATGAAGTCCGATCCGTACCGCAGCGTCAGATATGCGATGTTCTCGACATCGCCGAAGTGTCTAGCTCCGACGCAACCGACGGTTTTCGGGATCAGGCCCCCAAGGAGGTAATCGAGGATG
The DNA here is from genome assembly GCA_030948685.1 of Vulcanimicrobiota bacterium. Lineage (GTDB taxonomy): Bacteria > Vulcanimicrobiota > Vulcanimicrobiia > Eremiobacterales > Eremiobacteraceae > JAFANK01. The sequence continues at coordinate 10,237 of JALYZV010000090.1, read as the reverse complement.
GAAAGATCGTGCGGCGCGAGGTCCCACAGGACGCTGATGTCGGACTGGAAGAGACCGAGATTGACGCGAACCGAGTCGTAATACAGGAGTTTACCGAAGGCTGAATCGTTGGCGATCTCAGCCATTTTTTGCACAGCCGGCGTGAAGACGAAGGTGTGGTCGAGGAACACCATTTTTTTGGCGCGCAGGCTCGCACACTCGATCTCCTCGGCTTCCGTGACCGACGTGCAGAGCGGTTTTTCCACAAGAATGTGCTTGCCGGCCTCGAGTGCGCGCATCGCCAGCGTATAATGCGTGTTCACCGGTGTTGCGAAGGCGACGAGATCGACGTCGTCCGCCAACACATCGTCGACCGTATCGGTCGTGCGAAGTGAAGGCATTCGGCGCCGCGCGAGCCGCAGCCGTTCCTCATCAATATCGCACACCCAGACGACGGACGCGTCCGGATGTTCCGAAAAATTGCGCAGCAGGTTGGGTCCCCAATAGCCGAATCCCACGATTCCGACGCGAAGCGGATACCGTGAAACTGCCGGCAGCTCAGTCATTGTAGCGCTCCGTTGCAAATTCATGCGCGCGGGCAAACCAGGCGAATGATTCCCTGATTAGGTCTCTCCCCCTTTGGTCAAATCCCTGAACATCGACGCCACGCTTGAATCGCGCTGCCCCTTGGCAGTAATGGGGAGCTCTTTTAGATGGATATCCTGGCCTGCAGCACGATGGCCAGGGAGGCCTAAGAGGCAGGTCTAAGGCTCGATCTCGCGATGAAAAGCAGCGTGACTTCGTCCACGGTAGCAGTGATGCTCACCACGCTCCTCAGTATGGTGTTGGGTTTCGGGCGCGAGGTGGTCAACGCAAAGTACTTTGGCGAGCGCTGGGAGCTCGACGCCTTTTTAGTCGCGGCGATCATACCGACGCTTGTCTTCGGGGTCTTCAACGGCGCGTTGGTCAGCGCGCTCGTGCCCATCTTTAGCGGGTACTTTGCTGCGGGTAAGGATGAGGAGGCGTGGCGCTTTTCGAGCACGGTGATCAATGCACTGATTGTTATTTTATCTGCGCTCGCCGTCGTCGCCTGGATCGCAGCGCCTTGGCTTGTGCACGTCGTCGCAAAAGGATTCCCGGCACCTGAGGCTGGCGTCGCGACGAACATGACGCGAATCCTCATGCCGACCATCATCGCAACGTCCATCGCCGGCGTCGTGCAGGCGCTGCTCAACGCGCAACACAGCTATCGGGCAGCCTCACTGCAGGGGGCGGCACTGAATGTCTTCACCATCATCGGCGTGCTGCTGCTCTTCCGCGTGTACGGCATCTACGCGCTCGTCTTCGGAAGCGCCATCGGGCTCGTCGCGCAACTGATCATTCAGCTGCCAAACTATCTGCGACGCTGCAAGTATCGCTTTGTGGTGGACTTGCATCACCCCGGGCTGCAAAGTCTGGCGGTGATTCTCGGCCCGATTATCGTCGGCTCCGCCGTCGGTCAGGTCAACCTGCTGTTCGACAAATACTTCGCGTCTACGCTGCAGCCGGGCAACATTGCCGCCATGCAGTACGCGACCAAGGTCGTCGGCTTTCCTCAGCAACTTTTTGCAGTTGCCATCGCAACGGTGATCTTTCCGATCCTGTCGGCGCAGTTCGCGACCAAAGAACTTGCATCGTTGCGGAGCACCGCGTTGACCGGTCTGCGCATGACCGCGCTGATTACCATCCCTGCAGCGTTTGGGCTCATCGCGCTGGCCAGACCCATTATCAGCGTGCTCTTCGAGCGCGGTGAGTTCACCCCGGGTGACGTGGTCCGGACCGCCGGCGCCATGCAGTTCTATGCGGTGGGACTGCTCGGCATTGCAGCCAGCATCGTGCTCACGCGCTGTTTCTTTGCCATGCACGACTCGAAGACACCCGTGCTCATCGCGAGCGGTGTGGTTGTCCTGAACGTCGTCTTGTCCGCGTTGAGCGTCGGTCGATTCGGCATCAACGGCCTGGCAGCATCGAACTCACTCGCCTCGCTCGTGGAAGCCGCGTTGCTCGGCTATCTCTTCACTCGCCGGGTGGGGGTGGTCAGCGGTGCGCCGGTAGGCGCGTCGTTCGCGGCCACCTGCGTCGCGTCGGCGGCGATGGCAGCGGCGGCATCGGCGGTGGCGACGACCCTCTGGCATGTCGCAGCACCGTTCTGGCAGCATGCCGCGATCCTGCTCGTCGCCATGATCGCCGGCGGACTCGCCTTCCTTGCCGTCGGTGCAAGCCTGCGCATCCGAGAACTCAGTGAGCTGTGGGCGATGCTGACTGCGCACGTGAACAAGAGCGCAGGCTCTGCTGCACCGCTGTAGCGGCTGTCACCGATGTCTGATCTCACCCTTCGTCTCGCGCTCACCAAGAACTATCTGGCCAAGCACGTCAAGCTGCGGCCAAAGGTGGCCGTCGTACTGGGGTCGGGTTTGAGTTCGGTTGCCGAGATGGTTGAAAATCAAACTGCCATCGCCTATAAAGACGTTCCAAACTTTCCGGCAGCGACCGCGCCCGGGCACAAGGGCCACTTCATATTCGGACATGTCCGCGGCCGAGTGCCGGCTATTGTCTTCGACGGGCGACCGCACTATTACGAAGGCTTGACCATGCAGCAAGTGGCGTATCCAGCATACGTGGCGCACGCGCTCGGCGTTTCCGTAATCATCGCCACCAATGCCGCGGGAGGAATCGCCGAGGATTTCTCACCCGGAACCCTCATGTTGATTCGAGACCATCTCAATCTGATGGGCGACAACCCGTTGCGTGGACCCGAAGCCCAAAAACTAGGACCGCGATTTGTGGCATTGCGCGATGCATACGATGCGGAGCTGATGGATCTTGCGCTCCGTACCGCACGAGCCTGCGGTATTAGCCTGCGTCTGGGCGTGTACGCCGCAATGAGCGGCCCTGCTTATGAAACCGACGCCGAGTTGCGTATGCTGCACACACTCGGTGCAGACGCAGTCGGCATGTCCACCGTTCCCGAAGTCATTGCGGCTCGGCACATAGGCCTGCGCGTTCTCGGTTTGTCCGTGATCGCAAACGAGGCCATGCCGCGGCGTCGCCGGCCGGCGGTAGATCTCGATCATGCAAGCGTGCTGCGCATCGTTGAGGAAGCGGCGCCGACCGTGCGCGACCTGCTGGCGGGCATCGTCGAGGGAATCGGCGTTTGACGCGCAGCGGCGAGGCCATGCGGGCCCTCGTCGAACGAAAGCGCCGCGGCGCCGAGCACACGCGCGACGAAATCGACGCGCTCGTCAAAGCCTACAACGCGGGCGCGATCGGTGATGATGACGTCGCTCCATGGCTGCAGGCAGTGGTTGCGCGCGGTCTGGGGGACCATGAGACCGCTTGGCTCACCCAGGCGATGGCGTCATCCGGCGTCATGCTTTCGTGGAGCGACGTTGCAGGGGTCGTTGTCGACAAGCACTCTACCGGCGGCGTCGGTGACGCCGTGAGCTTAATCGCGGTGCCGCTCGCCGCGGCATGCGGCGTGAACGTTGCCAAACTCGCCGGGCGGGCGCTCGGACATACCGGCGGCACGATCGACAAGCTCGAGTGCGTGCCCCACCTGCGCACCGATCTCGCCGTGACGGCGTTCAAACGCCAAGTCTCCGAGGTGGGTTGCGCAATCGCTCAAGCCAGTGACGAGATCGCACCTGCGGACAAGAAGATGTACGCGCTGCGCCATCGCACGCAGACGGTCGCAAACGTGGGTCTCATCACCGCTTCCGTGCTGAGCAAAAAGATTGCGGGCGGAGCGCCGTATCTCGTGATCGACGTCAAGTGCGGCCGCTGTGCGTTTATGAAGACGCCGCAGCAAGCACGCGAGCTTGCGCGGATGATGACGCAGGTCGGGCGGCGTCTGGGGCGTTCCGTCACCGTGCTGATCACCGATATGGACGCGCCGCTCGCATGCTCGATCGGAGACGCGCTCGAGCTCGACGAGGCGCTCGGCGTGCTGCAAGGGCGCGAGGGCGGGCGGCTCGGCGAGGCGGCGCTGGCAGTCGCCGAAGCGATGCTCGCCGCTGGGCAGTCTGATGATCGATCGGGTGCAGCTGCTCGAATGACGGCGCTGCAGCAGGCGCTGCACGACGGTACTGCCTATCGCCGGTTTGCGGCGATGGCGTCCGCACAAGGCGGAGATCTTTCGTCGTTCCAACGGCAGGTTGAGCCGGCGCTCACGATTGGCGCCCAGCACAGCGGCTTCATCGGCGCCATTGACGGGCGCGCCATCGGCGCTGCACTCGGCAGGAACAAAAGCGAAATCGGCGCTCGGGGCGCTTGGGTCGGGATACGCTTGCACAAGTCCGAGGGCGACCCGGTCGTCAAGGGCGAAGCGCTCGCCGACGTGTTTGCAGATGTCGGCGCAGCCGAGCTCGCGCAAATCGCGTGTGACTCGGTGCAGATTACGTCGCAGGCACCGCCGCCGCGTGCGGTCGTCATCGAGCGCATGCACGCGGGAGCAAAGAGCTGATGCAGATTGCTGTTATCGGGTCCAACGGGCAGATTGGCAGCGAAATCGTGCGCGCTGCGAGCAGTGCGGGGCTTGCGGTAATCGAGCTGCGCCACAGCGACATCGAGGTGACCGACACCGCCAGCGTGGCGCGCGCGCTCGCGCCGCTGCGCAGCGGCGACGTCGTTGTCAACACCGCCGCTTTTCACCGTACCGACGAGTGCGAGGACGCGCCCGATCGCGCCCTGTCGGTCAACACACTTGGCGCACACCGCGTGGCTGCCGTGGCGCGCGATCGAAACGCCGTTGCAGTCTACCTCAGCTCAGACTTTGTCTTTGACGGCGAGAAAAAAACGCCGTATGTGGAAAGCGACATTGCGCGCCCCGTGAACGCCTACGGTGTCAGCAAGGCGGCCGGCGAGGCGCTGCTGCGCGCAGCCAACCCGGCGCATTACATCGTTCGCGTGTCGGCTGTTTTTGGGCCGGCGGGCTCAAGCGGTAAGGGCGGCAATTTCGTCGAGTCGATGGTTGCAAAGGCGCGCGCCGGCCAGACGCCAGACGTCGTCGACGACATCGTCATGGCGCCGACCTCGGCAGCAGATGCAGCCGGCCTTCTCGTCCAGCTGCTGCAGCGCGAGGCACCGTTCGGCATCTACCATCTTGCCAACGCGGGCGCATGTAGCTGGTATGAATTCACCGATGCCATTTTCGAGTTCATGGATGCCGCTGTCCGAGCGCGGCCGGTGAAGGCGGCCAGCTTGGATGGCAAAGCGCGGCGGCCGCACTATTCCGTCCTCGCAAGCGAGCGTTTGCCGTCGCTCGGGCTGCAGACCCGCGACTGGCGACTAGCGCTGCACGATTATCTGCGCAGACGAAATTATCTGGCGGGCAGCTAGACCGCGGCTTTGGCCGCTGCTTCCGTTTCGCGCTGCGCCGACCACACCGACACGAATCCGGCGCGCGAACCAAGAACCTCTTCCAGCAGCGTCATCCAGGCGATGTTGTAGTAACGCGGCTGGGCAAGCTCTGTCGGATTGTCGGCCGGCAGGTGGCGCAAGATGCCTTCGATGGATTCTAAAACGGTGACGTGCGGCGTCAAGCCGACTCGGTCGGCGAGCTTGCGATTGCTGGCGCGATAGTTGCGATTGATGGCAGGGACCGGCGCATCTTCGAGTTGCACGGCTCGGCCACGCAGAGAGAGTGACCCGGCAACCAGCATTGCCAGCTGGCGAATTTGGAAGTTGTCGTGCACGACGTTGAAGATTTCGCCGCTGAGGCTGCCGGCCGGCGCCTCGATGCAACGCAAATGCGCCTCTGCCACGTCGTGGATGTCGACCAGCGGCCGCCACATCCAGCCGCCCCCATGCAGGAACAGTTTGCCGCTCAACAGCGCGTCCTTGATAAAGGTGTTGACCACGAGATCCAGCCGCATGCGGGTGGAAAATCCGTAGACTGTTCCTTGGCGCAAGATGACCGGGGCAAACGTGGCGTCGGCAGCCGCCAGCAGCGATTTTTCCGCCGCAAATTTGGACTGCGAATATGCGCCGCGTGGTTGAACGCGGGCATTCTCATCGAACATGCCATCGCCCAAGCCGTCGTAGATTGAAGCGCTCGAGCCGAAGGTGAACCGGCGTATACCGCGCGTGCGGCAGGCGTGGGCGAGATTTTCAGTCGCCGTCGCGTTCATCTCCCAGTTGGCTTGCGTGTTGTACTCGGCAGTGGGGTCGTTTGAGAGACCCGCTAGGTGTACGACGCCGTCGATACCGTCGAGCGCGCTTGCTTCGAAGGTCCGCACGTCCGCCTGCACGAGTTCGATGCGCTCGATCAGCCGCTCGATCGGCTTTCGACCCCAGTACAGCCGGTCGAGCACTCGTACGTCGTGGCCCGCATCAAGGAAGCGCTCGCACAGCACCGCACCGATATATCCGGCGCCGCCCGTCACCAGTATCTTCATGGGAAGATCTGTAATCCCAGCGCGCCAAAGCGCTGGCCGGCGAAGCCGAAGGAATAGCTGCGGCTCAATTCGAGCGACAAAGAGCGCGTCACCCGGAAACGCACCGTGCCGAATAGCGTCCACGGAATCGCGGACGCGCCGGCAGGGTTGTCCGTGACCGCGCTCGAGTGAAAGCCGGTCAGATTGAACCTGAATGGATCACCGTTATCGTAGTTCACGGAAATCGTCTGCTGGTTGCCGCGGCTATGAAAAATCGTGTTCACCGACGGGTATGCGTCGAAAAATGGTCCCACGCTGTCGGAAAAATTCGCGGTGATGGTGCGAGTCCAACGCGTGTACAACGTTAGCGCATAGACTTGGGAAACCTGTCGATGCGGTAGCGTATCGGCCTCGCTGCGCAGGTCGGCTGAACCATGCAGACTGACATCGTTCCCCAAGTTCCAGGTCGGCGAACCGAGGTAGCCTTCAAATGCGTTGTGCCACAGCGTGTTCGGGAGGATCGTGTCGGACGGAAAGGGCGCAAATGAACCCTGCTGCGCCACGTGACTGTAGCCGTACTCACTGCGCAGGTAATAATACGGGCGGTTGTCGCCCGCGCCAAAGTACTGCGCGAAGCTTTGCCACGCGAAGGTTGCATCATGAAAGCCGGGTTGCGCAAACGCGCTCAGGTCGAGAAACGACCGGTGAATGCTGTCGGTGATTTCGTAACGATTTGACGTTCCGAATCCGGTGGTGGTCGACGAGCTTAAACTCTGGCTCGTATGGTCGTTAATGTAATCTTGGACCGTAAGGTTAAAGACCTTGGTCGGGCCGATGAGCGGTGAGCCGGAAACCAAGATATACGACCTGGGGCCCACGAAGTGGCTATCCAGGCCGAACGCAACCTTGGTGACGGTGTTGTACGATAGGTGCAGGCCTTGGATAGAATTCGCGGTACTGCCGAAATAGATGGGCAGATCTTCACCGCTGGTGTTGATATTCGTCACCGAATAACCCGGATTCGAGGAGTAGGCGTACACGTACGACGGCAGCCCGATGCTCTCGCCCCCAGGAACGATGATGCGTGCGTTGCGCAGCCGTACATCCGATCCGATGTGAGCGACCGCCCGTGAGGCGCGCACATAGGGCAGCTCGGAACCGACGTCAGGTAACGACAGCGGCTCTTCGCCTGCTGCGACCGTTGCTTGCCCTCCGATCAGCGCGCCATCAACGGCAATACTCGAGGGTATCGAGGCGGTGTCGACGAGTACGCCGTGATGGGTCACGAGATCGACGCCCAGCGCGTCACCGTGCGCGAGAATGTTGCCTTCCACCGTCACCGCGCCCGCTGCGACGTAACGCTGCGCTCGCATGTCGAGGATAATGTGGTCCGCGTGCACGTGCAGCGTGCCGTCGTCAAGGAAGGCACGGCCAACGCTGTCCAGGATCAGGTGGCCCGGGTAAAACCCGACGAACTCGGCTTGCACGGTGACGGTTGCGTGCCCGGGCGCCGCCTGCGCGCGGCGCGCAGCGGTACCAGCGGTCACCACCAGCAGCGCGAAGACAGCGGCGAACAGCCGCCTTCGGCTCGGCAACGCTACCGGGCTCCGGCCATATACGCCCTCACCGCTTCGCCTAGGCGTTGGATGCCCTCCACGATCATATCGTCGGAGGCGTTGCTGAAATTGAGCCGCATCGTGTTGCGCACGACGCGGTTCACCCAAAACGGTCCGCCGGGCACGAAGGCGACCTTGCTGCGCGATGCAAGCGAGAGCAGCTCTTCTGTGTCGACCTCTTCCGGCACGCGCGCCCATAAGAACAGGCCGCCGTCCGGGTGGGTCCACGATGACCCCGGCGGCATGAAGCGTCCAAGCGATTCCAACATGAGATCTCGCCGCCGCGCATAGACGGGCAGCATTTCCTCGATATGCGCTTCGAAAACATCGTGCTGCCGCGCATACTCGTACACCGCTCGCTGGGTGAAGCTCGAGGTGTGCAGATCGGCCGCCTGCTTTGCCGGCACCACCCGCTCGAAGACTTCGCGCTCGGGGATGACGAGCCAGGCAACGCGCATGCCTGGAGCGATCGTCTTGCTCACGGTGCTCATATAGATGCAGTTGCGCGAGCGCGCGATGGCCATGAGCGAGGGCAAATGTTCGCCGGAGTAGCGCAGCCTGCCGTAGGGATCATCTTCGTAAATGGGGATGCCGTACTCGGCGGCGATGGCGACGACGTCCTTGCGGCGCTGCAGGCTGAGCGTGATCCCGCTTGGATTCTGGAAATTTGGCACGAGATAGAGGAACTTTGGCTTCCGCTTGGCTTCGCGCAACACGCGAACGAGGTCACTCGTGATAATGCCCTGATCGTCGGTTGCGACGTTGATGTAGTCGGCTTGATACGCGTCAAATGCTTGAATGGCGCCCAGATATGCTGGGTTTTCGATGATGACGGAGTCGCCGGGATCGAGCAGCACTTTGCCAATAAGATCCAGGCCCTGCTGCGAGCCGCTGATGATCAGAATCTGATCCGGCGTGCACTCGATGTGATTGACGCGCGCAAGGTAGTCGCAGACCCACTGGCGCAGCGGCGGGAAGCCTTCCGTCACGCTGTACTGCAGCGCTGCCGGTCCGTCGCTTGCGAGCACGCGCTGACAGGCAGCCGCGAACTGCGCGACGGGGAACAGCTCGGGCGCCGGCAGCCCGCCGGCGAACGAGATGACGTCGGGCATGGCGGTGAATTTGAGGATCTCTCGGATGGCACTGGCCTTGAGGCGCCCCGTCCGCTGCGCGAAGCGAAAGACATGAGTATCAAATGAGGGGTCGGAAGCGGCGAGTGACATGCAGACCTCGATCGGGTGCCGTAGTGCGCGGCTCGTCCGTTCTCCATCGCGCCGCAGTATCCCCGTACCTAGCGTTCGGCGGGTTGGCTCATGCGTCGTAGAGAATGTGAGCCAGGCCATCATGCTCAAGCGTGCTCTCCAGCAATGAAGATCGCATATTTCGATTGCTTTTCAGGTGCGAGCGGCAACATGATCCTTGGGGCGCTGGTCGATGCTGGTCTGCCCCTGGATGCGCTTGAACGCGAGCTGTGCAAACTGCCGGTGCAAGGTTTCGAGCTGCGCGCCCAACGCGTTGATAAGCGTGGGCTGGCCGCGCTCCATCTTGACGTGCTCGTGCCGGGCGAAGATGGCCAGCTCGCGAAGCCGCGTGACGACAGCGGTCATCATCACGCCGATCACCATCACGAGGGTATGGCACACCGCAACCTCGGCGATATTCTGCTGATCCTTCGCGCGGCACACTTTCCTGACGTGGTTGAGGCGATGGCGGCGAAGATTTACCGGCGGCTGGCGCAGGCCGAGGGGCGGGTGCACGGTCGGCCGCCGGACGAGATTGCGTTTCACGAGGTTGGGCAGATCGATGCCGTCGTCGATATTGCCGGGGCGGCACTCGGTCTTTACCTGCTTGGCATCGAGAAAGTTTTTTGCTCCCCACTTCCCTGCGGTCGAGGTCGCATCAGGAGCGCTCACGGCGAGACCCCTTCACCCGCTCCGGCGACGATGGAGCTGTTGCGCGACGCACCGACGTATGAGCTTGCTGTGGATGGGGAGTTCGTCACACCGACCGGTGCAGCCATCCTTACCAGCGTCGCCAGCTTTGAGAGCCGCCCGGCAATGACTATCGCAACGATCGGCTACGGCGCAGGCAGCTCGGACTTCGCTTTTCCCAACGTGCTGCGCGTGCTCGTCGGCGACACAAGCGAAAGCGGGCAAGCTGCGTCGCACCCAGACGATGTCGTGCAGCTGGAGACCAACATTGACGACATGAATCCGCAGCTCTACGAGC
>JALYZV010000045.1 GCA_030948685.1 Vulcanimicrobiota bacterium | reverse complement strand
GGAAAAGCATCACGCTTTCCGGCAACCGTACCGCCGGTTCCGACGGAGATCACACCGCAAGAGATCACCGTGCGCGCCAGCGTCACGGTCACATACTACATCAAATAGAAGCGACTGAACGGTAGCGCATGATTGAGCATGAGCAGCTGTTCGAAAAGCGCTCTGCAGACTTCATGGCGTGGTGCTCCTCCATGAACTTAGTTCCTATGCGTGGTCGCTTTCGGTGTCGTTTGACATCGGAAATTGAGTTCCTGATCCCAACGCCTGACCAGACGCCTCCTGCAGTGCGATATCCACCCTTGCAGCAGCATCTGATTCCTGGCCGGCACAACGTGATCGGCTACGCGGTCGCGGTTGTGGGCGTGGTTGACCAGGCTCCCACAGCGGCAAACCACGCAGCGGCCTTGCGCGATGATGCAGCCTCATCTTGAAGCCGCTTCGCAAGCGTACTCCAGTCACCCAGCGAGTTGGAACTAAGGTTTAGCTGCTGCATCCGCGGCCGCATGCTCTGGAGCGTGTCGGCGACCCACAGCGCGAATTCTTGATTATCTCCGACCGGCATCTCCATGCGCATAGTCGGTGCAGGCAATCCCGCATCTTGGAAGGCCTGGTAAAGATCGAAGCCCATCTCCGGATTTGCCCCGCTACGCTTGAGGGTCTCATGGATCAAAGCGACGCTCGCAGAACACAGCGGCAAATTCTCTGAACGCCGGATCATCAACGCCTGAGATACCTCCTGGAAGGCTATGACGCCGCCCGGGCGGACGAAACCGGACAGTGAGCGCAAGACGCCGACGGGATCGGGAAGAAACATCAAAATAAAACGGCCTACTGCGGCGTCGAACGGTTTCGTTCGTGATATAAGATTCACGTCAGATTGAGTGAAACTCACGTTGCGCAAGCCTGCCTGCGCAGCGCGCGACTGCGCGTAGGCGACTGAACTCGGGTCTCGCTCAACGCCGACGACTTCGCCAGACGGACCAACGAGCCGAGCCGCGAGCATCGAGACGTGGCCAGCTCCCGAACCCAGATCCATGACGCGCTGGCCCGGGCCGATGCCAGCTTCACGAAACAACCGTTCGCTGAGCGGATCATAACGCATCGCCTGTCGAGCGAGACGCTCGTGCTCCGTCTGCGTATTGCCGAGGACGTACTGAGCTCCTGGATCGACCGTCGTCATGTTGGCACAACTCCGCGACTGCAGTTCCTCACCAAGAGCGCATTCGCCGTCGGTGCTTCCGAACTCTTGCTAGGTGATACGTAAGAATTGCAGCGCGACGATAAAGCTCGAGTCTGCGTCAGGGATGCCAAATTGGATTAGAGTGCTGACCAAATGCTGACCGACTACTCGATATGCGTGGCAATTCGTTGATACTGAATGACACGAAAAGCAGGCGAACTCGGCCTCGTCGAAATGCTTACGCGATTCCAACCGTGAGGACGGCCACATCATCACTCGATCCGTGAGACAGCACCGCTTTGCTCAAGTCGTCGGCCACCCTGTCCCACCGATTCGGCTTCACGCCTTCAATTGCACGAATCAGCAGCCGTTCACCCTCAAAGATGTTCCTGGTTGCTTCGGTTAGGCCGTCAGTATAGAGCACCAAAAGATCACCAGGATTGAGGGAGAGCGAGCTACTCTCACGCTTTGGTTCGATCCCCATTCCCAGCGGTTGGCCGACAGCCGACAACGCGTGTACACATCCGTCGCTTGACCTTTTGAACGGTGGGGGATGGCCAGCGGTTGCAAATGTGAGACACTTTTCTTCCACGTTGACAATTCCGACGAATGCGGTTGCTATGCGTTCACTCGAATCCTGGCGAAGTACGGCCTCCAGCGCCTGCAATATCTCACTGGGACTCTCGATATGGAGGCTAAGCGTTCGCAGCGACTGACGAAGTTTACTCATAAGAACGGCTGCCTGCAAGCCGTGGCCGGTTACATCCCCGATCGAAATGAGGAATCGATTATTGTCCAATGACACGGCGTCGTACCAGTCGCCACCGATCAATGCCTCTGACGTTGCTGGAATGTATGTCGCGCTGAAGACATAATTATCTATTTTTGGAAAATCGCATTCCACCATTGCACGCTGCAACGTTTCCGCTATCTGCCGCTCATGCTCATATAAACGCGACTTTTCCACCGCTTGCGCCGACGCAGCGCGTTGGAGTTGCCGTTCTGCCGCAATCGCTCTCAAGGCACGCAACCGAAGCTCCAGTTCATCGACAACGACGCCTGCCAGCGTCTCAAGAATCGCGAGCTTATCTGGAGAGATCTGCCTCGGCTGGCGATCTATGATGCACAGTGTACCTAGGTTGTAGCCATCATGCGTGCGCAAGGGAGCTGCAGCGTAGAATTGCAATCCGAATTCTCCAGCCACTAAAGGGTTCGCTAGACTCCTCGGATCTGCGCGCGCCTGCTCAATGACATAGGGCTCCGCCTGACAAATGGCTGACGCACAGAGTCCTGGATCCCGGGGTATTTCCTGTACGCCGTCCAGCCCGTAGCGCGACTTAAACCATATTCGGTCCTCATCAACAACGGTCACTAGCGCTATTGGAACGCCAAAGATGGAGGCGGCGATTTTCGTGATTCGATCGAACGAGCCATCCGGCGGCGTGTCTAAGACATCGTAACGGCGCACCGCTGCCAGGCGACCTAATTCATCAGACAATACCGGATTGGAAACCAATTCGCCCATCTGCTATCCAAGCGGCTCGCTTCCTATGCTGAGCAGTTAAGCGCGCGCTTCGGCGCTTCGATATTTGAATCCTAGGATTGATGCAAACGAAAACATAGTTATGGAAAGCTAATACGTAGAACTACGAAGACGTATTTCCGGAATCACCGCATCCTAAACGTCCGGCACGCGTACGTCTAAGCGAGGCGCCATGGCGCGCGAGGGCATCCCGGATTTTATCGGCGCTGCGCTCCAGAAGATATGCCACAAGCGCGACCTCCACGAGGACTGAGACGGAAACTTGGTTCCCTTGTGCGGCGTTTTTCAACGCCCGCGCTACATCCTTAGGCAACGTGATGCTAAGGCGCGTGAGTGTGAATGGTTTCATGGACACTAACAGGACGAATGGCGCTCGATTTCGGATGTATTCGCAGTGACGTTTTTACCGCCCGACTACGACAAAACGCAAGCGGGATAAGAGACTGGCACGTGTGCTGCTTATGCGGGCGGCAGACCGGTTGCTTGATAGGTCGATGATCCGTTGACACGGGTCGCAAAAAATTTATTACGAGTCTGTTTAGTAATACGCCTTCCTGAAATAGTGGATTGCAAGGACCTCCGCGCTGGTCACAGTTCGCTAGGCGAAACGGCGTCTGCCAATAATTTCTAAAGTCACGGCGAGGCGGATTGGTGGCGGGCGAAGAGCCTTTGAGTGATTCAATATCTGCAATTTGACGTCTGTTAAAGAAAGAAGCGATCATGATTGAGGAAAAGGAAAAGCCACGAAATGGACTCGTTTCGCGCACAGCAGCGCTTGGTTTGATCGGCACAGGAGCGCTCCTCGGCGCTGCCTGTTCGACCGCCGGAGGCCTTGCCGGTCTTACCGCACCCGCCAAGGCTAACGGGGCTAACATCGATTCTCCGACAATCACAGATTTCGACATCTTGAACTTCGCGCTCAATCTCGAGTATCTCGAGGCTGAGTTCTACTCGTTTGCCGTGACCGGAGCCGGCATTGCTTCCCATGGGGTTGGTACGAGTGGCGTGGGTACCCCGGGGCCGACAACTGGGGGTCACATGGTGACCTTTACGGATTCGCGAATCGCGACCATAGCGCAGCAAATCTACACTGACGAAGTCGCACACGTGAAACTCTTGCGCGGCGTCCTGGGTTCCAACGCCATTGCGAAGCCTGCAATTAAGCTTGACGCGTTGGGAGCCTGCACATCGCAGTCGTTTTTCTTGAAATTGTCGCGGGCTCTTGAAGACACTGGTGTGAGCGCCTACGCGGGCGCCGCGCCGTTGATTCAATCCAAGGCAATCCTGGGGACGGCTGCCCAGATCTTGGCAACCGAAGCGTTGCACAGTGGCGACATCCGACTACTGGTCGCGGAGCAAAACGTAACGACCGCTCCCATCGACTCCAAGGATGTGCTGCCGCCACCGTCCGGAACGAACTACTTCACGGTCGATTCCATGGGTCTCGTAATTGTTCGTACGACGACGCAGGTAATTGCGATTGCCGGGCCTTTCTTCCCCAGTGGCCTGAACGGTACGATCCACTAAGCCTCAAGCCCACAAAAAGAAAGCGGTCTGCCGGGAATCAACGTCCGGCAGACACGCTTTATCGGCTCGTCGGCATGCCTCGCACCCCGAGTAGCCGATCTCGCGCTCCGAGATGCTGTCGGGGTTTGGAGACAGTAACTCGGCTGGACTCCAGGCCCACTGACGAAGCCCTTGACCTCGTCTCACACGCTGGTGAATCGGCATTTTCGGCTGCAAACAATCGCCCACAAACCGAACCGAACGTATTCGCTTCAGAGATGCAGTCGTGTGTCGAGACCCGGGTATGTTTCACCACATTATTACCGGGTTATGCGCCATTCCGGCGAGGCGACTTGGCAGTAATGGCCCTAGCTTCCTCGGAAAGTAGATCGGTGCAGCTCGCAACGGCGGCTCGTACACCACTCGCCGCAGCCAAGATCACCTGATGAACGTCCGTGACGGCGTCACCTGCAGCATAACAGCCACGAACGTTCGTCCGACACTTGTCATCTACTACTATTGACCCCATTTTGTCGAGTTTGCAGCCCAATGCTTCGGCGATCGCGCAAGTCTGACGAAGAGGAGTTGCTAAGAACAGAGCGTCACATGAAAGCCTCTCGCGATTTTCCACCTCAACTGACTTTAATGACCTGAGTCCTCCGATAAGCCGCCGCAAGCGTCCCTCGATGAGACGACAGTTCGTTAGCTGAAGCCAGCGACGCTGCATACGGGTCAATACGGTCCCGTTCTCGACGCAGACAACGACGCGCTTCGTCCAACCATAAAGCTCTTGCGCTAAGTCAACGGCCTCCTTCCCCTTTCCGTAGACAACGACGGCTCGATCCCGGACCTCCCAACCATCGCAAAACGGACAGACAAAAACACTCCGCCCCCAAAATTTAGCCAAGCCTTCAATATCCGGTAACTTATCTCGAACTCCGTATGCTAATAAAAGACGCTTGCCAATAAATAGCTGACCATTTTCTGCCGTGAGCGCAAACGCAGCCTTAATCACCTTCGCTCGATCAATTCTTAATCTGACCAGCTTTACGCTCGGATAACGCTGTAACTCAGAACGTGCTAGCTCCAACAACTTTTGAGGTGGCGTACCGTCGCGTGACAAGAAGCCGTGCATATGTTTCGCAACTGAATTACGTGGGTGTCCGTCATCGCACAAGAGCACGCTCCTACGAGCGCGCCCTAGAATGAGCGCCGCATTTAGTCCAGCCGCTCCACCGCCAACGATGAGAACCTCATAAGGCTCGGCCTTCATTGCGGCGCGAGGTTTGCTTTTCTTCTTCGCCTGTTTTGTGGGCACGAACGCAACCAATCTTGTCGATTTTCCTTCTTGTGACTACGCCACGTAATTAGCAATACCGCAGCGTCCTACACGGGCCCAGTGGCAATCCCCAATAACCCGTCTAGAAGCCTACGTACCGGTTCATTTTCTGCGTAATGGCTTCAAAATAAGAGGACCGATACCGGTCCTCTTTTGCTTTCGACGATTATGCGATGGCTTTGGCTTTGGCAGCTTGCAGTTTGAAGCCCAGCGATTTGAGTTCTTCAGTGCTCAGTAATTGTTTGGCCTGTGGGAACATTGTGCCTTCTTCTTCCTTGACGTGATGTTTCACAAGTTCGCTAAGCACTTGCAGTTTGGCATTGTATGTCTCATTCTTGGGATCGAGAACCTCCAGCTCGTGAAGCATACCTTTGACTAAAGCGTGCTCCTCCAATGCTTCGAGCACTTCGTCCCGCTCGTCGGTATTTGTCTCGGTCTTGGCTTTAAGTGCTGGATAGAAAATTTTCTCCTCTATGTGCGCGTGGACGCTTAACTCGTCATCAATCTCAGCGAACAGTTTTTTTCGCGCTGCATGGGCTGTGACACTAAGTTCAAGTAGAGCATTTCAGCGACCATGCTGTACTATCTTGGCTAACGGATAATCGTGGTGTTGTTTCTATTGCGATTCACAACGACCGCTATGATCACAATAAGAGCCACTATGACAACGCCGATAATTATCCACGTATTCGTGTCCGGACCCGATGTGGTGGTGGTGTTTGTATTATTCGTGGTTGTTGAAGTTCCCATTGTACCAGCAGGTGCTGGTGTCGCTGCTTGCGATTGATCGGTCGGAGCCGTTGTAGGCTGATCACTCGCTTGAGCGATAACTAGGTGTCCGTTTACCATCACAGCTCCAATCATCTGTTGGTGAGTGAGACTTTCTAGGAATGCTTGAGGTCACACGAAGAAAGGCTGAAGGTTCCTTCTTCGATCGCTTCCTTACTTGCAATCTGGATACGGCAAACGTATTTGTCGCCTCGCAGCTGCAGCCGTTGAGAGTATACCCTGTTTGAACCAAACCAAGCAGCGTGGCGGGCGCAGCGTGGCAGCCGTTACGGCTGTGCGGTGCTCACCACGTCAGACGGCGGCAGCCCGTTGCCCGACGCTAAGTCAGTGGAACGCTCTGCCAACGGCTGGCAGCGGTTGCAGTGCACTTACGGGGAATGTTCAATCCCATCCCGTTACCCACGACTATGCTCAGAGCCTGGGGTGGGAAGATCGCTATGGGCCAGTTCGCGAGTGGAACCTGACAGCAGGTCGAGTGACTCTCGTGCGAGCTTCTATGGCGCCTATAGTATCATCGCGTTCTGCGCGGCCTCACCTAGGGTGACCGCTACATGCTCCATGTAAGCGATAGATAGTTGTGACATTTGGTTCTTTTTTTGTTCTTGGACACTGGAGAGTTCAGAGGTTCGAGACCTCTCGCGACCAAGTGGCCTTGGAGGTGCTCTGAAGCATGTTTCATCTTGATCAATTTAACGATTACGGCTTGCTGTTTCTCAGAGTTATGGCCGGCGCGACCTACATCAATAGCGGGTACAATGATCTCAAGGATCCGGACGCACGCAGCAAAAGCATCGGAATGTCAAAGGGCTTCACAATTTTTCTTGCAGTGGCGGAGCTCGCGGGCGGAGCGGGAGTCATCTTGGGCGTGCTACCACAGCTCGCCGCGATCGGTTTGATCCTGATCATGCTCGGCGCGATTCAGCGGAAGATCTTCGTTTGGAAAACCGATTTTTGGGGCGACGATGGATTTGGCTGGTCGTACGATTTGACGCTGATTTCGATGCTGCTTGTCATCCTGTTCACAGACGGTGGCAGATTCGTTCTTGTGCGCTAGCCCCGCTTAGCGTGTGACGATGAAGGCTGCGAGTCCTATCGCGACGAGGTCTTCCGCGATCGCCGCTGGATACCGGCCGATCCGGGCTATCGCCGCCAGACGCGCCGCGAGACCGGCGTACGTGCCGATCACTGCCCCGCTGATGCCGGCAAGCGCCCCGAAGATCCCAGAGCCGTCGTGCATCGTCGCGATCAACCAGCCCACGAATGCGCCGCTGACGCTTCGGCCCAAGAGACTCATGGCTTGCGTTCGACAAGGAATGTTTGGTAGCACGTCCGCGACGTACTCAGCAACAGCAGCGACCAACAGGACGATACCCCAAATGCCGCCGCGTACAAGCAGCACCGCCGCTAGCGGCGTGAAGGTACGAAGCCCCGACACAAAGCCGAGACCAAGGGCAAGTAAAAGAACTAAGATCCTGGCTTCCCCCGTTGGGTTGAGCCGCGGCGCACGCTATCCACAAGAAGCGCTGCAAGGCCTATGAACAGAACGATCGGGCGTACGCTACCACTGGCAATAATGTACGGGAACACGAACCAGACGACCAGGAGCCAAACGCAGATCGCCAGCGACAGCGCACCATCGTCCACGAAGAGCCCGTAGACCTGTTTTAATCCACTCATCAACCACGTCATGGCTGAGATCCCTGCGCTTCGCTCCGCAGCCGGTTTAGCGAGCGCCGGCAGAGCGCAACCGCTATGAACGACGTGAGGAGATAACCCACGATAAGGCCGAGGATGGCGAGATCCTTACCAATCCATTTCATGCCGAGGCCCTCGCCGAACCAGAAGGTGCCGAATGCGGACAGCATAACCCCGACGGCGAATTTCAAGCTGTTCTCCGGCACGCGCGAGAGCGGACGCTGCAGGACGACGCCCGCTGCGACGACCAGCACGCCCGCAGCCGCGGCCCCCATGCTCGCCGGTACGAGCGCGTTGGCGGTGGCGCCAACCGCGATCACGATGAACACTACTTCAAGACCCTCAAGCGTCACTGCCTTGAACGATGTAAGAAACCCAACGACGTCCAGACCTCGCGCTGTCCTTGCGCTCGCGTCCTGCAACCCGCGCTTCCCCTGCTCGAATATGCTCGTCTCGTCGCGCATGCTGATGGCGCCTCCTGCCCGGAGTATCGCCTTGCGCAACCATCGCATGCCGAAGAGAATGAGTAACCAACCGACAGCCACCTGCAGCCAGGTGATCGGGAAGCGACCGAGCAGCGGGCCGAATATCAGGACCAGCAATCCGAGCAGCGCGATCGCCGCGATTGCACCGACGAGCGCGGGCCGCCAGCCTCGCGTGATGCCGACCGCGAGCACAACGGTCAGCGCCTCGACGAATTCGACGAGCGAAGCCAAGAACGCAGGCAGCGTCGCTGTCCAGAACTGCGTCACTGGGTGCATAGCCGATTCCTTTGCCTAGCGGCTGGCGTTCGAAGGCGCACGTCCTGCGCAGCGTAAATGGGCCAAGAGTGGCAATCGGGAAAGTATGACGCGTGGCTAGTACTCAAGGTCTCTTCGACAGAGTCGATCGAGCGATCACTGGATGGATGGCTCGTCACGGAATCACTTTATTGAGAATCAGCCTTGGTATCGTATTCTTTTGGTTCGGAATCTTGAAGTTCTTGCCAAATCTCAGCCCGGCTGAGATGCTAGCGAGCCAAACGATCCTCAAGTTGTCCTTTAACCACATTGGCCCATCATTGAGCATGCCTATCCTTGCGACCTGGGAGTGTTTGATTGGACTGGGCCTGTTAACCCGCGTTGCCATGCGGCTGACCCTGTTTCTGCTCTTCGTGCAGATGGCGGGAACGCTGCTCCCGTTGTTCTTCTTCCCCGATCAGACGTTTACATCGGTGCCATTCGTGCCAACGCTGGAGGGTCAATACATCATAAAGAACCTCGTGCTCATCAGCGCAGGCATCGTGATAGGAGCGACGGTCCGCGGAGGCCCTGTGCAGCCCGAATCAGGTACAAAGACGCCGGGTCGAAAGAATTAGATCTTCAGCGCTTCTTCTACCGCCTGCTCCTCCGTCCAGCCCGCACCTTCAGCCATCAACACCCCCAGTTCGTCAGAGGCGATCCCTTCGCGCAGCGAAGAGAGCAACTTTTGGTAACCCCACTCCTCTGTTGACTCACGCCGGTTGCCGAGCTTCTGGTAGGCGGCGTCCACATAACCTGTTAGCCGAGCAGCGCGATGCCGCTCGCTGCGAAAGGACAGAAGCAGCGCGAGGTGCTGGATCGCGATCGCCATGCAGTAGGAGTATTGTGTTTCCCTGGCCCACCGGATCGCCTCGCACGCCTCAGCGCGTGCCTCGCTTAGCTGCCCCAACGCGATGCGATAAATGCTTAGATTGGCCTGAACGATAGCTACCAGCCTGAAATTCTTCACCTCTACGTAAATAGCAAGCGCATCACTCGCATACCGTACCGCCGCTTCGGTCCCTCCCTGAGAAAACTCAAGCTCTGCGAGGTTGAAAAGATAGGCTGCACTCGCCGCTTCGTCCCCCAGCGCCTTCGCCGCCGCCAATGTTTCACCGAGAAGCTGCCGTGCAGTCGGAATATCGCCGCGAGCCCACATCGTGCTGCTAAGTGAAAAGAGGCAACGGACGACTTCTGCGGCATCGCCTGCTTCACGCAGATCTGTCAGCGCCTTTCGCAACGCTACCTCAGCCTCGTCCATACGCGCCAGGTGATGCAAGGCTGACCCAACGCAACGTAGCGCGCGGGCAGCACCGCGCCGATCCCCGACCGATTCATAGAGCATGCGGGCGCGTTCACCGGCCTCGAGCTTGCCCTGACCCTCATTTAATACTGCCGACGTCAGCCACAGACGCGCCGCGACGGCAGGCGCCGCAGTTTCATCAATGCCGCGCAGGGCGGTCGCAGTCCAGCGCCGTCCCTCCTCGGTTCGCCCACCGTACCACCAAAGCAGACCTAGGTTGCCGGCAATTGTGCCACCCGAGATTGGGTCATTGTCAGCGGTTATCGCCCAGTTGAGTGCCGCTCGAAAATTATCAATTTCCGGTTCGTACCGTTTCAGCCAGGGTTGTGCGGGCAGGTTTTTCGATGCTTCGTCCGCCTCGCGCGCCACAGCGGCAAAACACTCAGCATGTCTGCTTGCCAGGCCGGTACGCTCGCCTTTCTCCGTGAGTAACTCGAGTCCGTACGCGCGCGTGGACTCAAGCAGCCGATAACGCTCGACGGGCCCCGTCGTGTCAACCACGGCCAGCGATTTCTCCGCCAGCGACGCGAGCAACTCGAGAACATCGCCGTTGTCGATGTTATCTCCTGAGCACACCGCGCTCGCGGTATCAGCCGTCCAACCACCAGCGAAGATAGACACGCGGCGAAAGAGCATCTTCTCGCTCTCCGCGAGGAGATCGTAGCTCCAGTCAATGAGCGCCCGCAAGGTTTGTTGGCGAGGCAACGCTGCGCGGCTTCCCCCGGTAAGAAGCCGAAAGCGCTCTGCCAGCCGCTCGGCTAAGTGCGGTATGCTCAGCACTTTCACGCGCGCTGCGGCCAGCTCGATCGCCAGGGCTATGCCATCCAAATGCCGACAAATCTCCGCGACGATTGGCGCGGTGTCGTCAGACAATGCGAATTTCGTATCGGCGGCTGCGGCGCGATCTGCAAAAAGGACGACCGCGCCGTACCGCAGCGCCTCGTCGAGCTTGAGCGTCTGCGTCTTTTCCGGAACCGCAAGCGGTGGCACTTGGTGAACGATCTCACCGGAAATACCGAGGCCTTGGCGCGAGGTTGCCAGTATCCGAACGTCGGGGCAGCTTGTCAGAATGGCATTGGCGAGGTTAGCGGCGGCGGCGACAAGATGCTCGCAATTGTCGAGTATCACGAGCATTCGTTTGCGGCGTAGGGCGCTCACGATGGCCTCTATGGGCGATCGATTTTGCGGCACGGCTACATTGAGAACCTGCGCCGCGATGTTTACCACCAACTCGGGATCACTCAACGATGCTAGTTCGACGAACCAGACGCCGTCTGGATAGCGGTCGATCAGTTCGGCCCCTACCTGCAGCGCAAGCCGAGTCTTGCCTATCCCGCCGGCGCCTACGAGCGTCAACAGAGCTGTGCCATCGAGAAGCGATCGTACATCCTCTACATCGCGTTCTCGACCACGAAGGCTCGTCAGCTGGACAGGGAAATTGTGGCGGTGCGCTTCGAGCGAGCGAAGCGGCGGAAAATCGCATGCGAGATCAGGGACGCACAACTGGTATATGTGTTCGGGTTGCGCAAGGTCCTTGAGCCGGTGCGTACCGAGGTCGCTCAAGCTTGTTTGTGACCGCAACGCAGGTTGAGCGAGATGAGCGGTCACGCCCGACAGCAGCATCTGACCACCGCTGCCAACGGCTAGCAGCCTCGCGGCGCGGTTGACGGTGGGGCCGAAATAATCGCCATCCCGTTCGCTCGCCTCGCCTGTATGCAACGCCAGGCGGACGCGCAAGCCACCTACTTGGGAAAAGTCTTCCTGTACAAGGGCGCGTTGCGCATGCAGAGCAGCGGCGACGGCGTCAGAGACGCGCGGAAATGTTGCGCAAAATGCGTCGCCAACTGTCTTGAAGACATAGCCGCCGTGCGACTCGATCGCGTTGCGCACGAGCACGTCGTGGCGCTTGACCGCGTCGGCCATCGCATCGCGGTGAGATTCCCAACGTTCGGTGCTGCCCTCAATGTCCGTGAATAAAAAAGTCACCGTGCCCGTAGGCAAAGTAACGGGGCTCTTGTCTTTGGGCTTAACCCCACTCCCGAGTGGCATTATGTATAAGTTCCGCTGCCCGCCGGCGGGAACC
>JALYZV010000038.1 GCA_030948685.1 Vulcanimicrobiota bacterium | reverse complement strand
CTTCATGTCCTATGGCGGGTCGAGCCTCATTACGTGCTTCATGGCGGTGGGCGTGCTGCTCAACATCCACCTGCAGCGCTATAAAATGAGCTTCCGCTGATCAAAGCCAGCAGCAGGCAGGCTCGGGCCCTAGAGGCGGGACGCCGGCTGGCGCCGAAAAAGAGAGCCAGAGCCCGATACGATTGAGGTTCACGGATCGCGAAGCGATGCCGATGTATGCCGGTGCAGCATCTGAATTGAAGCGCATCGCCGGAGATTGACATTCAGATTTTTTTGAAGAGGGCGCACACGTTCGCCCAGCGTTTCGCAAACCGGTTCCCCACGACTGTCTGGCCTGTTTTGCCCTCCGCTGAAGTAGCCCACGTCGCGCAACTGGCGCGCCGTCCTGGGCTCGCGGACCCGACTGGTTTGTCGAGGGGATAGAGGCTGATCATCAACACGAGGGATGCTCGCGTGACCGCCCGGCCTATTGCCGGTAGGCGGCACCGCGGTATTCCCCATTACTTGCAAGCAAAGGTGTACGGTATTGAAGACCGAGATTTTGATTTCATGCGACGAGTGGGAAAACCGCGTCGCCGTCCTTGAAGAAGGCTCACTTGCGGAGATCTATTTCGAGCGCGAAGAAAAAGTAATAGGTTCCATCTACAAAGGCCGGGTTGAAAACGTCCTCCCCGGCATGGGCGCATGCTTCGTGAACATCGGGCTGGGCCGCAATGCCTTCCTGTACGTCGACGACATCATGCGCGACCCGATCAATATCGGCGAAACCGAAATCACCGACCGCCGTCGTGGACACACCGTCAACGAGCTGCTCAAGGTCGGCTCGGAAGTCCTGGTTCAAATCGTCAAAGAACCGCGCGGCCTCAAAGGAGCCCGCGTCTCCACCAACGTCTCGCTGCCGGGGCGCTATCTTGTCCTCATGCCGACCGGCCGCTACTCCGGTGTTTCGTCTCGAATCGAAGATGCGCACGAGCGCGAACGCCTCAAGCAAATTATGCGCCGCGTGCGGCCCGAAGGCATGGCGACCATCGTGCGCACCGCAGCGCAGGGCGTCAGCGAAGCAGAGCTCATTGCCGATCTCGGCGTGCAGTTGCGCCTCTGGCATGGCATCCTCGAAAGCTACAAGCGTTCCAGCGCACCCGCGCTCTTACATAAGGATCTCAACTTGGTCTTCAAGGCCGTTCGTGATTTCTTGACGAGCGACGTCAGCGCGGTGTATATCGACTCGAAAGAGCAGTTCGACGAGATCCGTTCCACCATGTCGCTGCTCGGACCTCAGTACATCGACCGGCTCAAACTCGTGGAAGGGCCGGGGACGCTTTTTGCGCAGCGCGGTATCGACGAAGAATTGCAGAAGCTGCTCAAGCCGAAAATCCCGCTGCCATCGGGCGGCCACCTCGTGCTCGAACATACCGAAGCCCTGACCGTCATTGACGTCAACACGGGCAAGTTCACCGGCGGCCGCAATCTCGAGGACACGATTGTCCGGACAAACATCGAGGCAGCAGCCGAAATTGCGCGCCAGGTTCGCTTGCGCGACATCGGCGGCATCATCGTCGTGGATTTTATCGACATGACGCACGCGCGCAACCGGGAGCAGGTCATCTCAACGCTGACCGAAGCGTTGCGGCGCGATCGTACGCGCAGCACCATTCAAGAATTCTCAAATCTTGGACTGCTGGAGTTCACCCGCAAACGGGTGGGCAAAGACCTGGCTGGTCAATTGCGCTCCGACTGCCCCTATTGCACGGGCCTGGGGACGGTTATGTCGAGCGAAAGTGTCGCCATTGGCGTCCTGCGGCAGATTCGCAGCCGCGTCGCCAAGAACGGCGTCAGGAAACTCGACGTCGTCTCGGATCCCGGTGTCGCGACACAGCTCTTAGGCTGGTACAAGGACGAGTTTGAAAAGCTTGCGCGGGATCACGAGCTGGACATCGCGTTGTATGTCGAGCCAGGCCACCACCGCGAACAGGTTGTGGTTGAAGAGGCGCGACGCATGCGCGCGACACCGCTGACGGGCACCGTCGTCGAAGCCGAGCTCCTGCCCGTGCGTCTACCCAACCCTGCGTCAGGCGTCGCCCAGGTCAACGGCTATCTGATCGAGGTCAAAGATGCGGCCAACGCCGCCGCCGGCCAGACCGTCAAGCTCAAGGTCGCTGCTGTGGACGGCAATCTGGTGCGCGCCGAGCTTGCAGAACCGCTGCCGACCGCCGGCCGTCGTCGCCGCGGTCAGCGCGGGCGCGGCAAGGACGTCGCGGCGAGCGATGCGCCGATCGCGCCGCCGGCGCCGTCGCTCCGCGATGTCGCGGCCGCCGCAGACGGACGCCACCGAGGTGAGGAGCCTGAACACCGGCCCGCACGGTTGCGTCGACCAGAAACGGTCGCGTTTTCGGTTGCCGACGATGAAGAAGCGCCTCGCGTGGCGGCACCTGCTGCGCGCAGCGGGCAGCCAGCACGCCAAAGCAAAGGAAGGGCGCCGAGCGGCCGGGGCGAGTCTCCCACTCGCGGCGGCAGGCGCCGTCCGGGCGGAGGCCGCGGCGCACCGCCGTCGCATCAGCAACCGCTCGTTGTCGGTGGCGAGGGTGATATCGACTATGACGACGGAGACCAAGATGCGGTGATCACGAGCCCCACCGTGCCCGTTGGCCGTCAAGTGCGACCCGCGGAAACGGATTCGGACGGTGCAGATGGTACAGCACGCCGTCGCCGCCGTCGGCGCGGTCGCGGTGGCAAAGGTCGGGGATCTGAGGCGCCGGTTTCCAACGGTGCGTCAGTTGGGGAAGACGAAGCCGAACCGATCTATGACACGCATGAAGACGTGGGTCGTTCCGACCGATTCGCGCCACCGGGAGATATTCGCGAGCGAGGCCCCCGCCAACCGGCGCCGGCGCCATACGATGAGGATGAAGATTCCGATGATGAGATGACCGCCGTGGTCGATCCTCGTCAGCCGGCTCCGGGCAATCGCCCGGCAAAGCGATTCGGTCCCGTCCGGCAGCTGTATGGACGTCCAGTCGATCTTGACGAAACGCGCACGCGCGCAGATCGTCCTATACGCGAAGAGTCGCGCTCAGAACGCCCGTTGCGCGAAGAGTCCCGCGGTAAGCGCTTCCAGGGAGAAAGCGGTCAAGCCAGACCGCAGCGCCCGCCGCAATCGCGCCAGGCGCGGCCGGTCGACGACGAAGAACTCGATGTCGTCATTCAGCCGAAGGGTCCGGCGGCTATCCACGTTGAGATGCGCGCCGATATGCCAGTCCGGCGCAAGCCTTCGTTCGAACGAGAACGTGACGAGCGTGGACCACGCGAACCGCGCGTCGATCGGGGGCGTGACGAGCGTGGACCACGTGAACCGCGCGTCGATCGGGGGCGTGACGACCGAAGACCCGTCGATCGCGAGCAAGGACCGCGTCCTGATAGGCCCGATCGCCCGGAGCGAGGCGACCGTCGCGAACGCCGAGATGGCAGCTCGCGATTCGGTGGACGCACGCGACAGCCGGCACCAAAACGCGAAGGGCCGACGGTCAGGCAGCTGTACCCGCCGCCCGACCAGACGGCTGCGGTTGAGGAAGCACTCGAACCCAATGGGGAAGCGACCAAGCCGAAGCCCGGTTTTGGACGTCAACCGCGCGGCCCGTTGATGCGGCCAACGGATGCGCCGCCGGTTCCCAAAGGCAAGGTGCGGCAGCTCTATCCGCCGCCAGCCGAAACTGACGAGATAACCTCTCCCGTCGATGCCCCGCCGGCCAACGATGAGGTCCATTTCGACGAAGTCGGCGACGAGCAATTTGGATCGGTCTTCATCAGCGATGCTGAAGAACTCGACGAACGTCGCCGTAGAGCGCGCGAGCGAGCGCAAGCGCGTCGCCGTTCGGAAGCCGGTGATGGCGAGGGCGCGGCCCAGGCTAGCGCCGACCAAGCGCAGCCGAAACCGCAGGATCCAGACCTGCCCGAAAGCGACGAATGGCCTGTATTCTGACCTATAAGGGCAAGACGCCAAAGATCGGTGCGGGCGTGTTCATCGCGCCCACCGCATCGGTTATCGGCGACGTCGAACTTGGTGATGGCGCAAGCATATGGTTCGGCGCGGTTTTGCGTGGCGATGAAGCCGGCATCCGAATCGGGGCGCACACCTCGGTACAGGACAATGCAGTCATTCACGTTTACGAAGGCCACGATACCGTCATCGAAGATCACGTGACGATCGGGCACGGCGCAATTTTAGAGGCTTGCGTTGTGAAGCAGGGCGCACTGATCGGCATGAATGCGGTCGTCTTGGACCGTGCAACGGTCGGACGACAGGCGCTGGTTGCGGCAGGGTCGGTCGTCCTCGAAGGTCAGGAAATTCCCGACGGCATGCTGGCGGCCGGCGCACCCGCAAAAGTCAAACGCGCGCTCGAAGGTCGCTCCAAGGAGTGGCTAGAGGTTGGCGCCTCTGCCTATATGCGGCTCACCAATGCGTATCGCGAACAAGGCATTGGCCGCCCTGAAGATGTCCGTGAACGAGCGCTCGACAAAGCGTAACAGCTTACTCCAGCGGCTTCCCTAGCGCTTGAGCGGACCTAAAGGTCCGCTGCTTCAAAGGTACGCCACTTCAAAGGTCCGCTGCTTCAACTTCGCGCCTGTTGTCGCTATTGCTGAGCGATGATTTTTTCGACCGTCCGTAAATCTTCGAGCCGGTCCACGTTGACTGCAACCTCAGCATCACGGCAGCTCATGCCTCGGCAGACAAGGCCGGTCAGCTCACTGGCTCTGCGCTCCAGTTCGGCAATGCCCAAACGGCCCGTCAACACCTTCAACACGAGGGCCGGCGAGAAGAGCGCCGCGAGCTTGGCGGGCGATTTCCGAGCCGCGGTGAACTTTCGCAAGACGTCCTCGATCTGCGATGCTGCGCCCGCGCGAATGACGCTCATCCCGGCGCCGCAGAACGTGCCATCGCGCAGCCGCACCCAGGTGTGGCGCACGTTGGGGTACGAGCGATCGTGCAATCCACGTTCCACAAACCCGTAGCCCACGTCGCACGGCGTTTGCGCGGCGAGCTCCGCAAAACCGGAGACAGCGGCGGCGGTCAAAAGCGGCATATCCGTCGCGGCGATGATCACACGTTCGTCGTCAGGCACTCCCTGGAAACCGGTTAGCAGGCTACCAATGAGGTCTGGGCCCGGTTCCACGATCATGTCGCAAAGCTGTGCAGCGGCCGGCACGCGCGCCGCAGCGGTGGCCTGGGTGATGCAACGAATCTGCTTTACCGCGCTTGATCCACGCAGTGCGCGCAGCACGCGAACGAGCATGAGCTCGCCGGCAACGGGCAGGTATGCCTTGTTGGGCACATCGTAACCGGCGCTGCGGAAATCCGCCTCGAGCGATCCGCCTGCGAGCGCCACGACGGTGAACCTCGCATCAGTCACTCGTAAAGCCAGTCGCGGTGGCCCACTCGCCTGCGGCGGGCGATAGGCGCGCGAGTGCCTCGTGAGCCGTCGCGCGGTCTTCAAAAAATCCAGCCACGCAGGACCCGCTGCCGCAGAGAATCGTCGCCTGCGCACCAGCCGCTTGGAGCCGCTCGCGTGCCGCAGCGACCGGGGGAAGCGCGCTTTCGATGACGCTTGTGAAGTCGTTGTGCAGCAGCGCAATGAAGCGTCCGAAGTCGCTTGCAGCAAACGCCGCGCACATTGCGTCCGCGGACGCCGTTGCCTGGGGGCTAAGATCGTGCGGTACGCCGGCGGTATCCAGCAGCGCGTATGCATTGGCGGTCGGGCTGCCGACGTTCGGACGAAGCAGCAGGATGCCCCACAGTGGCGCTTGGCAAGCGCGCTGTACGACGACGTCGCCGACGCCGGCAACGACTCGCAGGCCCGACGCGAGGAAGGCCGGCACGTCGGATCCGGTTTGCAGCGCGGCTTGGGCGAGCCGCGTGCGCGGGATGACGATTCCATTATCTGCGCAAATCAGGGCAAGCCCCAAAAGTGTGGCAGCTGCATCGGCGCTTCCGCCGCCTAAGCCCGCTTGCGTCGGGATCTGTTTCTGAATGACGATTTGAGCGTCGGGCAAATCGTGCAGTGCCTGCGCGGCGCGCCAGGCGAGGTTGTCGCGCTGGGCGATATCGGCGCCTTCGCAGCGAATCTGGAAGCCGGCTTGGGATGGACTGAAATGCACTTCATCGGCCAGCTCCAGCTCAGCGACCACCGACGCTATCTGATGAAGTGAGCCGGCAAGCGGCCCCACTTCCAGGCGCAGATTGACCTTCGCGTGCGCTTCCAGCGAGAAGGCGCGGAAGGGCGGTTTGAGGGTCCTTTTTGGCTGGACGGGGTCGTCAGAGATATGTCCCGCGACACGTTACTCCCAGGCACTCATCGAAATGCCGATAATCCCTCTGATTTGTAACAGACTAACCTTAGGTCCGTTCTCATACGAAACCTATCGTAAGGAGCCTCATACCTGTGGACAGCATGGTCGCTCGCGAGATCCAAAAACAGCCCGAACTCGACAGCCTGCTGCGGCAGATGTTAGCGCTTGGCGCATCCGACCTGCATCTCAAGGCTGCAGCGCCGCCGATGGCACGCGCCCACGGCGTGCTCAAGCCGCTTTCGGAACGGCCCTTGTCCTTGCCGGAGTGCGAGAACCTCATCTTCTCATCGATGACGCACGCGCAGCAACAGGAGTTCATGGAAAGCAAAGAACTCGACTACGCCTATGGCTTGCACGGCCACGGCCGGTTCCGCGTGAACGCATACTTCCAACGCGGCACGGTCAGCGCAGCGTTCCGGTCGGTGCGCCTCGACATTCCCAGTTTTGAAGAGCTGCGATTGCCGCCCTCGTTGCGTTCATTGTGCGACCACCGCGATGGCATCGTGCTCCTCACCGGCGCGACCGGCACCGGTAAATCGACGACCCTGGCAGCCATGATCGACCACATCAACGCGACACAGCGCCGGCACATCGTCACGATCGAAGACCCGATCGAATACATCCACGTCGACAAGATGTCGATCATCTCGCAGCGCGAGGTCGGCATCGACACGGAGTCCTTCACCATTGCGCTCAAACAAGCGCTGCGCCAAGACCCCGACGTCATACTCATCGGCGAAATGCGCGACCCGGAAACGATCATCACGGCACTCACCGCTGCCGAAACCGGCCACTTAGTACTTTCCACGCTCCACACGCAGAACACGACCCAAGCAGTCGAACGTATCATGGACGCACTACCGGAAGCCAACAGAAAAATGTTCATGATGCAGCTGGCGACGAGCCTGCGCGGCATCGTCTCGCAGCGGCTACTGACTCGCCTCGATGGTTCCGGTGTCGTCCCCGCAGTTGAAGTGCTTATAGCGACGCCGACCATCAAGAGTTTGGTCATGGAAGGTAAGTTTAGCGAGATGTATCAGTACATCTCGGGCGGCCGTTTCGATGGCATGCAGACCTTTACGCAATCGCTTATCGACCTCTATCAAAGCGGGCTTGTGACCGAGAAAGAAGCCTATTCGAAGGCCGATCGTCCCACCGAGTTCAGGCTGGCCATCGAAGGCCACATCACGAGCGGCTCGGACATGCAGGAGATGGGAACGTATCAGTGACCGGATCAAAGCGCGCTGAAAGCGAATGGTACCAACCCTATTTTGCGCCGACGACGGTCATCATTGCGGTGAGCGTGCTGTTCCTTTCATGGGAAACGGGCAAATATGCCGGCAATTACTACATCCAGCGCGATAAAACGGACGCCCTCATAACGCCGCTATCGAACGTGGCGCCAGCCGCGCACATGATACCGGCAAAAGCTGTCGGTCACACCAAGGCGCATCGCGTCACGCCGGGCAAGACCCAGCCCTAACAACGGCCAACCATACAAAGCACCGTTTGCTCTGCCTTCCGGGCGTGCAGCACCGAATATTCATAGCCGCGTCCCGCCGCCGGCTTTGTGAAGCCCAACCGCCGGGGGTACACAGACTGCACTGATTTTGATAGCATGAGAATAAAGAGGAACGATCGTGAAACAGAAGGGTACCGATAAAGTCAAACGCGGTCTGGCGCAGATGCTCAAGGCCGGCGTCATTATGGACGTTACGACGGCGGAGCAGGCGATCATCGCCCAAGAAGCTGGGGCGGTCGCCGTTATGGCACTCGAGCGCGTCCCTGCAGATATTCGCAAAGAAGGCGGCGTCGCTCGCATGGCGACCATCGAGGTGGTGCAGCGCATTATGGATGCGGTCACCATCCCAGTCATGGCCAAAGCGCGCATCGGTCATTTCGTCGAAGCTCAGGTGCTCGAAGCGCTGGGAGTCGACTTCATCGACGAGAGCGAAGTACTCACGCCAGCGGATGAGTCCTATCACATCGACAAGCGGCCATTCACCGTACCCTTTGTGTGCGGCGCGCGCAATCTGGGCGAAGCGCTGCGTCGAATCGCCGAAGGGGCGGCCATGATCCGTACCAAGGGCGAGGCCGGCTCTGGCAACATCGTCGAGGCCATCCGCCACCTGCGTCAAGTGAACGATGATATCCGGCGCCTGACCGTTCTGCCAGAAGAAGAGCTGGTCAGCGTCGCGCGCGATTTGGGAGCGCCGGTTGAACTAGTCCGTGAAGTTGCGCATGCTGGCCGCCTGCCCGTGGTCATGTTCGTCGCTGGCGGGATTGCAACACCTGCAGATGCTGCGCTTTGCATGCAGCTGGGATGCGAAGGCGTCTTCGTCGGCTCAGGCATTTTCAAGAGTGCAAATCCAGCCAAGACCGCCAAGGCGGTCGTCGAGGCAACGCACTACTTCGACGACCCGAAAGTCGTTCTCGAAGTCAGCAAAGAACTCGGTGCGCCTATGGCGGGTCTCGAGATTAGCCAGATCCCAAAAGAACAGCTTCTGGCCGGCCGCGGCTGGTAGCAGATCATGCCGGCGAGCAAAACCACGAAAGCAGCGGACACCGCGGCGAAGTCAACCTTGCGCGTCGGCGTGCTCGCGCTCCAGGGAGATATCGAGGAGCATCTTGCGGCGCTGCGGGCGTGCAAAGTGGAGTCAGTGCGCGTCAAAACGCCCGAAGAGCTCCAGTCGGTGGACGGACTTATCATTCCCGGCGGCGAGTCGACAACGGTTGCTCATTTGCTTGAGCACTTCAAGCTGGCGAAACCACTGATGGAGCGAGCAAAATACGGCATGCCCGTCTGGGGCACGTGCATGGGCATGATCGTGATGGCCGAGAAAGTGACCGGTTCGAAGCAGCCCATGCTTGGCATGTTGCACATTGAAGTAAAGCGCAATGCCTTTGGACGCCAAATCGAAAGCGCTGAAGAACCCTTGGAGATCGAAGGTTTCGATGGCAAACCGTTTCCCGGCGTTTTCATTCGCGCGCCATGGATCGAATCGGCCTGGGGCGGCGCACACATCTTGTCGCAGGTGGACGGCAAAGGCGTCATGGTCTGGCAGAACCATCTGCTGGGGACGTCTTTTCATCCCGAGTTGACCGACGATCTGCGTATCCACCAGTACTTCGTGAAAATGGTGGCAGCGGCTAAAGGTTAGGCCGTCCAGTGGATTCTGGGTCTCATGCATACGACCAGGGTCGATACTCCGCGATGCTGCGCAGCGTAAGCGCATTTCGCGAGGGCAGTCAGCCGCTCAAGCAACTCATCGCTGATCTTCGGACCTCGACGGCACAGCTGCGAGCAGTAGACCAGCAATGGAAGGACGAGTTCGAAGAGCTCGTGTCGGCGCTCGAGTACATTCACGACACCTGCGCCGAGCGGCAATCGCCTCCTACCAGAGAAGAGTTTGACCAGATCGTCGCAGCGGTGGATGCGTTAGCAGCGCTGGTGTCGCGCGAGCGCACGTGGACCGAACAACAGATAGAGGTTGTGCGCCAGATCGTCTGGGACCGGCGGCCTGAGTTGTTAGACGCTGTGGACGCGGCGTTTGAATCTGGCTTTTCAGCAAAAACAGCCTATGAGCTTCGAAACGCGCTGCGGGAAGAGATTGACGAGAAAGGCACAAGCGATGGTTCGCTCAACGAATGGGGTCAAATTTGCGAGGATCTCATCTCGAGAATCGTGCCGACATCAGCACAGAACACATAGCTCCTGCAGGGGTCGGTACCCCTGCTCGCTTAAGTTGGCGCGTAGGAGATAACACCACGCGATGAGTGGCAAGCACCAAACCGGGCATCACGGCGACGTTGCAGTTCATGATGTCCCGCCTATGCGGGACCTCGCTTTTAGTATGCTCTCGCTCCTCGTCGAGGCCGCTGCCACCCAGTTGCGAGTCGGCGTCCCCGCCGCCGAGGCAGCGGCGGTTGAGACGAGCGCCGCCGGAGACATCAAAGAAGCGCGCGCGGCCATCGACGCCGCGAACGCGTTGCTCGCCTCCGTTCGCTCGATTATGGAAAATGATGCGCTGCTGGCCATCGAGGGCATGCTCACGCAGCTACAGATCGAGTACGTCCACCAGGTGAATCGACGCACATGACCGATGTTCTCGTGCTCAACGCAACCTACGAGGCGCTGAATGTCACCTCGTTGCAGCGTGCGGTAAAGCTGGTGTTCTCGGGCAAGGCTGAGATCCTCCACCACCACGAGCGACTGCTCCGTTCGGCAACCATCGAGATGCGTATGCCATCCATCATCCGCATGCTCTACTATATTCGCCGGCCGCGCCAGAAGGTCGCGCTCACGAAAAAGAACGTGCTCTTGCGTGACGACTACAAGTGCCAGTACTGTGGACGCAAAGGTGAAGGGCAGATGACGGTGGATCACGTCGTGCCTCGCTGCGTCGGTGGACCGTCCACCTGGGAAAATCTCGTCTGCGCCTGTCTGATCTGTAATAATCGCAAGAACAATCGCTCGCCGCACGATGCGAACATGTCGCTGTTGCGCAAGCCGCGTACGCCCAAGTATATTCCCTGGATCCAGATCAAGCGTCACACGGTGCCAGGCGAATGGTACAAGTTCCTCTTCTTGTACGACGTTTCGATCGAGGAACGCATCGAAGCCTGATGTCGTGGCGCGAACACGCACCATCGCGCGGGTGCGTCTCCTAGCGTCGCCCCCGCACGCCGAATCGAAACATGATACGCAAGCCACAATTTGTTAGCGAGCGCATCACCTGTCAAACCGATGCGTTTGACGTCTCAATGTTGTCGCGAGGCGAGCCAAGTCCGCCCGCTGGCTTCACCTGGCGCGGGCAGGGTTACGTAGTCGCCCGCACGCTGGCCACCCGGCGTCAGCTCGGCGACGATAGGGGCGACCACTACGTACGCCGTCATTACTACGACATTGAAACCAGCGATGCGCTGCGCATGACGCTGTACTTCGAGCGCAACCCGAGCGACCATAGTAAGAGCAAAGCGTGGTGGCTCTACACCGTGACGATGCCTGATGCCGTTATAGAAACGGAGCGCCTGTTGCTGCGGCGCTGGACACTGCTCGACCGCGATTCATTTCGACTCATGGTTGCCGATCCAGACGTCATGCGCCACCTGCACGCGCTCGCGCCGATGTCGCCGGCCGAAGCAGACGACGCCCTTGCAGCGACGATCGAGCGCTATAGCCTCGGCTACGGTGATTGGGCAATCGAAGATCGCGTTAGCGGTGATATCATGGGCGAAAGCGGGCTGACGTCGGTCGACCCAGCCGGCGACGAGTGGATCGCTGGTCGAGGCGTGCCCGAAACAGCAGGCGAGGTTGAGATCGGCTGGATGCTGCGTTTGCCGTATTGGGGACAGGGCTATGCGCTCGAAGCGGCCTCGGCGGTCAAGCGTTTTGCGTTCGAGTCGCTGGCGCTCCCAAGAGTGGTGGCCTTCGTTCGCCCTGGCAACCAGCGATCCAGTCAACTCGCGGTCAAGCTAGGCATGCAGGCAGCCGGTCGGGTCAAAAACAAGCGCGGCCACGAGTTGCTCAAATACGTCCTCACGTCATCGTGAGCACGATCTTCCCCAGGTTTCGATTTTCCTCCATATATGTATACGCTGCGGCGGCGTGCTCGAGCGGATACGTCCTGTCAACGATTGGTTTGAGTTGACCGGTTGTGAACCTGGGCAGCGCGTCGCGCTCGAATGCCCGAGTGGCGAACGCCTTCTCGTCAAGCGCTCGGCTGCGCAACATCGTGCCGATAAGACGCAACCGCTTGCGCATGAGAATCGTCAAGGGTAGTGTGGCGGTTGAACCGCCCATGGTGGCGATGACAATAAGGCGTCCAAGCGGCGCGAGCACGTGAAGATTGCGCTCGAAGTAGTCAGCGCCGACCGGATCCAAGATGACGTCTACTCCACGGCCTGCCGTCCGTTTGAGAAAGTGCTCGTCAAAGGAATCCGGGGTGACAAAGTCAAGCGCGTTATTCGCGGCGAGCTGAGCCGACGAGCCAAGTGTCAAAGCGCGAATTGCTTCAAGCTTTTGGCTGCTGCGAGACGTGCCGAAAGCTTCGCACCCCCACACATGGGCGAGCTGTACCGCGGCCAGCCCGACGCTGGAGGCGACCGCATGTGCAAGGACGCGCTCCCCGGGGTGCAGGGCCGCCTGGGTGATGAGCGCATCGTGCGCCGTAATGAACGCTTCAGGAACCGCTGCAGCGTCGACGTCATTGAGCCCGTCTGGGACCGCCATGAGCAGTTCTTCGGGGCTAACGACGTACTGCGCGTGCGCGCCGCCGCTGCACAAACCGAAGACTCGTTGTTGGGCGATGACGCGGGAACAACCCGAGCCCAGCGATTCGGCGATGCCGGCGAATTCAAGGCCGGGGATATCAGCCGGCGCGTCGGGCGGGATCGGATACTTTCCACGCAGCTGCATCAGGTCAGCTCGGTTCACTCCCGCTGCCAAAACGCGAACGAGAACTTGGTTCGGACCCGGCGTCGGTGTTGGACGATCGATTACGTCGAGCCCTGGCGGATTGCCGCTGGCGATATGCAGCGCCTTCATGCCGTCGCCATTTGCAAGCGGAGGGAACTCACCATCATTGCAAAACTAGCATTGAGAATGGCCCACCGTCCTTTCACGCTCCCACTGCATTCGCTGCTGGCAACCTGCCGCCGCTTCTGGGAATTTCCGTAATCCGACCTTCCTCGCCCGGCCGCATTCGGTCGAAGGAATTCGACCGCCCTCTTTTTCGTGATAGCGAGGAAGCGGTGCACGCTTTCGATCAAAGACAAACACCCTATTTCGACGCGCTCATGGAGTACGTGCAAGCAGGCACGGTCTCGTTCCACACCCCCGGCCACAAGCACGGTGTCGGGATGCACGAGCGATTGCGCAACTTCATCGGCGACAATGTCCTCAAGCTCGACCTCACGCAGGTCCGCGGGCTTGACGACCTGCATGCGCCGCACGGGCCAATCAACGAGGCGCAGATACTGGCGGCAGCGGCGTACGGCGCGGATTTCTCGTATTTTCTTGTGAACGGCTCGACCGCTGGCAATCAGGCGATGCTCATGACTGCCTTGCGTCCGGGCGACAGCGTGCTGTTGCCGCGGAACAGTCACAAATCGGCAACCAGCGCCTTGATCATGAGCGGAGCAACGCCCGTCTACATGATCCCCGAAGTGGACCTGGTGCTCAACATCGACCATTGCGTCACACCGCAGAGCGTGCTTGGCGGGCTCGATCGGCATCCAAACGTACGGGCGGTCTTCATGACGAGCCCAACGTACTATGGCGCCACGGCGGATCTGCAAGCAATTGAGCGCATCGTTCACGATCGCGGCAAGCTCCTCTTGGTCGACGAAGCCTGGGGGCCGCACTTGCATTTCCACCCCGAGCTACCGCCGTCGGCCACTGCAGCCGGGGCTGATATGTGCGTCAACTCCACGCACAAGCTTCTGGCGGGCATGAGCCAGACAGCCATGTTGCACACGCGGGGCTCTGACGTGGATCAGGGCCGGCTGCGCAGCACGCTGCCCTTGCTGCAAAGCACGAGTCCCCAGCTCGTCATGCTTGCCTCGCTCGACGTGGCGCGGATGCAAATGGCGACACAAGGCAGACAGCTTCTCTCTCACACGCTCGAACTAGCGCGCCAGGCGCGGACGCGTCTCAACGCGATTGGCGGGGTCCGCTGCATCGGCACAGAGCTGGTTGGAAGCCCGGGTATCGCGGGCTATGATGAGACGCGCATCGTCGTTACGGTCAATGATCTCGGCTATACTGGCTACGAGGCAAGCGAGATTTTGCGCACCCGCCACGACGTGCAAGTTGAGCTCGCCGATCGTTGCAACGTGGTTGCCCTCATTACGATTGGGGATCGCCAGCATGATATCGATCGGTTGGTTTTGGCCGTCTCGCAGCTGGCGCAGGAGGCTCGCCCTAATGGCCGCGGCTCCGGCGGCGGTCTTCGTCACCATCGCGTCGGCCATAACGATGGACGCCCTCAGATTCCCGACCAAGTCGCGACGCCGCGGGAGGCCTTCCTCGCCGACCACGTCGAAATTCCGTTCAGCACGAGCGCAGGCCATGTGTGTGCAGAGGTGGTGACGCCCTATCCGCCGGGTATACCAGTATTATGCCCGGGGGAGCGTATAACGCAAGAGACGATTGATTATCTGCGGCTCGAACAAGAGGCAGGCGTCCACATCCAGGGCCCTGCCGACGAAAAGCTGCGAACGATTCGCGTGCTCACAACCTGAGCGTCCATGAGGTGACGATTTTTTGAAAGAGGACCTTGCCCACAGTCCGTCAAGCGACTGGGAACTGGCTGCCCTCCTCGACATCTTCCCCCCCAACATCCGGCAAGCGCTGATCCGACTTCCCCATCTGGATCAACTGATCGAGGTGATTTTGGACCTGGGGCGGCTGCCAGAGGCTCGTTTTCCGCACGACTACTGCAATCTGTCGGACCAGCCGGTCACATCGGACGATATTGCCGCGGTCACGGGCCGTATCGGTGAGTTCGGCAAGGACAACCGAGCAGGCATCGAGCAGACGCTGCACCGCATCTCGTGCCTGCGCAACCGGGGCGGGAAAATCATCGGGTTGACGAGCCGCGTCGGCCGCGCCGTGTACGGTACGATCGACATTATTTTGGACGTCGTGCGCTCGGGCAAATCGCTGCTCTTACTCGGTAAGCCCGGCGTCGGTAAGACGACCATGTTGCGCGAAGTGGCTCGCGTTCTGTCGGGTGACCTGCGCAAGCGGGTTGTCATTGTGGACACGAGCAATGAGATCGCCGGTGATGGCGACGTGCCGCATGCAGGCATTGGTCATGCTCGGCGCATGCAGGTTGACGTGCCGACCAATCAGCACGCCGTCATGATCGAAGCGGTTGAGAACCACATGCCTGAAGTAGTCGTGATCGATGAGATCGGTACAGAAGCCGAGGCACTGGCTGCACGTACCATCGCGGAGCGAGGCGTTCAGCTGATCGGCACGGCCCACGGCATCGACCTCGAAAACATCCTCATGAATCCAACGCTGTCAGATCTGGTGGGCGGCATTGGCGCGGTCACTCTCTCTGATGAGGAAGCGCGCCGCCGCGGCACGCGCAAGACCGTGCTCGAGCGCAAAGCATCGCCGACCTTTGACGTCGTCATCGAGATTCAAGATCGCAATAGGCTCGCCATCCATTCACCGATTGCCGAGGTGGTGGATGCGATGCTGCGTGGCCAGGAGCCGCGTCCTGAAGTGCGCGTGCGCAACGCTACCGGCGGGGTCGAAGTGCTGCAAGAGGCCGAGAAGCAGACGGTGCAGACGCGCTACGCACCTTCAGCGCGCCGGTCGTTTTACGAAACCGCAGAATCGGCGTTTTCAGACGCGGAGGTTGACGACGAAGCAGCCGGTGATATCGTTCGCATCTTTCCCTACGGCGTCAGCCGAGCTAAGATCGAGCGCGCCATAGCGAACCTGCGCGTGCCGGCAGCCGTTGCCCGTAAATGGGATGATGCGGACGTGGTGCTGACGCTCAAAGCGCTCGAGCGGCGCGACAACGGAAAGCTGCGTGACATTGCAGCCCAAAATGTTCCCATCTATGCGATCAAGACGAATACGACAGCGCAAATCCAAAGCTGCCTCAAGGATCTGTACGACCTGCCATCCCTTGATGAAGAAGAAGTCGCCTTGCGTGAAGCGGAGGAAGCAACGTATCAAGTTATGCTGCATCACAAGGCGGTGGAGCTGTCGCCGCAATCCTCCTACATCCGCCGGCTGCAGCATCAGCTGGTCGAGAAGTACGACCTCCAGTCGCGTTCCACCGGTATCGAGCCCAATCGCCGTGTCCGCGTGTTCAAGGAGGCGGCTCGATAAAAGGCGGGCTCTTCGTCACGTTCGAGGGTATCGAAGGCGCCGGTAAGTCAACGCAGATCCGACTGCTTCACGAAAGCCTGTCAGGCACGACGATTCCCTTCGTCTTTACCCGAGAACCGGGCGGCACGCCGCTGGGCGAAAAGATCCGCGAGCTGCTCATCGATCCGCTTGGTCAGATGTCGGGCGAGACCGAAACGCTGCTGCTGAGCGCTTCGCGCGCGGAGCTTGTGAACAACGTGATCGAACCGGCTCTGCGCGAAGGCCGACTCGTTGTCTGCGACCGTTTTTGGGATGCGACGATCGCTTACCAAGGATACGGTCGTGGACTTCCGATAGAGTCCCTCATGTCCATCACTGTGTTCGCATCGCGCCGGCTGAGCCCGGATCTTACGTTCTTGCTGGACATCCCGATCGACGTTTCACGGCAGCGTCTGCACGGCCGCGCCGCCGATCGCATGGAGGGAGAAACCGCGGCGTTTCACAAGCGCGTCGCCGAAGGCTACCGCCGCCTGGCGGCGGCTGAACCGAACCGTTTCATGGTGCTCGACGGCACGCGGCCGCAAGCAGAGCTCGCGGTGCAGATACGCACTGCGGTACTATCGCGCTGGCATGGCTAGAACCAAGGAGCCCGCGCTCGTCGAACCGCCGCGGCCGGAGCCGCCGCCTCCCTTTGTTGGGCAGCGTCAGGTCATCGACTATTTTCGGCGGGTAGGGCCGCAGCATCTTGCGCACGCCTATTTGCTGCACGGACAGCGTGGTGTTGGCAAGCGCACGTTCGCAACGCTGCTCGCGATGACGCTGCATTGCGAGCGGCCGACCGGATTTCCCATCGGCCACTGCGGTACGTGCGGCGCCTGCCGGCGTGCAATTGCGGGTTCATCCGGCGATACCATCGTCATCAGCGACGAATTCATTCGCGAAGCGGATCGGCTTGCCGGCAAAAGTATCGAGCGTAAGACGGATGTCATGGGCATTGAAACGTCACGGCGCATCATTACACTCATGCAGCTGCATAGCTATGAAGGCGGCCAACTGATCTGTATCGTGCCGGATTTTGACTTCGTCACCAACGATGCGGTGTATAATGCGCTGCTCAAGGAGCTTGAAGAACCAAACCCCGGGCGGCTCTTTCTCTTGACTGCCGAACGGCCGGATCGCGTTCTTCCGACCATACGCTCGCGAACGACGAACCTGCGCTTCGACGCATTGTCGGAGCACGATATCGGAGCGCAGCTTCAGTCCCATTATCGAGTGCCAAAAGAGCGTGCCGCCATCCTGGCGCGGCGCGCGCAGGGCAGCCTGGGTGATGCGCTCGCAGAGCTCAATGAAGATGCCGGTGACTTGCGCAGCGCCGCTCGCACCTGGGCGCTGAGCTGCCTGGGCAACCCTCGTCAGATTCCAACGGCACCGGAGCTCTCAAGGGATAGCGCACGCGAGGATCTGGTCGAGGTCTTACGCGATGCGAGGCTGGCGGTGCGCGATGCCCTCATGTGCGCGCTGGGTGCCGACATTCAGATCCTGGATCGTGAATCCGCCGACGTCTACCGAAAGACCGTGTCTGCGCTCGGCACAGAAGCTCCTGCACGGTTGATGGCTGCACTCGGAGCCGTTAACGAAGCTGCTCGCATTGCAGACGAGACGAACATTCCGCCGGTGAACGTGCTGGGCTGGCTCCAAGTTCAATTACGCTCCGTGTAGCAATTCGGTCAGCGGCGCTCGACGACGAAGGTATCTGTTTCAAGAACGGTCGTGCTTCCGCGAATGCCGTGATAGTCGACTACATTAAGGTCATCGTTGATGGCTGATGTCAGCGACGG
This sequence comes from Vulcanimicrobiota bacterium, assembly GCA_030948685.1. Lineage (GTDB taxonomy): Bacteria > Vulcanimicrobiota > Vulcanimicrobiia > Eremiobacterales > Eremiobacteraceae > JAFANK01. The sequence goes on along the minus strand of JALYZV010000038.1, from coordinate 1,388 downwards.
AGCGATTTCGAAAATATACCGCGGGTGAACGATGTAGTTGCCAGTTCTGCAGGTATGGTCAAACCGTATATGTTTGTGCTCGATGAAGAGGTCAATGTATTCGAGCGCCCTCAGGTGGAGTTGGCGCTCTGGGCCGCACATTGTCGCATTCGGTGGAATGACGTTCATAGCCGTGACCAGGTCATCGCTCGTTAGTAGCCGGTGTTTTCCAAATTTTGCATGGAGATACGCATAATCATCGCGCACGTTCATGAGGATTGAAATAAGCAAACACGTACCCAAAAACAAGGCCGCTAGTCGGCCGGCCACCGTCGCATAGTTGAGATAGGCAAGACTCGCTATCGCCAGAATAATGGGAGCCAGCACAATTGGCAGTTTGTAGTGCAGATATGAAATTGGCAGATTTGCTGCAGCCACCATGTAGATAAGCCAGTAGGCGGCGAGCACGCCGATCAGGACGCGGTTTCCCCGGAAGACAGCAAACCCCAGCACTGGCGCCACTGTCAGGAAAAGGAGACCCATGATTCTCAGCGCCAGGTTGGATGCCCCGTCGCGGACGGCGGATGGAAGCGTGAAGTCAGGAAAATACATTTCAGTCCGCAACCCAAAATAAGCATTGCGCACGTTGTTCGCCAGGGGCAGCAACCCCATGCCCATGTGCGAATGCATCGCGGCAGCAATTGACTGGGTATTTGCCCAATGGCGAGCGAGTTCGCCGCTCCAATACGGTGTAAGACAGCCAAAGAACGAAGCCACTGCGGCCAGCGGAAGCAGCGCAATCTTGGGTGTGGTTCGCCGGGTAAAGATATAGTAAGCAATCGAAGCGAAGAAAAAGATGGGCGTGACAATTAGCGTACTGCCGTGCAGACTAACCAAAATCGCGGCGCAGGCTCCATAGCCGAGCCAGGCGAGCAGACTCAAGACAATAGGCCGGTTCCTTTGTAACAGGACCGCATACAGCAGCAGGAAGGCCATCAGGAAGAATGGCACCAGGCTTGGATTCCAGCTCCTATTGTTCAGCTGAATGTCGACGATGGAAACACTCCACCACAGACCGGCGATGGAAGTCAACAATAGTCGTTTGTCAGGTTCGACGGACTGCAACAAACTGTAGATCAGATACATAAATATAATAACGGACCCAAAAGAAAGAACCGCGTTGGTGAGCGCAAGAAACACGGGGTTCGCGCCGAGCGTCGACGACGGAAAGAGAAGATAATAGTAGAGCGGCGGTATGCGAAACTGCTGGTTTGACGTCTCGGGCCCGAGTGTCGGCAGATTGCCTTGCCACATGCCCATGACCCGCTCCGCATCCCGTGCTTGATCCCAGTGAAAATCGGTGTAGCGCAACGTGCTGCACGGCCGCGTTACAAACGCAAGCAGCAACG
>JALYZV010000029.1 GCA_030948685.1 Vulcanimicrobiota bacterium | reverse complement strand
GCTCTACCATTGAGCTAACGACGCGTGTGTGACGCAGATTGCTACGCGACAGGGGTTGCGCGAACCTGTCGTCTTTGCGGTGCGACCGTTCTTGCCAAACTCCCAGGCCAACGAATGCCACCTTCGGAAGACAGGCGCATTCATGGCCACTCCTTCCACACGGATTTCGGTGAGCGGCGCTGGCGGCACCGTGGGCGCACGACCGCGCAGCACATCACTCATCTTCGTGCCGCTGTCCACCGTTCAGCTGGCGGAGATAAGCAGATAAGATCTTGCGAGTGCAACAGGCATCTCGACGCTCATTCGCCAGCTGGGAGGCAGCCTCGGCATCGCAATTTTGACGACGTTGCTGGTGTGGAAGCAAAAGCATGTCTTTGCAGATTTGACGGCGGCCGTGACACAGTCACATTATGCAGTCCACGAGCTGATGCAGAAAGCGGCGGCGCAAATGGAGGCCGTGCGCCAGCTCTATGGGATGCTGTCCAAGGACGCCAGTCTGATCGCTTTCAACTTCCTCTTCCGCCTGTCCGCGATTGTCTTCTATGTGTGCGTGCCATTTGTGTGGTTGTTGCCCGGCGTCAAGGGTTCTGGCGCGCAAAGCCCTGTGGTTGAGTAACGCACTCCGGAGCGAGGGCGCCGCAATGACCACGTACTCTACCGGACGGGTAGCTCAGCGCGGCTGCCGCCAGCGGTCGCGCACAAGTGCGCCCAGATAGCCCCCGACAATTCCGAAGGCAACATCGACTCCGCTCCACATGAGTCCCTCCTGGGAACCGCCGATCGTTTGAATGACCTCGATGAGGAGGCTGTAGAGACCAATTGCCAGGGCGACGGAGAGCGTCGACTTTTTGAGATGCGAAACAGTCAGAGACTGGCTGAGCAGGTAGCCGACAATTGCAAAAGCGACGATGCTGTAGGACTTGCGCAACAGGATTTGCAGCGGTCCGGGCGGCGACGTGAGGTTATAAACGGTGTCGCTTGACGCCAACACCAGAAAGACGAGCGCTGCGAAGATCGTCAGCGTCCACCATAGAATTGCGCGACGCTTCTCGATCGCAGGCACTCGTCGTGATGCTCCGCTGGTGTGCGAGTTGCTGTGCCCCGCCCGAGACTCGAACTCGGAACCACCCGGTTAAAAGCCGGATGCTCTACCGTTGAGCTAACGGGGCGTATCGCTCTCGCGCCTAGAGGGACTCGAACCCCCAACCCCCAGATTCGAAGTCTGGTGCTCTATCCAATTGAGCTATAGGCGCACGCCGACCGATGTTCGTCGATGCAATTTCAGCGACCTTGGAGCATCGCGGCGGTGAGCCAAGCGCGGGTTTCGATCAGCAGATGGGGTGAATGACGGGATTTGAACCCGCGACCTCTGGCTTCACAGGCCAGCGCTCTAACCAGCTGAGCTACATTCACCATATTCGCGCCCGGCGAGAGTCGAACTCGCGACAACCCGCTTAGAAGGCGGGTGCTCTATCCAACTGAGCTGCGGGCGCAGAGCGGCGCTTGTCTGTAGAAAAAATATCGGGCGGACTGGGGTCGAACCAGCGGCCTCATGCTCCCAAAGCATGCGCTCTACCATCCTGAGCTACCGCCCGATCTGATTTTGGAGTTTTGCCAGAGCTGTCGATAAGTCTTTCTGCGATGACAATTGCAACAGCGAACTTGACATTTCGCGATTTCCTCGGCGATTCGCTGCCAACGAATGCCACACCCGGCCATGGTGGAGATATCACCTAACTTGTTATCGGTTACGTGATCAAACTCTAACACTACTGGGTCGGTCTCCCCGCAGTCAACGCAGGGGTTACGCTCGAGATATTTAGCAGTGATAAATCGTTTTTGTGGAACTGGGTTTGTCTGACCGAGGAAGTGAGACCTCTCGATTATCTTGGAAGACGACGTTTGTCAGCGGATGCCAGTATCGTACTGCAGGCTGACATGGGTGAATGATCCAGTTTTCACAGTGACGGTTGCGGGCTTACCGATTGGGTATGGCCGAGCGGGATCGGCAGGCTGCGGCTTCAGCACGTACGTGCCTGGAGCTAATTTTACATGGAAGCGGCCGTCGTCCGCGCTGTGAATCGTCGTGACCAAAGCACCCGAATCGGTGTAGATGCCGATTGCGGCCGCATAGGGTCGCTCGCAGTGCATGCCGGGGCGCTCAACGGGGCAGGTTGGTCCGAGTGTCACCGTGCCCACAATGCCCGAACTGCATGCAGCCGCCGTTGTCGCCAGTATGATACCGGCAAGGCAAATCGTTGCAAACCACTGACGCATGACCCGGTAACGAATATTCGAACCCGGAAGTTTCCGGTCACCCATGGGGCAGCTCCTCGCGCGCAGTTTAGCGGACCAGTGGGGCGAGCTTGGCCATAAGCGCGCGCACAGCGCGGCCGCGATGCGACACGGCGTGCTTGCTTGCGGCGTCAACCTGCCCAAATGTCGCGTCGTAGGGCGGATACCAAAAGATAGGATCGTACCCGAATCCATTGTTCCCAAGGGAGCGTTGCGCGATGATGCCCTCGACTTCGCCTCGCGCAACAATGGGCTCGTAGCCCGGAACGACAACCACACAGACCGAAACAAAACGCGCGGCACGGCTCTTGCCTGCAACCGATTGCAACACGTTCTCGTTCCGCTCCGGCGAGGCCGCGCCTACCCGTGGCGTACGCGCCGAGCGCACGCCCGGTCCCCAGCCCATCGCTTCAACTTCGATGCCTGAGTCGTCGGCAAGCGCGGGAGCACCAATGATGGCTGCAAGCGCGGATGCTTTCATCACCGCGTTCTCTTCGTACGTCTCGCCGCTCTCGTTCACATCAGGATACACATCACCTGCGATCACGAGCTGCGGCACAAAGGATCCCCAAAGCGTGGCAAGCTCGCGAAACTTATCAGCGTTCTTGGTCGCGGCAACAATGGGTCGAGCTCGATCAAGCCGGATCGCCCGCCAGTCATTCAACGGCTTGAGAGCCGGCACGGTCACTCCCGACGCAAGCGCAGCACCGCCATAAATGCTTCTTGCGGCAACTCGACGCTGCCCACTTGCTTCATGCGCTTTTTGCCTTCTTTTTGCTTTTCCAGCAGCTTGCGCTTGCGCGTAATATCACCGCCGTAACATTTGGCGAGTACGTTCTTGCGCATGGCTTTAACCGTCTCGCGAGCAACGATTTTGCCGCCGATAGCTGCCTGGATCGGCACGTCGAACATCTGCCGCGGGATCACCTCGCGCAAACGCTCGGCCAGCATCCTACCCCATTGGGCCGCGTTGTCACGGTGGATGATAAACGAAAGCGCATCGACCGGCTCTGCGTTGAGAAGAATCTCCAGCTTCACCAGGTCGCCCGGTCGGAAGCCGATGACCTCGTAGTCCATGCTGGCATAGCCCTTGGTGCGCGACTTGAGCTGGTCGAAGAAATCGATGATCACTTCAGCCAGTGGAATCTCGTAGCTGAATATGACGCGCAACGGCGAGATATAATCCATTGAAATGATCGACCCGCGATGCGTCTGGCACAAATCCATAATAGCGCCGATATACTCTGCCGGAGCGATGATCGAGCAACGCACGTAGGGCTCCGATATGCTCTCGACCGCGTGCGGCGGCGGCAGGTTCGCCGGATTATCGATGACGAGTGACTCGTGAGCAGTCGTCGTCACGTGATAGACGACGGACGGCGACGTGGCAATGAGGCCGACGCCATACTCCCGCTCGAGGCGTTCCTGGACGATCTCCATGTGCAACAACCCCAAAAACCCGCAGCGAAAGCCGAATCCCAAGGCAATCGACGACTCAGGCTCGTAGGAGAGCGACGCATCGTTGAGCTTCAGCTTCTCGAGCGCATCGCGGAGATCACCGTACTCGGATCCCTCATTCGGATACAGACCGCAGTAGACCATGGGGGTGACCCTGCGATAACCGGGCAACGGCATGTGGGCCGGATGATCCACGTCGGTCAGCGTGTCACCCACGCCGATTTCCGAGAGTGACTTGATATTGGCGATGACATAACCCACATCGCCAATGTCGAGTCGCTCCGCTGGCCGCATCTCAGGGCGAAACGTTCCTACTTCGAGCACTTCGAAGACGAGATCACCCGCCATCGAGCGAATGCGCGTGCCCGACCGCAACGTTCCGTCAAAAACGCGCACGTATGCGATGACGCCTCGGTAGGAGTCGTAATGAGAATCGAACACGAGCGCGCGCAGATGGTCTTCGCTTCCCTTCGGCGGTGGGATGCGCGTGACGATCGCTTCGAGAATCTGCTCGATGCCGACGCCCTCTTTGGCGGATGCTTTGATGGCCCGATCGGCTTCGATCAGCAGCGTATCCTCAATGTCGCGCGCCACGGCCGCCGGATCCGCCGACGGCAAATCGATTTTGTTGATGACCGGTATGATCTCAAGTTTCGCTTCGCTCGCCAGGTAAAAGTTAGCCAGCGTTTGTGCCTCGATGCCCTGCGAGGCATCAATGACCAACAGCGCGCCTTCGCACGCAGACAGCGAGCGTGAGACTTCATACGAAAAATCGACGTGGCCGGGCGTATCGATTAGGTTCAACTCGTACATGCTGCCATCGCGTGCTCGGTACTCGAGCGTGACCGGATGTGCTTTGATCGTGATCCCACGCTCCCGCTCGAGGTCCATTGAATCCAACACCTGGTCGTGCATGTCGCGCTTGGCGAGCGTACCGGTGGATTCGAGCAGGCGATCGGACAGGGTCGTCTTGCCGTGGTCGATGTGCGCGATGATGCAAAAATTGCGGACATGGCTGTTGATGCGCTCGGATGGCGCACGATGAGACATGCCGTACAGTACGGGGAACTTTGCCGCGCGACCTGGGAAAAGGAAGACGCAGGCCGAGTCGCGCTTACGAAGGGGAGCCCTAGTGCTTTGCGCCGATTCTACCCAGGTGCGTGTCAACGAACGCGCTCGGGTACTTAAAGCCATAACCCAAGAAGCGGTCGCAGCCGATGTGAGCGGTCCAGATCAACGATAGCGCGAGCAGCGTCCAACTACTGAGCACGATGCCGCCCACCCCCAACGCGACCGGCGCTATGAATGTATGCAGCGCATTGTACGTCATCGCCCCGACGCGCGGTCCGGCAAGATAACCGAGCATGGAGATATCGGGAACCAAGAAAAGTGCGACAAAGAGAAGCCACGAGAAATGCTCGTGCCAGTACAATGCTATCGCAAGCGCCAAGACAACAAGCCCCTCGGCCCGCAGCAGACGCAGCGGTGTGCCGACAACATCATGGGATTCACAATTGTGCAATGAACGTACCCGAACGGCGTGGCGGAGGACTAAGGCGCTATCGCGACGACCTTCACGCTGCCGGTGAGGTACGGCGTCGGGTCGACTGGTTTGCCCCACAACTCAAGCTGATAGTGCACGTGCGGGCCGGTCGCAAAACCCGTTGACCCGACGGTGGCGATCTGCTGCCCCTTCTTGATCGCCGCCCCCTCGCTCACCAGCAGTCGCGAGTTGTGCGCATACATGGTCCGCAGGCCGTTGCCGTGGTCGATCGTGATGCGGTAGCCATACCCGCCATACCAGCCCGCCTCCATCACCACGCCAGCGGCGGTCGCATACACGGGCGCACCGTAATCATTGACGATGTCGAGGCCCTTGTGAAAGCCATAGTCGGGATACGACCGGTAGCCAAAACCGGAAGAGATGAATCCGATAGTTGGCCAGATAGAAGGAATGGCCGCGAGGTATCGCTCGCGGGCAAGTTCGGCCGCGATCTTGGCCTCCGCGACGACGCGGATCCGCGATTCAAGCGCCGACGTCTGTTGTCCGGTTTCGTCGACCGCGCTCGTCAGGGATGAAAGCTGCGCTGCTTCAGCCGCAAACCCCAAGCTATCGAGCCCCGCAACCGTGTGTAGCCACAGGCCGATCTTTCTCCAGGGTGTGAGACCTGCCGGCGTCGATGACAACCGCTTGGCCGAAGGCTGTACTTGTGCAGGCACCGTCCGCATGCCAAATTGTTTTTGCGTTCCGGTAGCAGCTCTGGGTTGCGTGGCGGCCGTCGGCGCTTTCGCTTTCGGCACGATAACGCGGGTGAGCCGGTGGATCTCTTCATTGTCACGCTGCAATTTGCCGACACGCTGCCACAGCATGTTCGTCTGCTTCGTGAACGCCGACAGTTGTTGGCGCTGACGCGCCTCTGCGGCCTGCAATGCGCGCACGCGCCCTTCCGCTGCATGCAGGTCAGCCACATGCGCTACCAGCAGCACAATACTGAGCGCTAGTGCACCGATCCCAGCCAGCGCGAGATGCAGGTGTGAAAATTCGAGTTTGTAGACGGCTTCCGCGTGATGCGGCACGATCTTGATGAGCACGCGCCGGTACGGGCAGAAAAGCCAGCTCGCAAACGTGCGCAGACGGTCGGAGAGCGGCGAAGCGTGGCGGCTACGCCCGCTGACCGGCGCGTGCAAGTTCAATGGCTCGGCGTTCTTCGTCACTCAGGTCCTTGTCGGCTGAGAAGGTGCGGATCGCTTTGGCATACGTCCTCACTTCCTCACGAGAATAGATGCTCGAAACCAGAAATCCGTTGCCGTGCCCGTCGACGACGGCGAGTGCGTAGGAGAGTTCAGACCCTACGTCGGGAAAGGCGTTGAAGCGCACAAACCCGACTCGTTGTAGCGAGCGCGCAGCGTTTGCTTCGAGTGCATCAACGCGGCTGCGCAGGGTGGTCATGTCCGATGGACTGACGGCCGCCGACTTCCTATCGGCGGTGGGGCGTACCGGCGCGAAAGCTCGGCGCGCAATTGCCTGGTGGTAAACGAATACGATGACGATCGCTGCAACGAATGACATCGCGAAAATCGGAGAGGTCAGCGCGTTGCCCAGGCCAGCCACGAAAGACGAGATGGCGTCGTTCATGGCGCTAGCCCCGCAGATTCGAATCGCACCTTCTCACTCCTTCCCAATGGCGGTCACAAGCGACGCGTGATATGCGACAATCCAATAACCACGGCTTGTCTATCTGAAAAATCGCAGGAATCGGCAGGGAGACTCGGGTCAGAGCGCTCCGCGGCACTCGAAAGGTTCCACATGCCGCTGCTACCTTCCGGTCCTGACGGGGTTAGCGGATTTTCGTCGCGCGGACCCTGACCGTCAACGCCTCCCACGACGGGGTTCGATTTCGTGTTCCGCCACTACTCTTTGGAGTTTGCGCTACTACTTTTTCGTTTTCCCCTTCCTGCTCTTTCAATCCAAGGATGACGTAGCAACCGTGCAGAGCCTTGCCGTCATGCAGCGGCGGCGTCGGTAGCGGCGAGAATCCTGCTCGTCGCAACGTTGTCAGCCATTCTTGACGAGAAAAAAGTCCTTCGATGTGACGATCGTGCACGACCGTCGTCGTGCCGTTCTCGCGGAGCAGATAGGAATAATCCACTACATCGCGAGTGCGCTTCCTCTCCGTACTCAGCCGGATCGGTGAAGCAGATGGAACCACGGCGCCAGTTTGCCGTAAGGTTTTCTTCTACCCTGAGCCTTGTTTTCTGTCAATCTGAAATCCATGGCGGAGAGGGAGGGATTCGAACCCTCGAGGCGGTTTAAGCGCCTACACGCTTTCCAGGCGTGCCTGTTCGACCGCTCCAGCACCTCTCCACGATCTTCACAAGCAAGCCACGTTTACGTGCCGGTAGGTGCTTCCTCCCGCTTGAGTAAATTTCACCGCTCCACGATCACAAAACAGCAAGGGAGCTGATGACCATGGAATTCGAGCCCTATCTCTTCTTCTACGGCCGATGTGAACAAGCGCTCAATTTTTACAAAGACGTTTTCGGCGGCGAGATCACCCACCTGAGCCGCATCGAGGGCTCGCCGATGGAATCCGAAGTGCCGCCAAATCTTAAGCACAATGTCATGCATGCGAACTTTAAAGCGCCAAGTTTGAAGTTCATGGCGTCCGATGGACGCCCAACCGGAACCGTCGGGGAGAGCAACATTTCGTTGTCGCTCGCGACCAACGATGCAGCCGAAGGCAAGCGAGTTTTCGATAAGCTCTCGCAGGGTGGCAAGGTTTCCATGCCGTTGCAAGACGCGTTTTGGGGCGGCAAGTTCGGCACGCTTACAGATAAATTCGGCATCGACTGGATGATGAGCATTTCCTAAGCGTTCATGGCGGAGAGGGTGGGATTCGAACCCACGAACGGGTTTAGCCGTTACTCGCTTTCGAGGCGAGCGCGATCAACCAACTCTGCCACCTCTCCATGGTTGCTATGAACGGACCTGAAGGTCGCTGTTTAACGGACCTAAAGGTCCGTTGCTTCAAAGGCGTTGCGTGAAAGGCGTTGCTACAGTTCAGCGTTTCGTTTGTCGTGGAAAAACGAGCGCAGCATCTGTGACGCTTCCTCTTCTCTCACTCCTTTCACGATCTCAACTTGGTGATTCAGTCGTGGGTCTTCCATCAGATTATAGACCGAACCCGCACCGCCGCCTTTCGGATCATCGCAGGCGTAGACAATCCGGTCGATCCTTGCCGCGACGCAGGCGGCTGCGCACATCAGACAGGGTTCCTTCGTGACATACAGCGTCGCGCCACTCAGCCGCCAGCCGCCACGCCTCGCCGCTGCTTGACGCAAGGCCACGATTTCCGCGTGCGCAGTCGGATCGTGATTTGTTTCTTTTTGGTTGAATCCAACCGCGGCCACCATCGAATCAATGACGAGCACCGCACCCACGGGAACGTCCCCGCGCTCTCGCGCAATCTCGGCGAGCGCGAGCGCCTTTTGCATGTACTCGTCATCGATGGCCGGCGTTTGAATCATTCACCTCGCGCCCGAGTGGGCTCGAACCACCAACCTTCGGCTTCGGAGGCCGACACTCTATCCAATTGAGCTACGGGCGCATGCGGCGCAATCGCTCCGCCGAGCGACGCGCCGTTGGTCATCGGTTTGCCTCGGGCAAGAATCGAACTTGCGACCAAGGGCTTATGAGTCCCCTGCTCTACCGCTGAGCTACCGAGGCACGGTTGCGGCTGCCCAGTTTGGTCGAGTGACCTCGACCGCTGCCGGGCAGCCGCTTTTGATAGTTCTCGCGCTCGGAGGGACTCGAACCCCCGACCTCCAGATTCGTAGTCTGGCATTCTAATCCAGCTGAACTACGAGCGCATACGTGTTTGTCGCGGTCGAATTCGTGCCAGCGCGTGGTGGCGGAGAGAGAGGGATTCGAACCCTCGATAGCGCCTTGACAGCACTATAACGGTTTAGCAAACCGCCGCCTTCAGCCAACTCGGCCATCTCTCCCCGGGGCGACCGCTAGTTTATCACAGGGCAGAAATAGGTTCAACCTCGGCGGTACGTCATCTTCCCAGAAAGCGCGTTATTCGACGACCGTCGCCAAGCGCCGGCGGCTACATAGCCCTTCGATCAGTGACGCAACCGACTGCGCGGCCTCGGGATGCGCAAGGCTTCGCGCGTTGCGGCGCATCCTTTCCAAGGTGGAGGGCGAGTCAAGCAAGTGCTCGAGCGCCGCCGTGATGTCGCGAGAACGATCGACGCGGAGTCCCACCCCACGCTCCTGGAGATAGCGAGTATTGCGTTCTTCCTGGCCGGGGAGCGGTCGCAGCATGATGATCGGCAGCTGGGTCACGAGCGCTTCCGAGCTGGTTAGGCCGCCGGGCTTGCTGACGAGGATATCCGCCGCGCGCATATAGTCGTAGACGTTTTGAATGAAGCCCACAACCTTGACACGGCCGTGCATCGTCGTGGCAACCTCGTTGAGGCGCTTTTCGAGGCTCTTGTTCTTTCCGACAACCACCACCGTCTGCACATCCTTCTTCAGGCGGTCGATCGCTAACATTGCGTTCTCGAGCGGCCCGATGCCCAGGCCGCCGCCCATGAGCAACAGCGTCGTGACCTCGGGAGCCAGGCCAAGAAGCTGTCGCGCGCGACGCTTGCTCATGGCGTGTCCGAACCGGCAATCAATAGGAATTCCTGTGACCACCACGCGACTTGGCGCGACACCTCGCGAAACGAGCGTTTGACGCATCCCCGCCGTGGCAACCGCATACTTGTCAATGTTGCGATGTATCCAAAATGGATGCACGACAAAATCGGTGACGATGCCGACAACCGGCGGCGCATCGGAAAACTCTCGTTTGTACTCGGCCATGACGCCGCACGGAAACGCATGCGAGCAGACGACGACGTCCGGGCGTAACTCGGCGACGAACTGACGCAAGTTGAGCGCGGTGTAACGGTGCAGCCAGGTTTTGAAGGCAGAAATCTTCGTCGCGCGTTCGGCCTGATCGTAGGCAAACTTATAGAGCTGCGGCAGCAGCTTGACGATGCCGATGTAGCCGTTGCTTGCAACGCGATGGAAAACGTTGGACGCATAGCGGTAGGAGTCCACCACTTCGCAGCGTGCTTCGGGCATGCGGTCCAACAAGGCTGAAGAGACCGCTTGCGCGGCCGCGGTGTGTCCTTCGCCCACGCTCGCGGAAAGGAAAAGAACGACGGGTGATGTTGCCCGACTGCGAGGGGGCACCGGCTCGACGGCTATCTAGCTGTCCTCCTCTGTCGACCCGGCCGCCTGCTCCAAGAAGTCTTCCAGGATTTCCTGGGCGAGCGCTTCGTTCTTGAGGAGCGCGCCGGCGTCATCCGTGACGATGAATTCGTCTTCAGCCTCGCAATAGCAGACCGCGTATCGCACCGACGAATCCGAATCCTCGACGATGCCGACCACCTCAAATTCCTGTTCGTCGATTGGCCCGGCCGCCAATTCGGGCGACCTTCGTTCGACGACGATCGTGTCGGAAATTTCGACTCGATCCGGGCTTGCGGAGCGGCCATTGTGTCCGTGCTGCCTATGTTCGTGCTCCATGGTCGCCTCTCTTCTCGCGTGATTGGGGACCTCTTTAGGCTAATGCAGGTACTTGCGTTCGGCCGCCTGTTGCTCTTCCAGGGTGCGGGAGAACTGATGCCTGCCACCTCCGCGGTACACGTAATAGAGATAGTCTACCGTAGCCGGGTGGAACGCAGCAAGCAAAGATTTTCGGCCCGGGTTTGCGATCGGCGTGGGCGGCAGGCCGGCGTGCTGATAGGTGTTATACGGGCTGTCGAGTGCGAGATCATGGAACGAGAGCCGGTTCTTGTGTCGAGGGAGCGCATACTCGATCGTTGCGTCGATCTCCAGCGGCATGCCTCGCCGCAGACGGTTGTAGATGACCGCCGCGATCAACGCGCGTTCGTTATCAACTTTGGCCTCACGTTCAACCATCGATGCCACGGTCACAATCTGCGGCACCTTGTAGCCAAGGCGACGCGCGAGCTGCACGTGCCGCGCCGGCAGCTGGCGCAGGAACTGCTTTGTCATAAGCGCGGCGATTGTTCGCGCCGTCGTATGGCGGGGCACGAGATACGTATCCGGAAAAAGATAGCCTTCCAAACCGCGCGTTCGAGCGCCAGCGATCGTCAGACTTGAACTGTGAACCTCAAACAGGAAGTACGGCGCCTCAACCAATCCGCGCCGCGCCAGACGATCGGCGATTTGCGCAGCGGTGTAGCCTTCCGGTACCGTGATCCAGACTGCCGAAGGATGTCCGCCCGCCTTGAGCAGCTCAGCGACTTCGGAAATCGTGCGGTGAGCGGGAAAGTCGTAGGCGGCGGCTTGGATGGCGGATGTCAGGTGTTGCGCTCGCAGGTAGAACAGTAGTAGGCGGGAGGAACTGACCACGCCGGAATCCTTGAGCTGGCCGACGATGTCGTCGACACTTGCGCCGGGCGCAATGTCAACCGAGGTCGGCGCTGCCGGAAAACGCCGATCCGCGTACGTCAGCCAGAGCCCAAGACCTGCAATCACGGCGACGACGACAAACGCCCAGGCCAGCCCGACGCCGGCACGCCGCATCACGAATTGCTCCCGGTCAGATAGGAATCGAGGATCAGCGCGGCAGCAACTTCATCAAGGCGGCGCCGGCGCTTGCTCGGCGAGACCGGGAGCTCGCGCAATTTCCTGGCCGCAGCAGCCGTGGTGAAGCGCTCGTCATGAGCGATGACTTCGCCATCGAAGCGCGAGCGCAGCTCGCCAATGAAGGCTGCTACCTTCTCGGCCGCGGCACCCACGCTGCCATCCATCCGAATCGGGTTTCCGACGACGATGCGGCGAGCGCTGCGCTCGGCGGCCAAGCGGACGATTGCGGCTATATCAGCCTCCCAACTCTTGTGCGCAATGGTTGTCAACGGCACCACAGGTAAACCAGGCCCCTCACGAATGGCAACCCCAATCCGGGCAGTGCCGAAATCGATCCCCAAGATCGTTCCATTCATGGCTTGCGCGCAGTTGAGCGCTGGAGCTTCGACCCGGCTCCCACCACCGCCAGCGCCTTGGAGCGCCGGCCCATCTGATATTCGACGAAAACCTGCGTGACCCGATGGAGCTGGCCAGCAACCTTTTGAGCGGGAGCGATTTCTTCAAGCGCTGTGTTGCGCAGCGCCCGCAAGCGCTCGAAGTCGGGCCCGCTGAGACTCAACAACCCTCCCGAAGCGGCGGCCGCCTGCGGATCCGCGCGAAGCTCCCGCCTGCACTTGTCGCACAAGAGTCCACAAGCCTGCGGCGACAAATGAGCGCGCCCTCCTTTGAGGGGACGACGTCCGAGCACAGCGCCGCAGCGCGCACATGCGTCGAGCTCCGGTGCGAACCCAAGCGCGTCCAAGATGCGCAGATCCATCGCCGCCAGCAGCGCGTCTCGTTCGACACCCTTCGCCAGCGCCGACTGAAATGCTGACAGCGCTTCGTACAGTTCCGGAACAGCCAGATCCGGCTCGCACAGCGCGTCGATGGTCTCGGCGACATACGAAGCAGCGGCATACGTATCCGGCTCGACCAGCTTTTCCCAAATCGAGGATACCGTTTGCACCGAGGTGATGACGTCAAGCGATTTGCCCGTATGGAACATGAGCGCGACCCGGCTGAAAAAATCCAGGCGTGCGCCAAATTTGCTTTGGGTCTTACGGGCTCCGCGCGCGACTGCATTCTGCTTGCCGCGTTCGCGCGAAAAAAATGTGACGATGCGGTCGGCCTCGCCCAAAGCGCGCATGCGAAGCACGATGGCTTCAACGGAATAGGACTTCACGAAGGATGTTTGTGCCGGTTGCGCGTCTAGACCGCGCCGACCGACTCCCGAGACGGGTTTTTCCCCTTCTCGACACTATCGCCGGTGAATGGAGACGAGAGCAATTCTCCCAGCGAGGTCACACTGTGTGCGCCATCCGGACGGCAGCGGATAATGCGCATCTTGGGCGAGAACTCACTTAACACTTGCCGGCATGCGCCGCACGGAACGACGCCTTCATCGTCACCGCCCGCTACTGCGATCGCGGCGACGCTACGCACACCGGCGGCGGCGGCTGCGCCCAGCGCGACGCGCTCGGCACACATCGTCAGACCGAGCGATGCATTCTCGACGTTGGCACCGGTAAATATCCTGCCATCAGCTGCAAGCAGCGCCGCACCGACGTGGAACTGCGAATATGGCGCATATGCGTTGAGCCGCGCCTCCCACGCCTGGCTGACCAGCGACTCGATTTGTGTGTCATCCAGTCTCGGCACCGAATACCTCCCGCAACATCCTGTCTTATACCCACAACGTCGTGTTATGAACGCGCGCTAGTGTTGAGCCGGTTGTTGCTCGACAACATGTTCGGCCGCCTGATCAGGGCCAGGCGGATTTTTGATGCGCACGGAGAGCAACCTTCTGCCGGCGGTCTTTTCGACGACCAACGTGACGCCCCCGTCAATAACCACGTGCTCGCCTGGAACCGGGACGCGGCCGAACAGGCCGAATGTGTAACCGCCTATGCTCTCAAAGTCCTCAGTCGGCAAGTGCAGCCCCAGCCGTTCGTTGACGTCGTCGATGTTCATGCGGGCGTCGACGATGTACTCGCCGTCGCCGGCAGAGATGATTTCGGGCGGGCGGTCGTGCTCCTCGGCGTCATACTCGTCCATGATCTCGCCGACAATCTCCTCAAGCAGGTCCTCCATCGTGACCAGACCGGCGGTCCCTCCATATTCATCCACGACGATGGCGACCGAGACTTTCTCAGCCTGCATCTCGCGCAAGAGCTCGTCGACCTTCTTGTTTTCGGGGATCGCCTTAATGGGGCGCATGAGATTACGCAGCGGCGCGTTTTGTTCTCCCCGCGAAACGGCGCCCAACAATTCTCGGTCGTGAACGACACCGATGATGTGATCGATGTTCTCTTCGAACACCGGCAGCTTGGAGTATGCCTCGCGGATGACGATTTCGACGCCCTTGCTCACTGGCTCGTTCGCATCCGCGCACACCATATCGGTGCGCGGCGTCATCACTTCCCGCACGACCGTGTCACCGAACTCGAAGATGGAATGGATCATCTCCTTTTCCTCTTCTTCGATGGCACCGTGCTGCTCGCCGACGTTGACGAGGGTTCGGATGTCATCCTCGGTTACATAAGGCCCGAGCTGGCTTGGGTCACCGCCGAAAAGCTTGATGATCCACGATGTCATCGTCACGACGGTCCACGTCACCGGACGCAACACGACATAGAGGACCTGCAGTAGCCCCGCAAATCGAGGGGCCCACTTGGTTGCATCTTGCACGACGACCATCTTCGGCACAATCTCCCCGAAGATCAGCAGGACGACGGTCATGACAACCGTGGCGGTCAGCACCGGCCGATAGCGGATGTACTCAATGGCAGCCCAAGTGGCAAGCGACTGAGCAGCCAGCAATACGACCGTGTTGCCAACCAGGATGGTCGTCAGATAGTGATTGCGTTCTTGGAGGAGCTTGACCAGTTTGGTTGTCTTGCCGTTACCATCGCCGTTGCGCTGGAGTATGCGCAAACGGCTCAGCGCCAAAAGCGATGCTTCCGAAGCGGCGAAGAAACCGGCCAGCACGACCAGGCAGACAATGCCCGCGAGCACGATGGTTACGTTGGGTGGCATGCTTGCGTTGTCACGCTAGGATCGTATTCGCGCTGCGGGGTCGTCTTTCCACCCGCGCTTGTCCCCGTCCTAACCACGCTGGTGCAGCCATGCAGCGACTGCTTGGCCGTAGAGCACGACGCCGACGGCGGCGGCCGCAATGCTCGCGGCCAGCACAGCCGCGGCGCCCGCATGTTTTGCAGACCGCGCAAGCGGGTGCGACTCCGGCATGATGAGATCGATGACGTGCTCCAAGCACGTGTTGAACAATTCCGCCGCCAGGACAAAACCAATGGTCAGAATCAGCGTTATCCATTGTACCCTGTCGAATCGCAGGACGAGTGCCGCGGCGATCGCCAGCACAGCGATGATTAGCTGAATGCGAAAGTTTGGCTGCTCGATGAATGCGTGCGCCACCCCATCTGCCGCGTCGATGAAGGCATGATGAAGAGGACGCTTACGCACGGGCGTTGCTGCGTGTTGTCGAGCCGGCCTGTAGTTCGCGCATGAGACAGCGCGTCAGGCCATGCATGCGAGCAGCCTGCGCTCGTTCGTGGTGATCGTAGCCGCACAGATGCAACAGGCCGTGAACGAGCAAGCGGGTCATCTCTTCTGCGGTCGTTGCGCCATAGCGGCGTGCTTGGCGCCGGGCCGTTTCATGCGAGATGACCACATCGCCCCAAGGCTCCTCGCGTCGCAGCCCGTCACCCAGCGGAAATGCCAGGACATCGGTGGTGGCGTCCTTGTTTCGGTAGCGCCGATTCAGGCTGCGCATGGTGTGGTCGTCGGTCACGAGCACGGTCAGATCGCCAACCACCTGCGGGGCGGCTTGCCCCAGCACATGGAGCACGACTCGCCGTAGCCGAGCCGCAGTCGGGCCGCGGTAACGGCTGGTGCGCCCCTGGGTGCGAAGTCGGGGCGTGGTCACGAAAACGCGAGGTCCGTGGGAATCGCTCACCAGCCGCCGGGTGTGTGGCCGATTGAGCGAAAGGCGGCGCAGGGTCCGACGATCGCGGCAGCCACGAACAGATTGGCGCCGCTGCCCGTCCCTTGCAGCATCGCCAGGCGCTGGGGGGCGGCTGCCGCCAGCGCCGCGGTCGACTGCAGCGCCGCTTCGGCACTGCCCGCGGTCGCCAGACGATCAAACGCTGTGGTCGCTGATTCCAAGCTCATCAGGAGTAGTCCAGGACTTTGCAGCGACCATGCGTCGGGTAATGAGACGGGGCTGGGCGGAGCTGCGGGCGCCAGCGAAACGGCAGGCACCTGCGCCGACCGTGTCCTGGACAAGGGGGAACGAACGATTGGGGGGGCCTGGTATCGCGGCCGCATGGTCGTTTGCGCCTGCGTCCGCGTCTGATACTGTGGCTGCACCGCAGGCGAGGCCTGATAGTGTGGCTGCGTCGTCACCGTATAGGTCGCCGGCTGCGCCGGCTGTACATCGTCATCTGGCAGGCCGGCGGATGCGAGCAATGCCTTGCGCAGCTTTGCCATTTCCGCCGCGCGTCGCGCGGCGAGGAGATCTGGTGCCGGCGTTGGCTGCAGCGACTGCGCCAGACGCTGGCGGCCCTGCTCGTCCGTCGAGCTCGCGCCCGCGGTCGCTTTCTTGATGCCTCTAGCAATTGACGAGATGATGTTGAACAGGATGATCGCGACCACGAAGAGCGCGATCGGATCGATTGCTTGTTGCACCGCGGGCGCGCCTGGCTGCATGGAGTTACGAGGGCGTCGGTGGATTGGGCGGCGGCGTGGCCGAAGTCGGTCCTCCGCCCGACTGCTGCGCGATCGCGTTGCGCATGTCGGTATCGCCAAGGATGTTCTGCATGCGGTAGTAATCCATGATGCCGAGATGGCCGCTGCGGAAGGCTTCTGCCATGGCTGCCGGCACGAGCGCCTCTGCCTCGACGACTTTTGCGCGCATGGCCTGGGTCTGCGCCTTCATCTCCTGCTCTTGCGCAAGCGCTGCGTATTGCCGTTCGGCAGCCTTGGCTTGTGCCACGCGGCGGTCAGCTTCTGCCTGTGCCGTCTGCAGGTCGGCGCCGATGTTGCGCCCGACATCCACGTCCGCGATGTCAATGGAAACGATTTCGAATGCGGTTCCTGCATCGAGGCCCTTGGCGAGGACGGTCTTGCTGATGTGATCCGGATTCTCGAGCACTTCTTTGTAGGTGTCGTCGCTGCCGATCGCCGCGACGACGCCCTCGCCGACGCGCGCAATGACCGTGGCTTCGCCCGCGCCGCCGACATAGCGCTCGATCGCGGCGCGCACGGTGACGCGCGCCTTCACGTTGAGCTGAATGCCGTCTTTCGCGACGCCCTGGAACACGGGCGTTTCGATAACCTTCGGGTTGACCGACATTTGGACGGCCTCTTGCGGATTGCGGCCGGCCAGATCAATGGCGCACGCGCCGCCCCAGGTGAGCGGGATCTGAGCCCGCTGGGCAGAGATCAGCGCGAGCGTCACTGCATCGATGTGCCCGCCCGCCAGGTACTGCGACTGCATCTCGTCGGCTGTGACGTCAAGCCCCGCCTTGCGCGCCATCACCAGCGCGTCGACGATGACGCCCGGCGGCACGCGCATAAGCCGCATGCGCACGAGGCTGAGCATGCTTAAGTGGACTCCTGCTGCAAGCGCACGGATCCACAATGGGAACGGCACGTAGTACAGGATTACAAAGAAAGCGATGATCGCCAGAAACGCGATCAGGATAACGAACAACCCACCAACTGCCACAGGGATCTCCTTTAGGCTCGAGTCACAAAGATCTTAGCGCCCTCAACGCGCTTAACGCGAATTCGGGTCTGCGCTGGAATAAAGTCTCCATCCGTCTGCACTTGGTATCGCGTGCCGCCAATCAGCGCCACGCCTGCCGGGCGTAAATATGTCTGCGCCACGCCCTCGGCCCCATCAATGCCCCGCACCGGCTGCGCTGCGACGTAGCCTGCGGAGGCTGATTGAGCGCCCGCGAAGGCAAAACGCCGCATGAACGCGCTCTGCGGCAGCCAGCGAAGCGCCAAGAAGAACAACGCAATCGCGGCAATCAGCGATAAGCCGGTCGCGACGGTGCCCACCAGCACTGCGCCAAAGGCCATGACGATGCTGAGCAAGATAAGCAAAGCACCAAGCGTTCCCGAAATGCCATGGCCGGGCAGCACGTGCATCTCGAACAGCAGCGCCACAATGCCCAATGCGAAGATCGCGATGACGACCCAATTCGAAAAACCGGCCACAATGTGCGCCCCGAAGAACAATGCCAGCGCGGCCACACCGATAATGCCGGCGATGAGGTGCAAGGTCTGCATCTCGATCAGCAGGCCGAGGAAGCCGATGGTGAGCAGGAGTCCAGAAACGATCGGATCGGCGATGAACTGGGCGATGCGCTCGCCGATGGTTGAGTTGGCGATGCTTAGCCGCGGGTGCTGGAAGCCAGCCAGCGCCAGCGCGCCAAGTTCGGTGTCGGCGATGCCGTCGATAAAATGATACTTCTTGGCTTGGGTGGCGGAGAGCGAGAGGATCTGCCCCTTGGCCTTGAGACCCGCTACAACAACCTCGGGGTCTGTCATGGCCGCAGCGATGGCAGGGTTACGGTGATGGGCCTCGGCCAGCGAGACGAACTCCGCGTGCATGGCGGAAATGAACTTGGGCGTCGAGGGAATCGGCTCGGCTGCCCCGATACTCGATCCGGGTGCCATGTAGATCTTGTCGCAGGCAAGCGCGATCAGTGCGCCGGCAGACCAGGCCCGTTCCTTGACGTAGGCGATCGTTGGAATTCCGGCCGATTGTAAGGCGTCGCGAATGTCGTTTGCGTCATCAACCACCCCGCCATTGGTTTTGAGCACGACCAGGATCGCGCTTGCGCCCTCGGCCTGCGCTTGCTCGACAGCGCGCTGGACTCGATGCGCCATCCCCGCGTCGATGGTGTTGTCGACGTCGATGACCGCAACGAACGGCGTCATGGGCTTTGCGAACGCCACGTGCGCCGCGGTCGTGGCGATGCCGGCGACAAGGACGAGTGCGGAGAGCGCAATGCGCAGGTTCACGATGTCTTCTTTTCCAGCACGGCACGCACTGCTTCCTGGATAGCCTTGCCACTTGCTTTGTCTTTCAGCGCGGCCATGGCGGCTTTCATAGCGGCGCCGAGTTGGGGCTCGGCTCCGAGGGGAGCGAGCGCCTCGCCGACGGCGCTTCGCAGCGCCACAGCGTCGAGCTCCGCCGGCAAGTACAGCTTGAGTATGTCTCGCTCTCGCGTTTCTTTGGCGACGAGATCTTCGCGGCCGCCGCGCTTGAACTCGGTGATGGAGTCCTCGCGCTGCTTGACCTGCTTGCGCATCACGTCGAGTTGTTCTTGCTCGCTGAGTTCGCCATTGCGCTCGATGCGCCGGTAGGTCATGGCGGAAATAGCCATACGGAGCGTCGGGAGACGCTCCGTGTCACGGCTCTTCATGGCGACTTTCAGGTCGGCGTTCAGCCGCTCGATGATGCTCACGATCTGGGTCGCGGCGTCTGGCCTGGGTAGCTGTTATGAACGGCGCTTGCGCGCAGCAGCGGACTTCTTCTTACGGCGTACGCTTGGCTTCTCGTAGTGCTCGTGACGCCGGGCCTCAGCGAGAACGCCCGACTTCTGGCACATCTTCTTAAAACGCTTGAGGGCGCTCTCGATCGACTCGTTGGCCCCAACCCGCGTTTCCATGTTCTGCGACACCCCCTTCAGCCTTGAACGGCTGACAAGGATTCAGCCGCCGCATGTGAATTTTTCGTGTTCGGCCATGAGTTCGACAAGGCCCGGAGACGGCCCCCCGGCGTGGGCCAGCGCCGTGTATTGACGTTTTCGGCTACCCAGGCGGCCAGGCGAAATGACGTCCCGATAGCAGATGGAGGTGGAGGTGATAGACTGTTTGTCCCGCTGTCGACCCGTTATTGATGACGATTCGGCAGCCAGCGTCCTTGCCGAGGCCCTCCCGCGCCAGCTTACCCGCGACGCGCAGCAGCCTCCCTAGGAGCGCCTCGTCCTGCTCGGAGGCGGCGTCCAGCAGGGTAGGGTGATGTTCTTTGGGCACGACCAAAATGTGGGTCGGCGCGATGGGTCGTATGTCGGCAAACGCAACCACCGCCTCGTCCTCGTACAACAGCGGTGTTTGTGTTTTGCCGGCGGCGACGTCGCAGAAAATACACGCCTCGGGCATTAATTGTTTCCGGGCGCGATGGACATTGAGTCGAACGGTTCCGAATTGTCGGGATTTGGTATGTAGCCGAGCACGCTTCGCTTGAAGACGATCGGCGGGCCGGTTTGGACCAGCGGCACGGTTGGCGCTTGATCGTGCACGATTTGTAAGGCCTGCAGGTAATACTTGGCGCGCACGGACTTGTCGACTGTGCCTTGACCCGCCATCATCAGCTTGTGAAAGTCTTCATTCTTCCAGAAGCAGACATTTTGCGCGCCTGGCGGGATCGCGCTATCTTTGTCGAGCAAGGCGTAAAGGAAATTGTCCGGGTCGCCGTTGTCGCCCGTCCATCCGTAGAGCGCGAGGTTATGGTCGCCCCGTTCCGTCTTATCGAGATATGGCCCCCACTCGAAACCCTGCAGCGACGCATTGATGCCAACTGCGCGAAGGTCGGCTTGCAGTGCCTCGGCCACACGTTGCGGCTCCGGCACGTATGGGCGTGGTAGCGTCATGTACCAGAGCGTGGTCGAGAAACCGTGTGGAAAGCCTGCCTGTGCGAGCAGCCTGCGCGCATCGGCGGGGTTATAGTCGTAAGCGGTTTTGCTGGGATGCGGCCAGACCGCGAGCGGCAAGAAGTCGGTCGCAACTTTGGCCGATGGGTCGTAGAAATTTTTGACAATCGCTTTGGCATCGATTGCCTCGTTGATCGCGCGCCGCACCAGCACGTTGTCGAACGGCGGTTTCTGTGTATTGATCGCGACATAGAGCAGATTATTCGGCGGTTGATGATAAATCGTGAGGTGCTCATCCTTCGCAAGCGTCGCCATGTCGTCCGGCCGCGGGTACTCCCAGCCATCGATATCTCCCTTTTGCAGCGCGAGCATGCTCGTCGCCGCGTCAGGGATGTCGCGCAAGACAACCGTGTGGATCTTTGGTTGCTGACCCCAGTAGCCGGCAAAGGCCACGAGTGTAATGTGATCGTCCTTGACCCACTCCGTCACTTGATACGGCCCTGTCCCCACGGGCTGGCGGAAGTAGTCCTCGGCCTGCTTCTTCATGGCCGTCGGTGAGGAGATTCCGAAGGCAGGCATCGCCAGATTGGCGAGCATGGGTGCGACGGTCTTCGAAAGGTCGAACTCGACTTCATCGGGCGCCACAACCTTAACATTTCGGATCGCTCCCGGGAAGCCGCCGAACTGGCTCTCGTAGTACGAATACTCCATACTGCCTTGCAGCAACTTGTGCCACGGGTTGTCCCTCAGGCGCCAGCGGTCGAAATTAAACTTCACCGCGTCTGCGTTGAAGGCGGTCCCGTCCTGGAACGTGACGTTGTGGCGCAGGTGGAATCTCCACGTCTTGCCATCGGGGCTGACGGTCCACGAGGTCGCAAGACACGGTTGGACGTCGAAACTGCCAAGCTCGTAGCGCGTCAAACCTTCCAGGCTGACCCGGGCGACATTTAACGACATACCGTCGGTGACGATCGCAGGATCAAGCCGCACGGCGTCTTGATTGCGCCCAAACACGAGCGTGTCCGGGCCGCCGGCATTTGCAGCACGTGAGTTCCCGCCGCCGCAGCCGGTCAAACAGAGTATCATCGTGACGGCCGCTACCAGAGTGACGGCGGTCACCGAAAGGGTTGCCTGCTTCAAGCGGATTACCTCATTTGCCCGTAATTGAGAATGACCACCGATAATCGAGGGCGTTACCTGCAATATCGGTCCCTTTGACTTCGACCTCCACCGTCCGAGAGTTCAGCTCAGACGGCGGATAGTAGGACATAAAGAACCCCGTCCGCGTCGCCTGTGCAGTAACATTGCGTCCATTGACCGTCATCTGTAGGCTGCCAGGATCCATTCCTTTGTTGCCGACGGTGAGAAAGGTCGCGAAGATATTCGGCCGCGCCGTGTTGACACGGGCGCGTGCTGTGGGTGCGGTGTCTTTGACCGCAGGCGCAGTCGTCACAATGTTGAGAGGATGAGGCGCTTCGGCAACGGCAGTCTCGCCGTTTTTAGCCAGTCGTAGGAGGATGGGCGCGTCGGTAAGGTTCGTTCCAACAGTGACCGTGTACTGGCCCTCGTAGTGGCCCGGCCGTATTTCGCGCATGGCGTTATCGATGATGATGTTGCTCAAGTCAAACGTCGCGTGCGACCCGACCGTGCCTTCTGCTGCGACCGAAAGCACTTGACCAGTGCGCAACGCGACGGAGGCGTTGTCTCTGACGCTCTTGATCTGTGCGGCGCCGCCGGATCCCGCCGCGCCCGGAGCCGGCGTCGAGCTAGCGCTCGTGGCAAAGCCGCCGGGGCGAAGTGCAACAACATCGCGCACCTTGCCGCTCACGGGGTCGGCGCGGACGCTGACCTTGTCGCCGGCGCGCAGCGAGGCAAATGACGCGCTCTTTCCGTCGAGCGTCACCGTGACAAGCGTTGGATCTGCGGAAATGACGCGGCCGTTTTCCAGGACCATACTCTGGTCCGCAACCGCTGCGACCGTGCCGTTGATGCTCGCGAAAATGTCAGCCATCGAGATAAGCTCACCGCTTTGGGCCAGCGTGACGATGAGCGCGTCGCCCGGGCGTACTTGAGACAGGACGCCGTTACCGGTAACTGCGCCGTGGATATCGCGAAAGGCGATCGACGTGCCGGCGGGGACGGTCAGCGTGTCGTTGGCGCCTGTGGCCTGCACGATCAATGTCGGCGGGTTGTCGTTTGGCGCGACCGAAATGACGGTGCCCGACAGCGTTTTGGCGGAGGCGCCAGGGGGCGCCGTGGGACGGCCAGCCGGCGTGCTGTGCATCGCCGCCGACACGACCGCCGTATGCGTTTGCGCGTCGTACACCACCGTCGCGCCAAACGCTTCGCCGATCGCGCGCAGCGGCAGGACTATTCTGTTTGCGCTTTGCCGCGCCGGCGCTGAGAGCAGCAGCCGTTGTCCGTTCACGATCGCCCAGCGATCGCCCAAGTGGAGCACAACCTGTCGCAGCAGCGTCGTGATCGTGACGCTCCTGGCGTGACCGTTCGCTGCAATGTCTGCATTGAGCGCCTGGGCGACCGGCCGCAGCGCCACATAGGCCGTGTCACCGATCATCTCGACCGAGCTCTGCGGCAGCGTTCTTCCATTGACGACAACGTTGATCGTTTGTGGCAGAGCACAAACGCCACTGGGGGCGGCGAGCAGCAGCACCAGGCACGCAGCGCTTCCATGCAAGAGTCCCGGCCGCAAGCGTGGTGTCATGATCGCAATGCCTCGCGGTAGACATCCACCGTGGCGCGAGCGGTTGCATCCCAGCTGAAGGCGCGGACCCGCTCGCGTCCTGCATTGCGCAACCGCGAGGCTTCATAAGCATCGGACAACACGAGCGTCATGATCGAGGCCAAAGCCGCGGCGTCGGTTGGCGGAAAAGTTGCGACCGCGTCGCCGCCAACTTCAAGGAGTGCTGGGGTTTGCGCGACGATGGCTGGCGCGCCACTTGCCATGGCCTCGAGGACCGACAATCCAAAGCCTTCATACAGCGAGGGCTGGACGCTTGCGACGCATCCTGCATAGAGCGAGACGAGATCTTCCATGCTGACATGACCGGTGAGGTGAAGTTTGCCGTTTGTCTTCTTGCCCCTCGCCGACAGGTAACCCAACGGCCCGTCTCCCGTCACTACTAAATCACATGGTAGGGCAAGCAGATCGTACCAGGCCTCGCACAGCGTCTGCAGATTCTTGTGCGGGCGGTGATTGCCGGCATACAAAAAATATGGCCGCTCAAGCCCGAAGCGCGAGCGTGCCAGGCCGGCCAGGCGCGTTCGCTCGTCATCGTCAAGGCGGAACGTTTCTGCCACGCCAAGCGGGATGACACGAGCGCGTTCGAGTGCGACGCCTAGAAACCGACGCAGGTCGGCGATCGTTGCGCTTGCGTCGGTGATCACTGTTCGAGCGCTGCGCGCAATGGGCCCAACGATGAACCGGTAGTATGGCGGTACTTTCCACGAGAAGTAGTTCGGAAAGCGCAGGTGGATAAGGTCATGGATGGTATAGACATGCGCCAGCTGCGAGCGGCGCGGGGCATAGACACTCATATAATGGATGAGATCAGGGCCGCTTCGACGCAGTTGGGCCGGGTAGACAAGTTGCTCCCCGATGGCACCGTTTTGGCTAGTGAAGGCGCTCACCCGGACAAGTCGCGCGTTGGAAGATGGCACCTGCAATTCTTCGTTGCTGAACACGAGAAATTGCAAGTCCGCGGCCTGGGCCGGAAGCCGCGCGACAAGCTCGCGCACGTAGGCTTTCATGCCCACCGACATCTGACGCGTGAGGCGCGCGTCGAGCGCGACGACGGGTGTGCTCACCGCGTCGCGTGCTCATGCCGGCTGGCCCAGCGCTTGGTGGCGACGACCGCCGGGTAAAGCGCACTGCCGGTGCAGACGTAGGCGCCTCGCCAGCCCTCAAAGACCCCACCCCGGCGCACGAGAAACCAGGCAGCGCGCAAAGGCACTGCCGCCCAGGCAGCCACGACCCGGGCCAGGCCGACGCGTGCGCCCCGCGCCTCAAGTGCGCTGTAGAGCGCGAACTTGCGCCGATATTCAGCCACGCTCGCGTACGAGAAATGATCGATGGGAAAGCGTAACGCAACGCACCCGCCGTGTGGCTGCCACGTTTCGTGCACTGCGTGCGAGCTGCTGCCGCGAGCGATCATGGTCGCCTGTCCTGTCCGAAAGAGCCGCACGAGCCTGTCTGGCCACCAGCCGGCGCTTCGAATCCACCGGCCGCAGAAATGGTTGCGCCGCGCAAGCGAGTAGGCCGAGACGTTTATCGCCGGTTCGAGTGCGGCGATTTCCTGCGTCAGCTCCTTTGTCACGCGTTCATCGGCGTCCAGCATGAACGTCCAGCCGGTCTTCACGAGCGCCGCCGCATCTTCTCGCGCGCGTGCGAAGCCGGCCCAGCGGGCTTGGATGACGGTGGCGCCAAGCGAGCGTGCGATCTCGACGGTCGCATCGTCCGAGAAAGCGTCGTACACGAGGGCGACCGACTTTTCGGGCAACGAATGTAGACAGGCGGCGATGTTGGCGGCCTCATTCTTCGTGATGATGACGAACGTGATATCGGCGCCGTGCACGCCGAGGTTGCCGGCCCGGTTACGCGCTGCGTTCGCGCGCGAGGTCGCGGCCGGTCGCGCGCGCATGGGCGTACGCAATGCAGGCCTCGATGAAGCCGAGGTAGAGCGGCGACGGCCGCGTGGGCCGCGACTTGAACTCCGGATGCGCCTGCGTGCCGAGAAACCACGGATGCGATGGCAGCTCGATGATTTCGACGAGATCGGCGGCGCGGTAGTGGCCTGAGAACACCATGCCCTTGCGCTGGAACACGTCTTTGTACGCGTTGTTAAATTCGAACCGGTGCCGGTGGCGCTCGGATATCTCGATCTGGCCGTACATTTTGTGCGCCAGCGAGCCCTCTTCAAGGGTGCACGGATAGGCTCCCAGGCGCATCGTACCGCCCATGACCTGCAGGTTGCGCTGGTTTTCCATGAAGTCGATGACGGGGTGCGGCGTTTCGGGCTCGACCTCTCGTGTGTGTGCGTTGTCGAGGCCGCAAACGTTGCGTGCAAACTCGACGCAGGCCAGCTGCATGCCGTAACAGATGCCGAGGAACGGCACGTTGTTCTCTCGCGCGTGCCGAATAGCCAGCAACTTGCCCTTGATTCCCCTCGCGCCGAAGCCGGGGGCGACCAGAATGCCGCTGATGTCCGCCAACGCCTCGCTGCCACGTTCTTCCAGCGCCTCGGAATCGATGCGCACAACTTCGACCGCGGTATTCTGCGCAACGCCGGCATGGTAGAGCGCTTCATTGATGGAGATGTAGGCATCCTTAAGCTCGACATACTTGCCGACCAGTGCCACACGCACGGTTTCCTTCGGTCGGGCGATGCGCCGCACCATCGAGCGCCAGTCTTCAAGGTCGAGCGCACGATCGGCGAGTTGAAACTTCTCGCAGACGAGTTCGGCCAGGCCTTCCGCTTCAAGGTTGAGGGGTACTTGGTAGATGCTTTGGGCATCGCGGCTCTGCACCACGGCAGAGCGCTTGACGTCACAGAAGAGCGCGATCTTCTCTTTGATGTCTTGGGTAAGCGGATATTCCGCACGGCAAATGATCGCATCTGGCGAGATGCCGATGGCGCGCAGCTCGCGCACGGAGTGTTGCGTCGGCTTTGTCTTGAGTTCGTCAGCTGCGCCCAAATGAGGGACGAGCGTCAGGTGAATGTACATAACGTGGTCGTCGCCGACATCGTGTTTGAATTGGCGAATCGCTTCGAGAAATGGTAGTGACTCGATGTCGCCGACCGTGCCGCCGACCTCGATGATGCAGACATCAGCTGCGCTCGCCAGCGCAACTTGTTTAATCCGGTCTTTGATCTCGTTGGTGATGTGCGGAATGACTTGCACGGTGCCGCCCAAGTATGCGCCGTGACGCTCTTGCTCGATGACGGAACCGTAGATCTGTCCGGTGGTCACATTGTGGAGCTTGGTAAGACTCTCGTCGATGAAGCGCTCGTAGTGGCCCAAGTCGAGATCGGTCTCGGCGCCGTCTTCGGTCACGAAGACCTCACCGTGCTGGTAGGGATTCATCGTGCCGGCGTCCGTGTTGATGTACGGATCGAGCTTTATGATGCTGACCGAGACGCCCCGTGCCTTGAGGAGCCGGCCAAGCGATGCAGCCGCGATACCCTTGCCCAGTGACGATACCACGCCGCCCGTGAAAAAGATAAAATTGCTCATCGTCTCACAGCGAGCGCGGGCGAGGGCTCAAGGCCGCCGCTCGTCGCCGAAATGACAAGATTCATGTACTTCGAAGTTCGCACCGTCCGGTGCGACTCCTCTCATGATCCCGCCCAAGCTCGAGGCTAGGGGCTTTCCAACCAATCCTGGGGTTGGTAAAAGGTCATCGCGTGAGACTCGGCGCTGGCAGGTTCGGGCTCGTACCCATATGCCCAGCGCGCGAGCGGGGGCAGCGACATCAAAATCGATTCCGTGCGGCCGTGCGTTGCGAGGCCAAAGCTTGTGCCTCGATCGTAGACGAGATTGAATTCGACGTAGCGGCCCCGCCGAAACAGTTGGAATTGGCGTTCGCGGTCTCCGTAGGGCTCAGCTCGGCGTCGTTCGACGATGGGAAGATAGGGGGTCAACACAGCCCGGCAGCAATCGCTCACGAATGCAAAGAGTTTTTCTGTATCGCCGCTGAGCTCATCGAAGAAAATTCCGCCCACGCCGCGCGCCTCACGCCGGTGTGGGATGTAAAAGTACTCATCGCACCACGCTTTGAATCGCGGATAATACCCCGCATCGTGCCGCTCGCAGATTTCCTTCCACGCTCGGTGGAAGCCGATGACGTCGTCGCGGCGCGGGTAATATGGTGTGAGGTCGGAGCCTCCGCCAAACCATGCATCCTTGCCTCGAGTAAGATAACGGAAGTTCGCGTGCAGCGTTGGGATCATCGGACTGCGTGGATGGAGGACCAAGGAGATGCCGGTAGCAAAAAACTCGCGCTCCTGCCCGCCGAGCTTGTGCAAGGCGCTTTCGTCCAACGTTCCCCAAACCGCTGACGTGTTGACTCCCGCCTTTTCAAAGAGCGCACCGTCCTCGAGCACGGCCGTGGTTCCCCCGCCGCCCCCCGGCCTTTGCCAGCGATCAAGCGCAAAGGTTGCCTGGCCGTCCAGGCGAGTCAGGGCGTCGCAAATGGCAGCCTGTTGCGATTGGAATAACTCGCGCGCGCGTGCGCCAATGACGCCGCCTGCTGCGGTCATGCCGCGCCGCCCGATCGGCAGATAACCATCCGTGCGAGGCCGCTGCTATCCTTGCACGTCTGTGTCCATGCCTGAGGAAACGCTGCAGCGACCAAGGCATGCAGTTCTTCGGCGTTACGCGGTCCACACTCAAAGTAGAGCGCGCCGCGCGCGCGTAAACGCGCCGGCGCCTGCGCCATGAGGCTGCGATACGCATCCAGGCCGTCACGGCCTGCCAGCAGCGCTTGACAGGGCTCGTGCTCGCGCACGTTCGGATCCAGATCGTCGAGGCTGTCGGTGCCGACATACGGCAAGTTGGCGATGATGACGTCGAAGCTGAGCCCATCCGGATACTGCTCGAAAAGATCGCTACGCGCGAGCGTCACCTGATCGGCGAAACCGAGTGTCGTCACGTTGTGGGCCGCAAGCTCGAGCGCGTCGTCGCTCACGTCGCTGGCGACGATTGTTGCATCCGGCATGAGATGGGCAAGCGCGCATGCGATGGCGCCGCTGCCCGTTCCCAGCTCGGCGATGGCCGGCGCTGTGCCGCTCCAATCGTTGACGCAGGCCGAGACGAGT
Organism: Vulcanimicrobiota bacterium; assembly: GCA_030948685.1. Taxonomy (GTDB): domain Bacteria; phylum Vulcanimicrobiota; class Vulcanimicrobiia; order Eremiobacterales; family Eremiobacteraceae; genus JAFANK01. The sequence goes on along the minus strand of JALYZV010000029.1, from coordinate 639 downwards.
TCTTCTGTTTCGGGGCGCGGCACAAGCGCGCGCCGGTCGACCGCGATTTCGAGCCCGCAAAACGCTTTGCGGCCAATGATGTATGCAACCGGCTCGCCCGCGGCGCGACGCTCCGTCAGTTCGAAGAGCCGCTTGCGGCGGCGAGGGTCGAGCGCCGCGTCCCCGTAAGCGATGACCGCCGACGCATCAAGTCCTGTCACGTATTGAGCCAGCAGCCGCGCGTCGAGCCAAGGGGTGCGTGAGATGCTGCGCAAGCGGTTGCGGCATGCATCGATACCCTCGGCAATAGTCTTGGGATTAGGCGACGGCATCGCCGGCGAGACGCTTGCGTTCCTCGTCCGCGAGCAGCGCGTCGACAACGTGGTCGAGATCGCCGTCGAGGACGCTCTTCAGATTGCCGGTCGAAAATCCGATGCGGTGGTCGGTGAGCCGGTCTTGCGGGAAATTGTACGTCCTGATCTTCTCGCTGCGGTCGCCCGTGCCGACCTGAGCGCGTCGCGCGGAGGCGGCCGCCTCTTCTTGCTCGCGCAGTTTTGCCTCGTAGAGATGCGCCCGCAGCAGCTGCATGGCGCGCTCACGATTTTGAAGCTGGGACCGCTCTTCTTGGCAGGCGACCATAATGCCGGTGGGCTTGTGGGT
>JALYZV010000022.1 GCA_030948685.1 Vulcanimicrobiota bacterium | reverse complement strand
GTGCAGCGCCGCCCGAGCGTCGATCCTGCGACCCTTCTCGGTCAAGGGAAGGTTTTGGAAATCGCACAGCTCGCCAAACAAACCGATGCCACTCTCGTCGTGACCTTGAATGCACTGCGCCCGCGGCAACGCGCCGCCATCGAAAAAGTTCTGGGCGACGTCGCGGTCATGGATCGCTCGGTGCTCATCCTTGACATCTTCGCCACTCACGCCCGCACGAGTGAGGGGAAGTTGCAGGTTGAGCTCGCTCAACTGCGTCACCGCGCTGCCAACCTGATCGGCTCGCGCGAGGCGCTCTCTCGGTTAGGCGGAGGCATCGGCACGCGTGGCCCCGGCGAGACCAAGCTGGAGGTCGACCGCCGGCGCATTCGCCTGCGCATCACACACCTGGAAAGTCAGCTCGAGGAAGTCCGCAAGCGGCGTAGCGAGCAGCGTCGCAGCCGCGAAGATACCCCGCTGGTTGCGCTGGTCGGCTATACCAACGCCGGTAAGTCTTCCTTGCTCAACGCGCTATCGGGCGCACACGTCTTTGTCGCTGACCAACCGTTTGCCACGCTGGATCCGACGCTGCGCAAAGTCCACCTCGCGCCGAGCACGAGCGCTATTTTGGCCGATACGGTCGGCTTCATCAGCGACCTGCCGAAGGAACTCGTGGCCGCATTTCGTGCCACGCTTGAAGAGGTTACAAAGGCAACGCTGCTCCTGCACGTCATCGATGCGAGCAATCCATACTGGCAACGCCAGCGCGAATCAGTCAATATTGTGCTGCGCGAGTTGGGCGCGCATGATAAGCCGGCGCTCTATGTCTGGAACAAGATCGACGCGTTGCCTTATGCCGGATCAGCGGCGGATTTGGGCGACGCCGGCGTCTTGGTATCCGCCAAGACCGGTTCCGGCATCGCGGAGCTCAAGTCGGCTATCGCCGAACGGCTGCGCTCGCTTGCCTCGCCGTTGCCCTCGACTGGCTCTTGAGGCTCGGGCAACGGGAAGAGGCCATCGGGAACGGCTGTCATCTCGGGGGCTTGCAGCGTTCGCGCCGAGACCTCGATGGGAGCCGCCGGTTCGAGCTCTGTGTCGACGCCCAAGGCTTCGTAGTCTTTAAACTTACGCGCCGTGACCAGCACGCGGCTTTCGAGCGAGCCGACCGCCCGGTTATATGCCTCGACTGCACTGCCTAGACTCTTGCCCATCAGGAAGAAGTGTTTACTCATGTCAGAGAGGCGCTTGTACAGCTCGCTCCCAAGGGTGCTGATCGCTTGTGCTTCCTTGGCGATCGACTCTTGGCGCCAGCCGTAACTCACAGCGCGCAGCAGCGCAATGAGCGTCGTCGGGCTGGCAGGGATGACGCGCTGCGCCACGCCCGTTTCAATCAATGAGGGATCGCCTTCCAGCGCTGCGCTGAAGAACATCTCGCCAGGCAAGAACATGATGACGAACTCCGGCGTCTGCTTGAATTGATCCCAATACGACTTGCGGGCGAGATTGTTGATGTGCGTGCGAACGTTTTGGGCGTGCACTTTCAACCACTCGCGCCGGCTTTGATCATCGGGCGCTTCCAGCGAATTGAGATAGGCCTCAAGCGGCGCTTTGGCATCGACCACGATGTTTTTGCCGCCGGGTTGCCGGATGAGCAGATCGGGGCGCAGACGGCCTTCTTCTGTCTGGACGCTTGGCTGTTCGTTGAAATCGCAGTAGTTGAGCATACCGGCGATTTCGACGACGCGCTTGAGTTGAATCTCGCCCCAGCGTCCACGCACGACCGGCGCGCGCAGCGCGCGCACGAGGTTCGATGTCTCGGATCTGAGCGCAGTCTGGCCATCGGACAGCGCCCTCACCTGCTCCGCTAGGGCGGCGTAGGCGCTCGTCCGGTTCTTCTCCATTTCAGCGATGATCGCATCGACGCGCTGCAGCGACTCTTGTACGGGCTTGAGCGTGTGGTCGATGGCCGTTTGGCGTTTTTCCAGATCGCCTTTGGCTGACTGTTGGTACGTCTCGAGCGTCGACTTGGCCAGATCGAGGAATGATTGATTGTTGCTTTTAAGCGCTTCAGCTGAAAGTGCTGCGAAGGCGTTGCTCAGCTTTTGCTGGGCGTCGTCCAGCAGCGCGAGCTTGTCGGCTGCCGCTTTCTGTTCGGCTTTGAGCTGAGCTTCGAGCGCAGCCCGCGCCGCCTTGGCGTCGGTCACATCCGATTGCAGCCGCTCGATGCGCTTACTCTCACCCGCGCGAAGCGCCACCACGATGATTGCGCCGACGATGACGCCAGCAACGAAAATAACAACCAGCAAGAGATCGTTCATCAGCGAGTGGTTCGCGATTGCGTCGATGAACGCTTGCTGGCGACGCTGCGCGGTGGCTTGAGCGTCACCCCCTCGCGCTCGAGCAACTCGCGCTTACGCTTCTGGCCGGACGAGCCGTACGGTCCAAGCCGTCCATCGGCATAGATCACGCGGTGGCACGGGATCAAAAGCCACAGCGGGTTGCGTGCCATCACGCTGGCGGCGGCGCGCACCGCCAGCGGTCGTCTCGCCTCGCGCGCAAGCCAGCCGTAGGAGCGCGTTTGACCATAAGGGATTGCGCGCGCCGCGACGAGCACGCATTGTTCGAAATCGCGAGCCCAGCTCAAGTCGAGGGGAAAATCGTCGCCTTTGCCTTTGGCCGCCGCAATCAGCGCCCGGCGTAAAGCAGTCGGCGCTTTTGCGTCGCGCAGCGTCATCCCAAGCCTGCGTTCAAGTGCGCGCTTGCTTGAGAGCGACTCTTCGCGCACCGCGCAGATGCCGCCATTGGTCCAAGCCACGCGCAGTTGCTGCCCGTCGATCCGCACCACAGCCGAGTTGCAAGCGGCCTTGAATTGTTGTCGCGCAAATCCGGTCGCGCGTGCGCGGCAGCTCGTTTCTACCTGCCGTATCGGTGCATGATGCTCATGAGCCGGTCGTGGGGAAGCGCGTAGACCGTGTTGCCATCACGCCCGGTCATGGTCGACGCGGATAACATCGCGTTGACAATCGCTTCGTCAGTGGCTTCGATGCAGCCAACGAAAATCGGGTTGAGATAGGCGCGATCCAAGACCGTCATTTGAACCGTGCGGTTGGGTGAACCATATGGCACGTCGCTTGCAGTTGAAAAGGCCACGATGATATCGCCGCTGCCCTCGCGCGAGGAGGCGCCCGTCCGCGCAAGACCAAGCGCGGCACGTTTTGCGAGGTCGATGAGCTGCCCGTGCAAGAGCGGCGCGTCGGTTGCAACGACGATGATAATCGACCCGTCGCCGGGCTTGCCTTCATGCGGCAAGAGATCTTTGATGTTGGCGCCGACGGGCACGCCTGCAACCGTAAAGTCCTCACGGCGCGCAAAGGTATTGACGTTCACGAGCACGCCGATTGTGTAACCTCCGTCAGAGGCAGCGAGCTGCCGCGATGCCGTGCCGATGCCGCCGTGAAAACCATAGGCAACAGACGCAGTGCCGGCACCGACATCGCCCTGCGCCACCG
>JALYZV010000001.1 GCA_030948685.1 Vulcanimicrobiota bacterium | reverse complement strand
GGAAACGCCCAGGGCCCGTTGAGGGTGATTTCCGCGACGAGCGGGGCCGCCAGCAGCATTCTCCAGCCTAACAACAAGGGTGCGAAGGCGAGCGGTGCAAGCACCTCTGCAAGAAACGCACAATCTTGCGGCCAGGCGGAAATGCGCAGGCTGTAGGCAGGCGCCGCCGGATTGTAGCCCAGACCGTGAACGATGGTGTAGTAGGCAGCGCCGTTAACGATCGCGAGGATAGTGACGGCAAGACCGAGCCTGCGATCGTACCATAGTGCTCCCACAATGCCGAACCAAGCGAGAAACCAAATTTGGTCTTCTTTCACGCCCATCAGAAGCTGGGCCACGATCAGCGTCCACGGCAAGGAGCGGCGCTGTGCGGCCAGCGCGAGTGAAAAGGCCAGCAACGGCACGAATACATTTTCCGAAAAGTCCATATAGGCCCAACCTTGGGCCGACGGCATGACAAGATATGCCAGCGCGACGAGCTGTGCCGGCAACGACGCCAGCCCAGCTCCGCGTGCGAAAGAATAAAGCGGCAGCGCGGCACAAGCAATTGCGACGACTTGGACAACGATGAGCGTTTCCGGTCGCGGGAAGAGGGCGACCAGCGGCGTCAGCAAGAGCAGCGTCCACGAGTCATGGACCGCAAGATGCGGCTGCCGTTCGACCCAGTTGAACGTGCTGCCGTGTTGAGCAAAGTTGACCAAGCTCTGCAGAAAGATGCCGACGTCCATCCCGTAGCGCAACGCATACAGTTTGTTGAGGTCAAGGTAGATGTATAAGGCAATGAAGAGCGCCATGCCGGCGATAAGGTATCGCATCTCGGACAGGGCGGAAAGACGCATCAACGGTCGACGCCGAGTAATCCCTGGTCCTGCAACTCGCGTGCCCGCGCGACAACCTCGCCATCGCCCAGCGATCCTGCGGCCACCGAGCGCACGAATCCAACGATTTCTTTCGTTCTCATACGAAAGATCGCGTCGCCGACTTTTTGGGCGACTTCATCAAGCGCCTCGAGCTCCTCGCGCACGTAGGCGCCCTCGGCTTCGTCCTCTCGGACGCCAATCACGAGTGCACCGGTGACCTGTCCGCTGACCGCCATTGGGAAGGCATGGCCATCGCGGCCGAGCGCACTAGGCCGCGGCACCACCAGAGCGAGATCCACGCGCTTTGCATCTGCGCGAAGTGCAACAAACGCCCGATCGTCATAGCCCACCGGCTCATCGAACTCGCCGCCATGGGACCCTCGGAGCAGGCTGTAGTTGCCGCCCTCTTCGTAATAGACTGCCGCCTTACTCGCGCCCAGCGTGTCGCATAGTTCGGAGATTGCGTCGCCCAGCAGCGTCGCCGGAAGCTTGTAGAATGTGGTCCCGCGAGCGAATCTGCGCAAGGAGTCGACCCGCTGCGCCTCACGCCGGTAGATCAGACGGCGCACCCACTCTCCAAAAAAGCGGTCCAAGGTGTTGAACACAAGCACGATCACGAATGCGGTAACGACTTCTGTTTGCCACGAGTGGAGCAGCCGATCGCTCATGAACTGCTTGAGCAGGGTTTCAGACAGCGCGATCAGGCCGGCGACAAAGGCCGTCATGAAAGCCAGCACGAGTGCCCGGTTGAGCACAACCCGCACGTCGACGACTTTCAACCATGGAATCGTGACTGCAAATCCGATCGGAATGAGGACGAGCGTAAACCATGGGGTCTGAAATCCGGGCGCGTTTCCATGACTGAGGCTTTGATAAGCCGACGCGATGACGCCGGTAAGTCCGAGCGCCGTGGTGGCGAGGATAATGCGAACGTTCCGGCGGGCCGTCCCCTCCGGCGCTAAGAACGCGCCGGTGATCAGGACGCCAAGCGGCGCGATGATGAAGCCGGCCACGATCGTAACGGCAAACGCAATATTCTGAAAGCGGTCAAACCAATCGGGCAGATTCACCCCGAAGAGCACCGGCAGCAGCGTGCCTCCGAGGTCGGCCGCCAGCGCAACGAGCAGCAGCGCGATGACGACGATGCGGGTATATCCGATCGCCCGTTCCGCCGGATCTGATTTCAGGGCCTTGCTCGCGACAGCATCGGCCAGACCGTACAGCGCATAGAATGACAACACCGCCAAGAGCGACGTGATTGTTGCAACCAGCAACATCGCCGACGGCGGCAGGATGCCATACGGGTTGAGCAACGGCGACGCGAACGTCGCGCAGAACAATCCCAACCATAGTGATGGACGGTCGCGCCCCCACCAGAGCACGAAGAGCCCCACCAAGGCAAACAAGACGGCGGAAAAGATGAGCGCCACGCGGCGGGACATTGAGATCGCCGACACCACCGCCTTGGCGTTGAGGCGCTGGCCGTTTTCTTCTATAGGAACCCGCTCGCTCGTGCTGGGCTCGCTATAGCGGTGGAGCATAACGTGCACGCGTTGACCAAAGTCGGGCATTCGATCGTACAGGATGCGGCCATGCTCAAGCGTGCCGTAAGAATAGCCGCTGGACGCAGGCATGAATGTCAGCCCCAGCAGCGTCACGATAACGACGCTCGTGATGAACGCGATGACGGTTCGGACTGGGTTAGACAAGACTAGCTCTTCGGTACCGGCGTCGCGTTTGGCTGCGATCGCGGAGCCGCCGCCGGGCGAGGCTGTTGGTGCTGCACCGGCTTCGGCTTCTTGTCGAGCTTCTTCTTGGTGCGCGACTGCGACCGATCGTTGCGCGGCGTGTTCGCGTTGCTGCCGTTGACTTCCGGCGGCGGCTGGGGTGATTCGTAGTTCGTCGTTTGCAAGATGTTGGCAATCATGAAGGGCTGCGTGAAGGGCTCGTATGCCACCACGAGACCGGATGCCGCGGCGGTGCTGCCGGGTGTGCCATTGCCGTGTCGAATGGCGTCGAGCTTGCGCCGAATCACGATTTGGTTCGGTGCCAGCTTCAAGGCCCGCGTGTAGGCATCGATTGCTTTCGGACTATTGCCGGCGGCGGAGTACGCATCACCCATGAGCGCATACGGAACGTAATCGTCCGGCGCGAGCTTTGCGGCTTGCGTCTCGTCGGCAATCGAACCCGCGAAATCCCTCAGGCTCAGACGGGCTTCGCCACGCGTTCGGAAGGCAAACGAGCTAGCGGAGTCGAGCTTGAGGGCCGTCGTTTCATCGTCAATCGCGCGCTGCAGATCCGCCTCCGAGGAAGCCTTGAGACCACGCCGCACGTACGAGGCGCCTCGACGCTGATAGGCCGCGGCATCTTTGGCATCCAGCGCGATCGCACGGGTGTCGTCCGAGATTGCCGCCTCATAATTCCCAAGGAAGTATTGCGCGCCAGCACGGATTCGGTAAGCAAAGCCTTGCTCTTCCAGCGCCAGCGCAGCGGTTTCGTCTTTGACTGCAGCCGTATAGTCGTCCAGCAGGTACTCATCGTAGCCGAGCTGCCGAAGCGCGAATGCGTCTTTGGGATCCTGAGCAAGTGCCGCCTTTGCGTCGGCGATCGCCCCCTTGTGATCGCCCAGCCCGGATTTGGCTGCGGCTCTCGTGCCGAGCGCGTACGAGCTGTTCGGATCGATTGCCAGCGCTTTGTTTTCGTCGTCGAGAGCGCCCTTGTAGTCGCTGAGCTCGCGGCGAGCCTCGCCGCGATGGCGAAACGCATACGCATCGCGCGCGTCGACGGCAATGGCTGCGCTCAGATTCTTCAGCGCCTGCTTATAGTCACCAAGCTGGATCTGCGCTTCACCCAATTGGCCGAGAGCGAACGTGTCCTTTGGATCGATCGCTACTGCCGCCGTTTCGTCAGCCAAGGCCCCCTTGTAATCACTCAACTGTAATTTTGCCGCGCCCCGAGTCTCCAAGGCGTAGGCGTTACTTGGGTCGAGCTTGAGGGCGGCGTCTTCGTCCGCGATTGCACCCTTGTAGTCCAAAAGCTGCCGGCGAGCTTCGCCGCGATGGCGTAGCGCGTAGGCGATGTTGGGCTCGATCGTCAGCGAGTCGGTTTGGTCTTGTATCGCACCTGCATAATCGCCGAGTTGCAGACGGTCTTCGCCACGCAGTCGCAGCGCGTAGGCGTACTTTGGATCCAAGGCCAAGGCGGCGGTCTCGTCGGCCAGGGCAGCTTTGTGATCCCCAAGCGACGACTTGGCCGAGGCCCGCGTAGCAAGCGCATACGCACTTTTCGGCTCGATTGCCAGCGCCGCCGTCTCATCTTTTATTGCGCCTGTATAGTCACCGAGCTGGCGCCGGTCCTCGCCACGCTGGCGCAATGCGAAGGTGTCGTGTGGGTCAAGCGCGAGCGCAGCGTTTTCGTCATCGAGCGCATGCCTGTAGTCACCCAGGGATGATCGGGCGGCGGCGCGCGTTCCAAGTGCATAGACGCTCTTTGGTTCGAGCGACAGCGCTGCAGTCGCGTCGGCGACTGCGTCGCGATAGTCGCCCAGTTCCCGTTTCGCTTCAGCGCGATGGCGCAAGGCGTAGGCATCGTGCGGATCGAGCGCGAGCGCAGCCGTCTCGTCCTCCACCGCGCCCTTGGAATCATTTAACTGGATTTTTATATCACCACGTTCGGCAAGGGCGAAGCTGCTCTTCGGGTTGATCGCGATCGCGGCGTCCTCATCATCCAGCGCCGATTTGTAGTCACCCGTGCCGGCTTTGGTGGCTCCTCGAACGCTCAGCGCGTACGCGTTTTTTGGTTCGAGCGCGAGCGCAGCCGTCTCGTCGGCAATTGCACCGTTGTTGTCGCCGAGCTGGAAGCGGTCGTTGCCCCGTTGTCGCAAGGCATAGGCGTCTTTGGGATCGATGGCAAGCGCCGCATCCGCATCTGCAACCGCGCCGCTATGGTCGCCCAGCGACGATTTGGCGGCAGCGCGCGTTTCGAGCGCGTAGGTGCTCTTGGGTTGCAATGCGAGCGACTTGTCGTCGTCCTCGATGGCGCCGCTATAGTCACCCAGCAGCCGGCGTGCTTCCGCTCGATGGCGCAGGGCATATGCGTAGTGCGGACTGACGGTCAGCGCTGCACTGAAGTCTTCGATCGACGCTTTGACTTCGCCCAGCAGCATTTTCGTTTCACCGCGCTGCACAAGCGCGAACGTGTCTTTCGGACTGATTGCAAGCGCCGCAGTTTCATCAACCAGTGCGCCTTTGTAATCCCCCAGTTCCGAGCGTGCAGCGCCTCGCAGCCGCAGCGCGACACCGTCGTTCGGGTTGATGGACAGCGCCCTTGAGGCCGCGTCGATCAGCTCGTGATACTTGCTGTGGTCGTAAAGTTCGTTGAGCTGCTGGTCGATAGACGGAGGAGCAGGGCTCGCAACGTTTGCCGCAGCGATGGCTGCAATTGCGCAACTCGCAACGAGCATCGAGCACAGCACCGCAACCCTATAAAAGAAGGGCCTCACGTGGGACAAAAGGCACCACCAGCTTCGCGAGCAATTCGCGGACTTCCAACGTACGACCTGATTCGCGACGGACGCCCACCCATTCCCGTTAGTGGAGACCGCATTGTGCAGCGAGCGGCGATTGCGCTACTCGCTGTTCTGGCGTTGCTCGCAGCAGGCAGAACGTCACCGGCAGGCGCCGAGCTGCCGCCCGTGAGCTCGCCGACGCCAACCGTCAGCGTGCCGGCAGCCTCCTCTGACCTCTCCTCCGTCGTGCAGCGATATGTGGATGCCATCGGCGGGCGCGAGCTGCTCGGCAAGATCCATAGCTCGATCATTGTCTACAGCGTCAAGCTGATGGGTCGAGAGCTGCTGGTAACGACGACCACCAAGAATCCTGTCTACTTCCTCCAGGTCACACGAATACGAGGCACAAGCGGGCAGCTCAGTGTCGGTTTTGACGGCAAGACCGCCTGGCTACAACAAGCAAATGGCGTCGTGCATGTCATGACCGGACAGGATCGTGCCGAGCTCATCTCCGACGCAGTGGGCGCAAATGACTCAGAGATCTTCACCGACCGCTGGCCGACAACCGTCACGCTCAAGCCGTCAGAAAACGTCAACGGAAAGACCTATGCGGTGTTGAGCATCAAGGCGAAAGGCGGGATCAGCCACGATATCTTTCTCGACCCGCAGACGTATCAGCCGGCGATCGAACGAACCGCCACCACCGCGGTCACGTCGGTGACGGTTGTGGATACCTTCGACAAGGGTCCGCTCGGCGAGCTGTTGCCGCGCGTTACGACAACGACGCGTTCCGATGGATTTCCGCCCACGACCGCTTCCTTGCGTTCGATCGACGACAATGCCAACGTGAGCAATTCGATTTTTGCGCCGCCGCTGGGGAAAGGCTCGGAAACCATTTAGCGCCGGGAGGTTCAAACGGCCGCGTCAAGTAAAGCGCAGGGGTGAGCGCAACGACGACGACCGACCTTCCTGCACTTCGGCACACGGCAGCCCACGTGTTGGCGCACGCCGTGGTCGACCTTTTTGGTGACGACGTTCAACTGGCCATCGGACCGGCCATCGAGAACGGCTTCTATTACGACTTCCTCAAAGCGACGCCGTTTGTTCCTGAAGACCTGCCGCGCATCGAGGCGCGAATGAAGGAGCTCATCGCGGCCGGTTTGTCGATGAAGGGCGAGCCAATCGATCGCGCTGCGGCTGAAGCCTACTATAGCAAGCGGCACCAGCCTTTCAAAATCGATATTTTGCGCGGCATTCCTGAAGCTGAGCCGCTGACCATGTACACCATCGGCAGCTTTACGGACTTGTGCCGCGGCGGTCACGTCCATTCGAGCAAAGAGGTGGGCGCGGTCAAGCTGTTGTCCATCGCCGGAGCCTACTGGCGCGGCGACGAGCACAACCCGATGCTGCAGCGTATCTACGGCACGGCGTTCCCGACGCAGGCCGAGCTCGATGGGCACGTCGCGCAGTTAGAGGAAGCAGAACGGCGCGATCATCGCAAGCTCGGCAAAGAGCTCGACCTCTTCTCGATTGAAGAACAAGCCGGAGCGGGACTCATCTTCTGGCATCCCAAGGGCGGGCGCGTGCGCGAGGTGATTGAGGATTTTATCCGCGGTGAGCTGCGCCGGCGCGGCTACGAGCCGGTGTATACGCCGCACGTCGTCCGCGAGGACGTGTTCAAGACCTCCGGTCATCTGCAAACGTTCGCGGAAAATATGTTCGGCCCGCTGGAGCTCGACAGGGAACGCTACCGCATCAAGCCCATGAACTGCCCGGGTCACATTTTGATCTATAAGTCCAGGCCGCGCTCGTATCGCGAATTGCCGCTGCGCCTTGCCGAATTTGGAACCGTCTATCGCAACGAACGGTCGGGCACGCTGCACGGTCTGCTTCGCGTGCGCATGATCACGATGGATGACGCGCATTTGTTCTGCACCCCGGATCAGTTACAGCAAGAATTCGAGAACACCGTCGATGCAGCGCTCAGCGTGCTGCACGCTTTCAAGTTTGACGACTACAAGATGTTCGTTTCCACCAAGCCGCCCAACGCCTTAGGCGACGACGAGCTGTGGGAGCGTGCTATCGCGGCGATCAAAGCGGCCTGCGATCACGCCGGCTTGCACTACGAAATCGACGAGGGTGGCGGTGCTTTCTATGGCCCCAAACTCGATATCAAAGTTCGCGACGCAATCGGTCGTGAATGGCAGCTGTCCACCGTGCAGGTCGATTTCAACCTTCCCGAGCGTTTCCAACTGACCTACGTTGGTGCCGACGGCGCCGAACACCGGCCCGTCATGATCCATCGCGCTCTGTGCGGCTCGATGGAGCGGTTCATGGGCGTGCTGATCGAGCACTACGCCGGCGCCTTTCCGGCATGGCTGGCACCCGTCCAGGTCGCCGTCTTGCCCATCACCGACGTTCAGCTCGAGTATGCTCGCGCTATAGCGGCACAGTTAACCGCCAGCGGTTTTCGCGTTGAGATCGACGAGTCCAACGAACGACTTCAAAAGAAGATCCGCACGCAACAGTTGCTAAAAATACCGTACATGCTGGTTGTCGGCAAGAGCGAGGTCGCAGATGGCACGGTCAACGTGCGTACGCGGTCGGGCGATCAGCAGACCATGAAACTCCCGGAATTTGGAGCCAAGCTCGCCGCCGAAGTCGCCGATCGGACATAAATGCGCCTCCTCGGAATTGAAACATCGTGCGATGACACCGCAGCAGCGGTGGTCGTCGACGGCTACACGGTGGAAAGCAATGTCCTGGCCAGCCAGGATGAGTTTCATCGCCAGTACGGCGGCATTGTGCCCGAGATTGCGAGCCGCAAGCACGCCGAGACGATCAATGCGGTGATCGAGCTTGCGTTGCAAAAGTCCGATCACAATTTTAGCGACCTGGACGGCATTGCCGTCACGTGCGGCCCAGGTCTACCGGGCAGCCTCGTCGTCGGCGTGGCGGCGGCGCAGGCTATCGCGCTGGGGTGCGCGTTGCCCGCCTATGCGATCAACCATCTGCACGGCCACCTCTTTGCAAACTATCTCGAGAATCCACAGCATCCGGCGGACGCGGCCCCCACCACTCCTTTTCTGTGCCTGGTCGTTTCCGGCGGCCATACTGACCTCATCATGGTCGAAGCGCCAAGCCGGCACCGGGTTATCGGCCGGACACTCGACGATGCGGCCGGCGAAGCCTACGACAAAGTGGCGCGGCTGCTTGGCCTTGGATTTCCCGGGGGGCCGCTGCTCGACAAGCTGGCGCAGTCCGGTAATCCGCGCGCATTCGAATTCCCGCGTGGGCTTTCGCGAAACGGCTCCTACAACTTCAGTTTTTCGGGCTTGAAAACAGCGCTGCGCTATCACGTCGAAGCTCACCCCCAGGACGTCTCAGAACGTCTGGCAGATATTGCGGCAAGCTTTCAGCAGGCGGTGGTCGACGCGTTGTGCGACAAAACGCTGCGCGCCGCGCGCGAGTTTGGCGTGAAAACCATCGCGCTGGCGGGCGGCGTAGCGGCCAATTCCGCATTGCGCGGCGAACTCGGGCGACGAGCCCGTGACGAGGGACGAGCGCTGCTGATGCCGCCGCTCGAGTACTGCACCGACAACGCCGCCATGATCGCGGCCGCCGCATTCTACCGCGCTGACCTGGCGCGCGTGGCTGCCGAAGACCTGCGCGTCGATCCAAACTTTGCCTGGTGACAAACCGCAAACGCCGCCGTGGGTCCGCCTTTTCGCTTCTTTGTATGCCCGTTTTTCTCGCGCTGTACGGCGCCGCCACAGCGCAGACTGCGTCACTGGATCTGCTGCGCCGAGCGATGGATCCGAATCCGACGCTCCAATCGTACACCGCAACGGCGGCGCTTGATGCAGTCTGGAATGTCGTCATTCCCGTCCATCAGACGTTGACGGGCACGGTGTACTATCGCAAGCCGAAGCGGAGCATCGTCTTCGATAACGTCCCCGCCCCGCTGCGCAATTTCAAGGAGCTGACGTCGACGACTCCAACGTACGAGCAATCAGTTGCCGAATACACCATAACGGCGCTCGCAGACGACGCCGGCGTGTCAACCTTTTCGCTCGTTCCGAAGAAAACCGAAGGGCGCGTGAAGAGTCTCACACTCACGGTCGACGACAGCACAGCGCTTATCAGCCGCGCCGTTTGGAGCTACACCGATGGCGCTACTCTTCGCTTAGATGAAACCTACACGACCGTCGGCTCATTTCGGCTGCCGTCTGAAGACGCGATTGCAGCGCGCTTCCCAGCATACAGCGTTGACGGCACGCTTCGCTTCAGCCACTACGAACCCAACGCGCACGTTGACCCCGCGCTGTTTTCAAAGAGTCCGTAGCGCTACTCGCCCGGACGCATGATCTTCAAGAAATTGGTTCTGCCTTGTACGCCGAGTGGGGTGCCGCCAACGAGCACCACGGCCTGACCCTTCTCCACGGCGCGAAGCTTGAGCAGTTCTTCCTCCACTGCGGCGGTGAGCTCGTCGGTGCTCCGGCCGAAATCCAGTACGCACGCTTGCACGGCCCAGTCTAATGAAAGACGCCGTGCTATTTTTTCGTCGGGCACGAACGCATACACCGGGACCGTCGGCCTGTCTTTACTGACGATGCGCGCCGAGAAACCGCTGCGTGTGAACGCTGCAATCGCTCGAACGTCAATCGACTCGGTGATCGAGATGGCCGCCTGAGAGATTGCGTGCGAGTCGCTGCTGATCGTCTGCGAGCGGCGGCGGTCGCGAACCGGTGGAAAGCTACGCTCAGTCTCGAGCGCGATGCGTACCATAGTAATGACTGCTTCGACCGGGTAATCCCCGGCCGCGGTCTCGCCCGACAGCATGGTGCTGTCCGTACCGTCAATGATGGCATTCGCGACGTCCGATGCCTCAGCCCGGGTGGGACGCGGGCTGTGCATCATGGACTCGAGCATCTGCGTGGCCGTGATGACCGGAATGAGATGGGCGCGAGCGCGGGCGATAATCTGTTTTTGTAGCGTCGGCACGCGCTCGGGCGCCATTTCGACGCCGAGGTCGCCACGCGCAACCATGACCGCGTCGGCAACGTCCAAAATATCCTCGAGATGGTCGATCGCCTCGGGTTTTTCGATCTTCGCGATGACCGGCGCGTCGCCGCCGGCGGCTCTGACCGCCGCTTTGGCGTCGAGCACGTCCTGCGCTTGGCGCACGAACGAAATAGCCACGAAGTCGGCTCCGCCTGTAACGACAAAGGCCAGATCTTCACGATCCTTGTCGGTGAGCGATGGGGACGATACCGCAACGCCTGGCAGATTCATGCCTTTGTTCTCGCCCAGTTCACCGCCGTTGACGACCACGGTTGAGACCGCCGTCTGCGTTGTCTGGGTGACGCGTAATTCGATCCGCCCGTCGTCGAGCAGAATGCGATCGTCTGGTTTGACGTCCTGAGGCAGGAGCGCATAGGTAGTCGAAACCCGACTCGCGTTGCCGATCACTGGTTCGGTTGTAATTTCGAACGGAGCTCCCGCCTTGAGCACGATGGGCTTGTGACCCTCGAGCTGGCCGATCCGCAGCTTGGGTCCTTGCAGATCCGCGAGGACGCCCACGCTTCGTCCGCAACGCTTCTCATGCTCGCGGACGATCCGCACCCTGGCTCGAAACTCATCGTGGCTTGCATGGGACATATTGATGCGAAAAACGTTCACACCGGCGTCGATGAGTTTCGAGATCACCTCCGGGCTGTTGCTCGAAGGTCCAATGGTCGCGATGATCTTGGTGCGGCGAAAGACGCTCATGCCTTGCTCCGGCGCTCGATCCAGCGCTGGAGGCCCTCACGGACCACTTCCCGCTCGATTGCGTGCAGACGGTCAAGCGCCGCCGCTTCGCTTTCCCCGGGCAAAAGCTGCATCGGCTTGCGTGCTAGCAGCGGGCCGCGGTCAACGTGATGGGTGATCTCGATGAGGCTGGCCCCGGTGCACGGCACCTGCGCCGCCAGTGCATCGCGCAGAGCATTGGCTCCTCTGAAAACGGGCGTTTGTGTACCGTCCGGAAAGGTAACAATGTCAGCCGTGGGGTCTTCAGGCAGATATGCGGGGTGCAGGTTCAGCACGCTCTCGAAGCCCGCATCAAGAAACTCCCGCGCGAGCACATGCATCCACCCAAGCATGAGGACGAGTCGCGCACCACTTGCACGCACCACCTCGGCAAGCCGCACGGCATAGGCTGCTCGATCTTCACGACGTTTATCGAACTCGACGACTGCCACCGGGATGCCGGCTCGCCGAGCCCGCTCGAGCGCCAAGGCCTGGGATTTGTTGGATACCACGAGCTTAACGTCAAGCGGCAGCGACCGCGCGGCCACAGCGTCGACCACCGCCTGCAGATTCGTGCCGCTGCCGGATACAAAAATCGCCGTCGCAACAGGCGCGGTTTCGTCCGCGCGCTGCCGCGTAGCGCTCATCTTAACTACCACCAATGATCACGCTCGGCCCGCATTGATGGCGCGGCTCGATCTCGCCGATGATGGCCGCGCTCTGCAGTGCGCCCTCGACCGGCCGTTTGCTGAGCGCTGCACCGGCGGCCGCCAGTGCACGCTCGGCGTGCGACGCAGCGACGATGATGCAAAAGCCGATGCCCATATTGAACGTTCGATAGGCCTCGTTGCTTGGCAGCCGAGCTTCGCGGACGATGAGTTCCGTGATTGCAGGCACGCGCCAGCTGGTCGCATCGAGACGCGCAGCCAAATGGTCTGGAATCGCGCGTGGCAGGTTGTCGATGAGTCCGCCACCGGTGATATGCGCCATGCTCTTGATCGCCGCGCCCGCCGTGCTCATTGCGCGCACGTGATGCAGGTAGCAAGGGTGGACGGCGAGGAGCGCATCGCCGATCGTTTGCTTGGCGCCCGGCGCGGCCGGTTCGCTCCAGCGCGCCTGCGAGATCGTCGCGCGCGCAAGCGAGTAACCATTCGTATGAAGGCCGTTGGCGGGCAAGCCGATGATCACATCGCCGGCGACAACGCTGGCAACGTCGATCAGCGCTTCGCGCTCGGCGGCGCCGACGATCGTGCCGGCCAGATCGAAGTGCGGCGGCGTATAGACGCCAGGCATCTCCGCAGTCTCGCCGCCCAGCAGCGCGACCTCGTACTCATGACAGGCCGCCGCGATACCCCCAACCACATCGGCGGCTGCGCCGGGATCGAGTTTTCCCATCGCGAGATAGTCAAGAAAGAATAGTGGCTGGGCGTTCGAGCACAGCAGATCATTGATGCAATGGTGCACAAGATCGGTGCCGATCGTTGCATAACGCTGCAGCGCGGCTGCCACCAGCACTTTTGTGCCAACGCCGTCCGTGCTGGCCACCAGCACCGGGTTGCGAAATCCTTGCAGCGCAAAGGCGCCGCTAAAGCCGCCGATGCCCGTGAGCACGCGCGGATCCGGATAGCGCTTCAGGATCGACCGATAGCGTTCGACCGTTTCATTCGCGGCATCGATGTCGACGCCGGCGGCGCCGTACGCATCTGTCATATGGATGCGTCGTTTGTCGCGTACGCGCAGCCTCCCTATGCTGAATCCAAGGGCGCTTTGTTGGGTTTGTAGAAATGAGCGATGTTAACGATCTTTACGCATCGTCGTAGAAAGGCATCAGTCCGGCATGAAGGTTGTGGTGCGGGCGGAACGCCCTGCGAGCGTCAAGGCAGACGCAATCGCCGTTGCCGTTTTCTCCGACGGGAACCCGACGGCAAGCTTCTCTGCAATGAACGCTCTCTCGGGGGGCGTGATCGCCGAGATGCGACAGCGCGGCGAGATCCGCGGACGCGAGCGCGAGGTCACCGTCGTGCCGGTCGGCAAGCGCGGCCGAACAAAACGCGTCATTGTGGTGGGCTTGGGTGAGCGAGCAACCCTTCACCCCTCGTCGTTTGCACGTTTCGCCGGGCTCGCCGTTCGCGCCGCCGCTTACCGCAAGCTCGCCAACCTGGCGATCATCTTGCCCGAACCACTTCCCTTCGGCACGGATGCTGCAGTCGAAAACGCGGCCGAGGGCGCCGTCATGGCAACGTTCAACGCCGCGCCCTATCGCAGTAAGCAAAACCACAAACCAGATGCCGTGACCAGTGTAACGCTCATCGTTGAGAAGGCCGCATCCACCAAAGCCCTGCAGCAGGCCGCCGACCGCGGCGTCATTTTGGGCGAGGCGGCAAATGCCGTCCGCGAGATGGTCAATCTTCCTTCCAACGACATGACGCCGACGCATCTTGCTCAGCGCGCGCGCAGCATTGCCCAGAAGTACGGTCTGAAGGTTACCGTACTCGATCGTGCAGAGATGAAACGTCTGGGCATGGGTTCCATGCTGTCGGTCGCCGCCGGCGCA
This sequence comes from Vulcanimicrobiota bacterium, assembly GCA_030948685.1. Taxonomy (GTDB): domain Bacteria; phylum Vulcanimicrobiota; class Vulcanimicrobiia; order Eremiobacterales; family Eremiobacteraceae; genus JAFANK01. The sequence continues at coordinate 21,097 of JALYZV010000001.1, read as the reverse complement.
GAGCAGCCGCCCAAGGTCATCGCGCTCGAATACCGCGGCGACAAGCGCTCGAAGACGACGCTCGGCTTGATCGGCAAAGGCATCACCTTCGACACGGGTGGCATTTCGCTCAAACCGGCGCTCGACATGGACGCGATGAAAGGCGATATGGCCGGCGGCGCAACCGTCATCGGTGCGATGGCCGCGATTGGGCAGCTCAAGCCGAAGGCCAACGTCATCGGCATTGTGATGGCCACCGACAATATGCCGTCGAGCAAAGCCACCAAACCTGGCGACATCGTGCGCGCCATGAACGGCAAGACCATCGAGATTACTAACACCGACGCAGAAGGGCGGCTGGTGTTGGCCGATGGGCTGGTGTATGCGAAGAAGCTGGGGGCAACGCACCTGGTCGACATCGCGACGCTGACCGGCGCGGCGGTTGTCGCGCTCGGCAATACGACCACCGGCGTGATGGCAAACGACCGTCAGTTCGTCGACATTTTCCACGAAGCCACCGTACCGTACGGTGAGCGCTACTGGGAGCTGCCACTCTTTCCTGAGTACGCCGACCTCATCAAAAGCCCAATCGCGGACATGAAGAACTCTGGCGGCCGGCAGGCAGGGACGATCTACGGTGCCATGTTCCTCAAGGAATATGTCGGCGACGCGCCTTGGATTCACCTCGACATTGCCGGCACCTCATGGACGGATGTCGACGCGGCCCACATCGTCAAGGGTCCAACCGCGGTGGCCATGCGGCCCTTGGTCAAGCTGGCGGAACTGGTCGGCGAAAAGCGCCCGCATGCCAAAGCCGACGAGGCGGCCTACCAACGCCTCACGCCGGCTGTGACTTTGAGCTCCCACAATGGCGTGGCGACGACGTCTCGCCGCCGCAAGTCGTCCTAGGGTCTTCGAACCGTCAACGGCTCGGTGAGTTGTAGCGCCACCTTCGAGCCCGCGGCAACCGAGAAGTTCTCTTTTTTGTTGAGCCCGTAGAGCGCACCACCCACGGCGCCCATAGCGCCGCCGGCGTTCGTGCCGATCCATTTGCCAATGATGTTGCCGACGACCATCCCGCCGAGGGTTGTCAGCGCTGCATGTCCCAGATTGCTTCCACGTTTTTGCTCGAGTGAAATGAGGTTCGCGTGCAACGCAGCGGATGCTCCGTTGCGGAGCACGACGCGGTCGAAAACGAGGCCGAGCTCAGCCTTGCGGCCCTGGCTGGCATGCTGCACGTGCACGACATGAGCGTTGACGGTCGCGCCAGCCCAGGTGGCGCTGTCGCTGTTGGGATACGGCGCGACGACTTGCATGGACAATTTCTGCCCCACGGTTGCCGTGCCTGAGTCGATCGTTTGGTTCATCAAAGAGTGGATGACCGTTCGGCTAGCCACGGTCGCCGTCGCGCCGAGCGCGGACTGGCCGACGGCCAGCACTGCGGCCAGAGCGAGAGCTGCGGAGATTCCAGGAGCTTTCATTGAGTGTTTCCCTTCTGACGGAATGGCTTATAAGGAACCATGTGTCGCCGTTTGGCGACGTGTGGTCGCTTGAGATTGACTCGTCACGACGGTCGCCGGAACAGCGCGCGCTAGCGTGTTGACGGTCAGTGGTTGCGAGAGCTCGAAAACCACTTTCGAGCCTGAAGGAACAGTGAAGTTGGTCTTCTTGTTGATGCCGTAGAGCGCCCCTGCTACTGCGCCGACTGCGCCACCGGCATTTGTTCCCAGCCATTTGCCGATGATGTTGCCGATCACCATCCCACCAGCCGCAGCGAGCACTGTATATCCGACACTACTCCCCTGCTTGCGCTCCACCGACACGAGGTCGGCGTGAAGCTTCGCGGATGCTCCGTTACGGAGCGTGATGTGGTCGAAAACGAAACTGAGCTCCGGCTTACGGCCTTGACCTGCGCGCTGAATGTAAACAACGTGCGCGTTTGCCTTAGAGCCAGCCCACGTGCCCGCGTCATAATTCGGATATGGCGCGACGAGCTGCATGGAAAACCGCTGCCCGATCTGCGCCGTCCCGGAATCGAGCGACTGATCCATCACTCCTTGCATCGTCGTGCCCACGGCCACCGTGGTGGTTCCTGCATAGGCCGCCAGGGGAGCGACAGCACAAGCGAGCAGCGAACAAGCGACGAGCACGAGACGAACTTTCATGACACCTTCCTCCGCGACGGTCGATCAATGACCGTTCATACTATACCCGAAACGGCATGGCAAAGCAGACCGTTTCGTACCGTATGCTCGAACGTTTCAGTCGAGGGGCCACCTCGGTAGCGAAAGGCAGGCGCGGCGAGATCTAGCCTGGGACTTTTTCGGGCTCGCGGACCTTGCCCTTGAGCTCTTCGTGGATCCCGGCCGGATAGCGACCGGTAAAACAGCCCATACAGAAATCGGAGCGCGGGCGGCCAGTCGAGGCGACAAGCCCTTCCTCGCTCAAGTAGCCAAGCGAGTCCGCGTTGATCGTCTGGCAAATCTCCGGCACGCTGAAATTGGCCGCAATGAGCTGCTCGTACGTGGCCGTATCGACGCCCAGGAAGCACGGGTGGCGCATGGGCGGACAGGTGAGTCGCACGTGCACCTGGCTCGCGCCGGAACGCCGCAACAAGGCGACGAGCTGGCGTGTCGTGGTGCCCCGCACAATCGAGTCATCAACCAGCACCACGCGTTTATCTTTGAGATTGGCGACCAACGGATTGAACTTGAGCTTCACGCCTTGCGAGCGCATGCTCTGATCTGGAGAAATAAACGTGCGACCGATGTACCGGTTCTTCATGAGCCCTTCAATGTAGGGCAGCCCCGACTCGTCCGAGTAGCCGATGGCAGCGGCGGTAGCGCTGTCAGGCACGCCGATGACGATGTCCGCTTCGACCGGGCACTCGCGCGCGATGGCGCGGCCCATCTGATAACGCGCCAAGTAGAGTTCGTGCCCTTTGTAGAGCGTGTCCGGTCTTGAGAAGTAAATGTATTCGAAAATGCAGTTGGCCGGCTTGTGTTGGGTCGGCACCTTGCGCGAACGCATGCCGCGTTCGTCGATGATAATGATCTCGCCGGGTTCGACCTCGCGCACGAGCTCTGCTCCGACGGTATTGAGGGCACACGACTCGGATGCGAGCATCCAGCCATCGCCGTAGCGGCCAACACACAATGGCCGCACGCCCCAGGGGTCCCGGAATCCGAACAGTTGCTTCTCGGTGGCCAGCACGATCGAGAAGGCGCCGATGCAACGCTGCATGATGTCGGCAATACGCTCTTCCATATCACCATGGTCGAGGAACGTGATCAGCTTGGCCATGACGTCGGAGTCAGAATCGGTGGCTTGAGCAATTGCCGGCGGCAGCTGGGCGCGCAAGGCTTCGGTATTGACCAGATTGCCGTTGTGGGCAAGCGCGAAGGTGCCGAGCGTGCTGGTGGCGAGCAGCGGTTGCGCATTGTAGACGACCGACGAGCCGGTTGTTGAATAGCGGGTGTGGCCCACCGAGAGGTAGCCCGGCAGCTCCGTCAGGACGTCCTCGGTGAAGATCTGCGACAACAGGCCCATCTGCTTGAAGACGCGCAGCTCGTTTCCGTCGGAGACCGCGATGCCGGCACTCTCCTGGCCGCGGTGCTGCAATGCGTAGAGCGCGAAATACGTCGCGCGGGCCACGTCCTCGCCGGGCACGAAAAACCCGCACACGCCGCAGGCATCGTGCACCGCATCCTCGCTGCCGGACGGCTTCGGGACGTAGGAAGCAGGCAGCTTCGCGTTGTCGATCATCTTCATTCAACGATACCGGAAAGGCCCCAGACTGTCAACGAACGGCCTCCGCGAGCCGAGCGGCAATGTCGGAACGGTAGCGCAAGACGACGCGCGGCGGCAGCATCCGTTCATACTTCGATACAGCCTCGTACGCTTGCCTGCGGGCGCAAGCCATGTCCTCGCCCAGCGCGCAAACCGTGATGACCCGTCCTCCGTTTGCGTTGACCCGATCGCCAGCAAGGCTGGAAGCGCCCCAAAAGCCGACGGTCGACTCATTCTCAAGCAAAGCAAAGGACGGCAGGCCCGCCACGGCGTGCGAGGCCTGTGGATAACCATCGCTTGTGAGCACGACGCCAACGCAGGCGGCTTTTGCAAAGTGTGGAGCGACCGAGTCTTTGAGCTGCCCCACGCTTGCCGCATACAGCAGATCGAACAGATCCGAATTCATGCGCGGGAGAACAACTTGTGTTTCGGGGTCGCCAAAGCGGGCGTTGAATTCCAACACCATCGGACCGCGCGCCGTCATCATGATTCCGGCGTAAAGGCAGCCGCGGTAGTCGATGCCTTCGCGCTTGAGGCCTTCCAGGGCCGGCCGGAGCACGCTGTTGTGCACGCGCTTGATCGAGACGTCATCCAGCACGTCCTGGGCCGGCGAGTAGGCGCCCATGCCGCCGGTGTTCGGCCCAGCGTCCGCATCCCCGGCCCGTTTATAGTCGCAGGCGCCCGCCAGGGTGAAAGATCGCACGCCGTCGAGGACGGCCATGACGGAGACTTCCCGGCCTTCGAGCAGCTCCTCGATGACAATGGTCGTGCCGCCGCCTGGCAGCTTCCGTTCGTCGTACCACTGCGCGAGGATCGGCTGGGCCTCGCCCGCTTGCGCGCACACCACAACGCCTTTACCCGCCGCAAGGCCATCTGCTTTGAGCACGACTCCGGCCTCGAACTGCGCCAGCGCTCGCTCAGCCTGCTTGCGGTCGTGCGCGATCCTGTAACGCGACGTTGGAATGCCGTTGCGCTCCATGAACTGCTTGGCGAACGCCTTGCTCGACTCGAGCCGGGCGCCTGCCCGACTTGGCCCAAACACGTTGATGCTTCGGCTGCGCAGCGCGTCCGAAACGCCGGCGGCCAAGGCAGCCTCGGAACCGATGACCGCAAGGTCAATCCGCTCGTCGGCGGCGCGTTGCGCGAGCTCGATGCCCGCGGTCGGCGTGAGCTCGGGCCAGTTCGTACCAAGCCGCGCGGTGCCCGCGTTGCCCGGCGCCGCGAAAAGCTGCTCGACCTTTTCGGAGGCCGATAGTTTCCAGCTCAGCGCATGTTCGCGCGCGCCTGACCCAACCACCAGAACTCTCATTCCCATTCGATCGTTGCCGGTGGCTTGCTCGTGATGTCGTACACGACGCGATTGACTTCTGGAATCTCGTTGACGATGCGCGTCGAGATCTTCTGCAGCACCTCAGGTGAAAGTTTCGCCCAATCGGCGGTCATGCCGTCGTCGCTCGTCACCGCGCGTATCGCCACCATGTTCCCGTAGGTGCGAAAATCGCCCATGACGCCAACGCTGCGCAAGGGCGTCAGCACGGCAAAGTATTGCCACGGGTGGTCTGAGCCCGCGCTTTCAATCTCTTCGCGCACAATTGCGTCGGCGCGGCGCAAAACCCGCAGCCGCTCTTCATCCACCGAGCCGAGCACACGCACCGCAAGGCCTGGCCCGGGGAACGGTTGACGGTTGACGATCTGCGCGGGCAAGCCAAGTTCGAGGCCGAGCCTGCGAACCTCGTCTTTAAAGAGCAGCCGCAGTGGCTCGATGAGCTTGAGGTTCATGACCTCGGGCAACCCACCCACGTTATGATGCGTCTTGATCTTGGCACCCGCTTTGCTTTGCGGCGTTTTGCTCTCGATGACGTCGGGATAGAGCGTGCCTTGGACGAGAAACTCCACACCCGGAATGTCTTTCGCGTGCTCCTCGAAAATCTGGATGAATTCGCGGCCTATGATGATGCGTTTCTCTTCGGGGTCTTCGACGCCGGCGAGCTTCTCGAGAAAGCGCTGGCGTGCGTCAACAGCGATGAGGTTGAGGTGCAGCACGTCGCGAAAGGCGCTGACGACGCCTTCGGCTTCCTTTTCACGCAAGAGCCCATGATCGACGAAGACGCAGGTCAGCCGGTCGCCGATGGCACGCGCGACGAGGGTTGCCGCGACGGCGCTGTCGACGCCGCCGGACAGCGCGCAAATCGCCTTGGCTCCTCCCAAGCGCATCCGAATCTCTTCCACCGCTCGGTCCACGAACGAGGCCATTTCCCATAGCTGGTGCAGTCCGGCGATCTTGCGCAAAAAGTTGCGCAGGATGGTGCGGCCATGCTCCGTGTGCCTCACCTCGGGATGAAACTGCACGCCGTAGTATTGGTCGTCCGGATTGCCGAACGCGGCGACGGCGCAGCTCGGCGTATGCGCCAGCTTGATGAAGCCGCGCGGCAGTTCCGTCACCGTGTCTCCGTGGCTCATCCAGACGTGCGACCTGCCGGGTACATCCAAAAAGAGCAGCGACTGCGCCCCGTCGACGGTGACTTCCGCGCGCCCATATTCGCGGATGCTTCCCGGCACGACTTTGCCGCCCGCCGCAAATGCCAACTCTTGCATTCCGTAGCAAATGCCAAGGATGGGCCGTCCGGATTCGAGGATTTTAGGATCCAGATGTGGGGCGCCGGGCGCCAGGACGCTGTCCGGTCCGCCCGTCAGGATGAACGCTGCGGGATTGCGTGCCGCAACTTCTTCCCACGGCGCGTCATAGGGAAATATCTCGCAGTAGACGCGCTCCTCACGCACGCGACGCGCGATGAGCTGCGCATACTGTGCGCCGAAATCGATGATGGCAACCATTTCTGCCGGCGGGTTCTTCACGTGCAGATCTCCGCGAGCCGGCCGCTGTCGCGCGCCAGCACCACTTCCTTTGCGATACGTTCGCCGACCGACATTTCTTTGCCCCAGCGGTAGGCTGAATACGGCGTGTACTTCGTCCCCGGCGAGCCGGGGATGCGCAGGCTAACGTCGTAAACGACGAACGATTTTGGCGGGCCTGCCGCGATGACGCACTGCAGCGCAAACGGCCCGATGATGCCCGGCGGCTGGGCTGAGCGTGCGGCTGCCACGAAACGCTCGCCCATGTCAAAAGCCTGCTCGAGCATGGATTCGGTCAGGGTGGCGGCGATGTGCCCGGCTTCTTCCATCGAGGCGGTGAAAGCCGCTCCAAGCGGAGCCTGATCGACTGCCAACAGCGAGCGGATGCCATCGATGTTGGTCTGCCGGCGCGTATCCGTTCCCAGCAATTCCAGTTCTCCCAAGATCGGCGACCAGAAGAAATTCAAATTGATCGTCGGCCCAAGAATGTATTCCTCAAAGATCGCTTTGTCGAGGCCTTCTTGCACGACTACGCCGCTCGCAAGATAGTGTGCCGCTCGCTTGCGATACTGTTCCGGATTGGCGGCGACGAAGAACGCGCGCTCAAATTTCACGCGCGCGTGCTGGGCCTTGACGAGCGTCAGGCCGTCGATCTCGGCGGGACCGGCCAGCCGGCGCGGGTAGCGAATCCCGGCTGCATCCAACAAGCGGTACTGGTTGTGTGCTTCGTCGCGTTCTTCGGCGCGCAGCAAGCGGCGCGAGCCGAATATCGGCGCGCGCATGCCGCGCTCGATCTCGTCATACGAATATCGCTCGCGCGCATAGACTTCGAACGAGCGGTTCGGAATAAAAATGGAGTGACGGGCCAGCAACGCCTCCTGGACGTCGGCCTTCACCACGTCGGCAAAGTGATCGACCAGCAGCGTTTCGTCGACGCAACCCGTTCCATCGTCGCGCGTGCGATAGTACGTGGCATAGGTTTTTTCGCGCTTCGCTGCCGTGATGACGAGTGTCCGCAAGCGCTGCCGTTTTGCACCCAGGCACACGTCCAGCGCCGAGTGACTGCCGATGCAGGCGAGCGTGAGGCGAGTTGTATCGTAGGAGGCGAGGGCGGCGTTGGTTGACGTCGCCGCTGCCATTAGTTGGCGGGAACCCCGGGACCGGGCACGGCGACCGACTCCCCGTTCGCCGGAGAGCTGCGGTCGAACGTCATGCGGCTGGATTGGTCGAGCACGAGATCGAGACTGTTGGAAAGCAGCGCGTTTCTGAGCTCGCGCGCGATGCGCCGGCCGGTGGACATCGGCTCGTCGTAATTGAGATACGAATATGGTGACCCGTCAATGAAGAGATTTGTGCCGGCCACGATGCGCGCAGAGATCTCCATAAGGAAAAACTCAGATTCGGGCGTGACGATCGTCTCCAAGCAGAAGGCGCCGAACAGTCCACGATCGCCGCACAGCTCGCGGCTGACACGCACCACTGCTTCACCCATGTTGAACGCTTCAGCCAGCAGCGACTCGCGCAGGCTGATGGGCTGATTGCCAATGACGACGTAGGATGGTGAAATGTCCCAGCCTTCCTGATCCGCCAGCGGAATGCGCCCGAGCGAATCGACGTTGCTTTCGTAGCGCCGATCCATCGACATGATTTCGAGCTTGCCGGTGAGTGGCGAATAAAAATAGTGGATGTAGACAGGCACGCCCAGCACGTATTCTTGCATGATGTAGCGCTGCTCGACGAGATGCGATGCTCGAGCCGTAAAGTCGTCGGCGTTTTTGACGAACAGATAGCCCTTGCCGCCCAGCGCGCCATACAGTTTGACGATGACCGGGCGGTCGATCTCGCTTGCCTTCGTGAATTGGCGCGGCATTTTGAGACCCGCGCGGATGAGCCACTCGCGCTGGCGCATGCGGTCAGCTTCCCAGTCCAGCACCGCCTTATTGCCGAAGTACGGCGTGGTCATCTTCTTGTGCTCTTGCATCGACAGGTAGGCCACAAACGAGCCGTGCGGCACGAGGATGACTTTCCGTTTGTTGAGCTCCTTCTCGAGCTTGGGAAAATCGCCATAGCGTGGAATGACGATGACTTCATCAACGAAGGCAAAGCTCGAGTAGAGGCGTTCGTTGAGCGGCGTGACGACCGCCAGCGTGTGGAAACCCTCGTCCTTTGCGCCTTTGAGTATCTGCAATGCAGAGTGGCTGCCCAGGGTGGCGATGGTGAAAAGTGACGGCAGATGTGCGCTGGACTTCGGGCTCATTGAGAGGCTTTCGCCGTTGCTCCCGAGAGTTCCCCGACGCGGCGGCGAACCGGCCGCGGACGTATGTCGTAGGCTTGCGAAATTGGGTTGGCAAGCAGTGCTTGGCAGGCCCATTCCAAGCGCTCGCGTGAGGCCGGGCCGCTGTGCTCGTGCAGCCGCCAGGCGACACTGCGCTCGAGTCCGCGCAGCGTACGCATGCCGAACGTGCCGGAAAGCAGTGCCACCAGTCGATCGTTATTCTCGTCAACGTCGCGCACAAACGCTTCAAATTCGGGCGGCCGCGCCGGCTGCGTCGTGCCCTCGACTGCATACGACAGCTGATGTTTGTTCGGGTTGAAAAGCACCTCAGCGCGCGACAGTGCGGTCATCACGTCCTCAGGCTTCTCTTCCTGCGACACGGTCAGGATGACGTGCTCCGATCGCTCGACTTTCGTCAGCTGCTCGTAGCCCAACTGATGGAGGGCGATCAGGACTGTAAACGCCGTGTTATCCGGGATGATGAGTTCGATGGCGGCATCGATGTGGGTCACGCTCGCTTCTCCTATGCCGCCTCGATGTAATCCTGGGGCGTCGTTTTGTCAGCTCCGCGCGCAACCTTGAGCCCGTCAAAGACAAACGTCATGATGACGGTCACCACGAGGTTCACGATGAACGCGTAAAACGCGGCAAATCCGGCAATGACGTGCGTGCCGATATGCAAGGGGTAGACCGAGTGAAAGTTATTGGTCGCCGGCATATAGGTCGCTACCGCCATTCCCGCCAGCCAACCGACCAGCAGCGCTCGGCGGTGGAACCAGCGGGTGTACATTCCAAAGATGAGCGTCGGAAATGTCTGCAAAATCCACCCGCCCGCGAACAGCTGGAAGTTGATTGCGTACTCAGTCGGTAAACCCAATACAAAAATGAGAGCGCCCAGCTTCATGAGCAACGAGACGAATTTTGCGTTGCTCGATTCCTGTCGTGCGGTGCAGTGTGGATTCACAAACTCGCGGTAGATATTTCGGGTGAAGAGATTTGCAGATGCGATCGACATGATCGCCGCCGGCACGAGCGCGCCGATGGCGATGGCCGCAAAGGCAAAGCCCGCGAACCAGGCAGGGAACATCTTTAGAAAGAGCTGCGGCACCGTGTCACTTGAGGTCTGGGGGTGAACGCCCGCGACGATGGCCATGTAGCCGAAGGTGGCCAAAAGCGCGAGCAGCAGGCTGTACAAGGGCAGCGCGATCATGTTGCGCCGGATGACCTTCGGACTCGAAGCGCTGAGCACGCCGGTGATGTTATGCGGGTACATGAAGATGGCAAGCGCCGAACCGAGCGCGAGCGTGATGTAGGCGCTGAACTCTTCGGAGGGCAGAAGAATACCCGTCGGCTTGGGCCGCGCGGTCAGCGCTGCGGCGGCGCCTGAGAAGATGTGGCCGTAGCCACCGAGTTTGGCTGGTATGACGATGGCCGCGGCAATGACGGTGATGTAGATGAGAATATCTTTCGCAAATGCCACCAAGGCGGGTGCGCGCAATCCGCCGCGATACGTGTAAGCAGCCAGGATGACAAACGCGACGACGATCGGCAGATCGCGCAATAGACCCGCCCCGGCAAATCCCATCGCCTTGATGACGACTTGGATGCCGACCAGCTGGAGCGCGATGTACGGCATGGTGGCCGCAATGCCGGTGATCGCCACTGCTAAGGACAGGCTGCGGCTATCGTAGCGTTCGCGGGCGAAGTCCGCGTAGGTGATGTAGCCTCGATTCTTTGCGATCGTCCAAAAGCGCGGCGCAAACACAAACACCAAGGGAAATGCGATCGCCGTGTAGGGCAAGGAATAAAAGGCGAGCGCCCCGGTGCCGTACACAAACCCGGGCACCGCGATGAACGTGTAGGCGGTGTACAGGTCACCGCCGATGAGGAACCACGAAACCAGTGTTCCGAACCGTCGCCCACCGAGCGCCCACTCGTGCAGCAAATCGAGGTTGCCGCGGTGGAAATATGGGCCCAAAAATCCGAGCACGGTGACGAGCCCGAAAAGCGCGGCGAAAACAATGACCGCCGGCCAGATCATGCGCCCGGGGGGTTTGGCGAACTCATTCGCGCCCGCCGTCGTGTGCCAACAGATACACCGCGAAAATGAAGAGCGCGGTTATCGCAATCCACGCGAACTGATACCAATAGAAAAATGGAATGCCGTAAAGCGACGGCTCGATCGAGTTGAACGACGGAACCCACAGCATCACCACATAGGGAATGAGAAGCAACCAATACCAGCGCCGCTTGGCGCCGTTGCGGGTGCGTTGCTGCATACACGGCGGGTTAGTCGCGGCGCGGGAGAATCCTGGGATACAGCCGGGCAGCGGTGCTCATAACGCCCGCTATCGCTGTCGTTTCAGGCGAGCGCGCGCGCCATGCCTTGGAATATCGCGTGCGAGCTGCTCGGCAACATTGGATCGCGGCTGCGAAATTTTGCACCCTCAAACGCCAGGTTGAAGTTCCATGCGACGCGTTCGGGGTGCGGCATGACCGCCAGCACGTTGCCGGTCGCGTTGCAAATGGCCGCGGCATCGTGCATCGCTCCGTTAGGGGCTCCGCCGACGTAACGGAACGTGATGCGGTGGTCTCGTTCGAGCTGGCCAAAGAACACCGCTGAACCGGTGAAGCGACCTTCACCGTGCGCCATTGCCATTTTCAGGGTGGTCCCAGCCGGCATGCTCTGGGTGAAGGCGCAGCGATCTGCGGGTGCGGTCAGTTCGACCTCAACGATACGGCACTGGAAATGACCCGAAGGCAGATTGCGCGCGATGGCGAGTGGACCAATGACCCCCGCTTCAGCCAGAATCTGTGCACCGTTGCACAATCCCAAAACAAGCTTGCCGCGCTCCGCCTCTTCTTTGATCACCGCTACGCTGGGCGACTTTGCAGCGATCGCTCCGGCCCGCACTCGGTCTTCGTAGGCGAAGCCGCCGGGAAGAACGTAGCCCGCATAGGCGCGCAGCTCGCCCGGCGCTTCGCTCCACAACACCGCTCGAGCATCCATGCCCGCGTCACAGCATGCGTCGACTGTCTCTTCTTCAGAATTCGTGCCTGGAAAAACCAGCACAGCGACGCGCGGCTTTTTCATGCAAACAGGTCCTGGAGCGGCTGCATCCACGCATTGGCGATGTCGGATAACGGCACGTCGCAAATCTGTTCGATGCGTAATCGCGAACCGCCCGTCGTGCCCAGCCGGCGGACAACCGTGCCGTGTGCGGCAACGGCTGCCTCGAATTGACGGCTGTTCATTGAGTCCACGGCGACGACAAAACCCCCGGCTTCTCCGAACAAGGCGGCAGACGGCTCAACATCCGGCGCCCACTTTTGTGGTGGCAGCAGCGACGCGCCGATGTGGCCCTTGCCCTCACCGCCAAGGCACATCTCGGCGACGCAGGCGACGAGTCCGCCGTCGGAGATGTCGTGCGCGGCGCTGACATGGCCTTCATGGATCTCTTGGATGAGCGCTTTGATGGTAGCGTTTGCTTCGTGGTAGTCGATCGGCGGAAGCGGCCCGGCGTTGCTCAGCCCAAGGACGTCGGCAAGCACCGATCCTCCAATTTCCTTTCTGCGCGCTCCAAGCAGATACAGAAGCTGCTGGTCGGCGGTTACCTGCATGCTGACGGTCCGTGCGACGTCGTCGATGCGCCCAATGCAGGCGACGATCGCGGACGGCACGATCGCGCTGCCCGACGCCGAGTGATTGTACAAGCTGACGTTGCCGCTGACAAACGGGAGGCCCCCAGCTGAGGGCACCGTCAGCGCGCGGGCTGCTTCAGCCAAGCCGGCGATGCCATCGGCAAGCTCACGATATGTAACCGGATCCTCCGGATTGCCGTAGTTGAGGCAGTCCGTCAGACCGATCGGCATCGCGCCGACCGCCGCAACGTTGCGCGCCGACTCGACCACTGCATGTGCGGCTGCCCCCTTGGCAGAGACAGCGCCGTAGCGAGCGTTGCCGTCCACCGACAGCGCAATCGCGAGCGGAGCGCCGCGCTTGACCACGATCACGCCCGCGTCGGCGTAGCCTGACGGAATGGCGGTGGCTCCGCGCACTACCGCGTCATAGTGCTCGATGAGCGGGCGGCGGCTGCAAACGTCCGGATGCGCTACCACCTTCAGGAGCGTGCCGGCAACGTCGGGAACGGAAATCGGACCGGCCGGTTCCGGCTGCGGCGGCGGATCGGCGATCTTCCAGCTAGCGAGGACGGGCTGGGTGAGAACGCTGATCGGCACGTCGCATATCGTGCTGCGTCCGGCGCGCAGCACGTAGCGCGGCTCGCGCGTAACCTTACCGATCACCGCGGCGCGCGCATTCGCCGAGACGTCGGGAAGCGTAAAGCGCTCGTTGTAAAGCGCCAGCAGCTCAGGCGTTAATGAGGGCGGTACTGCCCATAGCATGCGCTCTTGCGTCTCCGCCATGGCAACGACAAAGGGCGACAGTCCGCGTAGCGCGACAGGCACGGCGTCAATCTCGATGACCGCCCCGAAGCCGCCGGCACTGCACAGCTCGGATGAACTTCCCATGATGCCGCCGGCGCCGAGGTCCTTAAAGCCGACCGCCAGACCGCGTTCGTGAATGATATCAAACGCCGCGTAGCTGGCTCTCATGATGACGCTTTTTAGAAACGGATCCGGCACTTGGACAGCGCTCTTATTTGCTTCGGCTTCCTGGGCATCGAGGACGAGCGACGCGAACGCAGCCCCGCCAAAGCCCGACGCATCGGTTGCCTTGCCGACGAGCACGAGGTCGTAGCCCTCGCCGCCCTCGGGGACGCGGCTATGGATGATCCCTTCGCTCTCGACGAAACCCAGTGCCACCACGTTGACGAGGCAATTATCGCGAAATGATGGATGAAAGTACACGTCGCCGGCGATGTTAGGGACGCCAACCGCATTGCCGTAGGCAGCGATGCCGTCAACCGCGCCGGCCGCTACATATGCCGCATGCGATCCGACTTCGGGCGGCCCGAAGCGCAGCGGGTCGGCGCTGGCGACGACCCTTGCACCCATGCACAGCACGTCGCGCAGAATGCCGCCCACGCCCGTCGCTGCACCTTCGAACGGCACCACCTGCGAGGGGTGATTGTGGCTCTCGTGCGCTACCACAACGCCATACTCTTTGCCGTCGATGATGCCGGCGCGCAGTATGCCCGCGTCTTCTCCCACGCCGACGATCACGTCGTCGCTGCGGGTGGGCAGCTGCGCTAAGAGCGACCGACTGCTCTTATACGAGCAGTGCTCGCTCCACTGGATCGCAAACGCGTGCGCCTCCGCGCGGGTTGGGTTGCGGCCTAAGCGCTCGACGATGGTGCGCAGCTCGTGCGGCGTGAGCGCGAGCGCCTCGCTCTTTGCGAGGCGCCCGAGGTCTTCGTCACTGCCCCCAAGATCGAGCGTCGCCGCCGCGAGAGCGATAATGTCCGCGGTGGCCGCTACGCTCATCCTTACTTGGCTTTGCCGTTGCCCTGCGTCGGTGCGTTGAGCCGGGCGTCCGATTCTACGACCTGCATGCGATTGCGGTACTGCGTCACGACCACCCGGCCGTAGACCACGCTGTCGTTAACCGCGAGCATCTTCGCCGCTGCCAGCGCTGCGTTTTCTGGTTCGAGCACAACCATGCTCGCAACGCCGCCGGGCAGGGCCAGACTGGACACCACTTCCATGCCTCCCCAGGTTGAGCCGAGGACCGGCGACGCGATGACCGGGTTGGCCGTCGCCGCGTCCACAAATGCGGACAGCGCGTTACTGCGGCCGGCGGTGGTCACGTAGACGACCTTGCCAAGCATGTTGTCAAGCTGTTGCACTTTTTGCAGAGCAAAGAGCGGCGTCTTGTGGGCTGAGGCGACGTGGCGGCGCGATGGCACACCGTATGTGTCGAGCGCTTTCGCAATGCGATCGGCGTGTGGTGCGTCGGAGCCTGAGCCCATGATGATGGCGACGAAACCGCCACTGCGCTTGCTGAAGCGCGCTACGCGTTCGGCAACTTCCTCGTATTTTGCTTTGACATTGTCGAGATCGGATGCGCTGGGGGCTGCGATGTTGCGGTAAATTTGTTTGTCGAGCATCAGCGCCTGGTCTCCCGCGGGCCAGATTCGCCACGAATCGTTGTCGATGACGTCTGCCAGCAGGATCTCGTCGTCGCCGCTTTTAGTTTTCGCGCGACCAAACTCAACTTTGAGGTCGACCAGCAGGACGTCTTGTTGCCGCCAGGCGTGCGCCAGAATATCGAAGATGAGGCGTGCATAGTCGGACATGAGCGCGACCTGTTCGCTCGTCGCGATCTTCTCCTCGACGATTTGTTCGGCTGTGTATTGCGGGTCGTGGCGGGCGTCGTCTTTGAAAAAATATTCGACCAGGCGCGGCGCGAACACCGTGCCCGACTTCACGCCGGGGTTACGCTTGAGGTACGAGCCGGCAGCGACGCCTCGGACCACCACCTCGATGGGAATCATCTCACAGCGGCGCACGAGCATTTCGTTTGCGTCTGCGTCTTCGCCGCCGCTGATGTAATGCGTCGGCAGGCCGGCTTCGTTAAGCAGCCGGTAGACGCGGCTTGTGGTGAGGGCCGCCAGGCGGCCCTTGCCAGCGATCACATTGCGCTTCGCGCCGTCGCCAGCCGTGATGCTGTCCTGCGAGACGACGACGAGCGCGTCTGGTCGCTCGGGGTGCTCATAGAGCACCTTCGTCTTGCCCCGTCCGACCTCACTGCCTTTATTCATGTGCCTCCTTTTCGTTAAACGGACCTAAAGGTCCGTTACTGCAATAGTCTGTTGCTGCAATGGTCCGTTATTGCAATGGTCTGTTGCTGCATTGGTTCTATGAAGCAACGGACCTTTAGGTCCGTTCCGTGGTTCCGCATGAGATTATGGCAACGGAATCTATGAAGCAACGGACCTTTAGGTCCGTTCCGTGGTTTCGTTGTTGCAAAGGTCGTGTTCATTAGGTTAGCTTAATGTCAAGCACAGCAGACGCAGCTTTGCTTTCGCTTAAACTGCGCAGCTTCTTTGCGAGTGTTCGTGCGCGCTGAGCGGCAAGCCCGACATGCTCCTCGACCTGCATCAGGCGATCGATTTCGCCGGATTTGACGTACTCGGTGATAACCTCACTCTTCTTGAGCAGGTCTGACATTGGATTGCGCTCGTCCTTTTCAACCGCTGTCCAGGCTTTCATGGACAGCTCGCGCAGCTCTTCGTGCAGCCGCTGGCGATCGGCCCCGCGCTTTGCCGCGGCCATGAGGACGGCCTCAGTCGCAGCGAACGGGCCAAACTTGGCAAGATTGCGCGCAATGGCCGCCCGCTCAACGCGCAGACCGCTCATGATCTTGTGCACCAGCGTGGCAATCTCGTCGGCGGCAAGGAATGACTCGGGAATAATGGAGCGGCGGTTGGCCGAATCGTCCAACGTCCGTTCCAAGAGATTGTCGGCGGCATTCTGCCAGGCGATCTGCGCGTTAGCTGGCACGATGCGCGCGAGCGAATTGATGCGTTCGGCCAGCATAGGATTGCGCTTGAACGGCATGGCGGACGAGCCGACCTGTTTGCGACCGAACGGTTCTCCGAGCTCCCCGAACGGGCTGCTGGCGAGTACCCGCAGGTCGAAGGCGAACTTAGAGCACGAAGCCGCAAAACCCGACACCGCGCTGAGCACCAGGTAATCGAGTTTGCGCGGGTACGTTTGCCCGGTAATGGTGAGCGCCTCCAGATCGAACGCAGCCAGCACGTCACGCTCGACGTCATCAGGACTGACCGAACTATCTTTCAGGAGCGCCGCGTATGACGCCGACGTGCCGACGGCTCCTCGCAGACCCTTGCTCGGCAGCGACGCCGCAATACGCTGCAGCTCGTTGTAGTCCAGCAACATGTCCTGTGCCCAGAGCGCAAAACGGGCGCCCAGGGTGGTTGGTTCGGCTGCTTGGAGATGCGTGTACGCTATGCACGGCAGCTCGGCGTATTCTTCAATCTTGCCGGCGAAAACAGAGAGCACCTCGCGAATGTTCGCGACCAGCATCGAGAGCGCGACTTTGATGCGCGCGGTCTCAACGTTGTCCTCGATGTCCATGGACGTCGCGCCGAGGTGCAGTTTGCCGCCGCCGACCTTCGCCTGCGAAGCAAACACGCGCAGTTCAGCCATGAGATCGTGACCGATCTCCGCTTCGATTTTGTGCGCAGCCTCGATGTCGACCGCGTCGACGTGCCGGCGCAGATCGGCGACCTCTTCATCGGTGACGAGGCCCGCTTTGGCTTGCGCCTGGGCCAAAGCAAGCCAGAGGCGCCGCCACATGCGGCGCTTGGTTTGCTCCGAGAAAAGGGCGCGCATAGCGGGCCGGCCGTAGCGCCAGGAGAATGGAGACTGATAGGACGTGGTCACTGTAGTGGTGTTCAAACCACCGCCGCACCCGCCCTTGTGGACAGGAGCTAGACTTTCAGAGCCTCTTCGATCGCTCGATTTTCCGACCAGGACGACCCCTCTGCTCTCATCGCTTCGATCTCGTCTTCACGCAAGTGCTTGCGCAGCAAGCCCATCAGCCGTTCATAGCATATGGTCTCAGTCGGCTCGCGAACGTATTCGACCGCTGCAAACGACGCCTCCGCGAAACCCAAAAGCGCGGCTGCGCTTCGCGCATCGTTTTTCAAAGCGGCGATCAGCGCCAGATTATGTATGGCGAGGCCAATCTGAAACGCGTTTTGTACTTCCTGAGCCCAGTGGAGCCCAGCGCGAGCATCGTTCCGAGCCTGCTCTACCTGACCAGCCGCAATGCGGTAGGCGGTAAGGTTGCAATAATCGAGCGCCACCTTAAGGTAATTCTTGCGCTGCAAACCAATTGATTCCAGGCTGTTCGCAATCGCCTGCTCGACGTTGCCCCGCGAAAACTCAAGCTCTGCGAGATTCGCGAGGCACATAGTCTTGACATCGTCGTCCATGAGCGCAGCGGCGGCTCTTCGTTGCTCGTCGAACAGCCGGTACGCTTCGCTGGCTTCACCACGGATCCAATTGACCGTCGCGATTCCGCCAATCGACATTGCGTAGCCCTTTTTGTCGCCGCATTGCCCCATGATTTCGGCTGCCTGACGAAAGTTGGCTTCGGCCTCGTCCAGGCGACCCAGACCTCTCAACCCCGTGCCCGAGAGATACATGGCGCGCCCAGCGCCTCCGCGATTCCCCAAGCTCTCGAACAGAGCGCGCGCCCGTTCTGCCGCTTCTAGAGCGAGTTTGCTCTCCAGCAAACGTGCGCGCGCGAGCCAAAGGGCAGCTTCAGCCGCAGGTTGCTTGCCACTAACCTGTGCAAGCGCATTGTCGATCCAGCGCATACCTTCGGGATTCAATCCGCCATAAAACCAGAAAACTCCCAAGTGCCCCACTAATAGACCACCCAAGCTCGCATCATTCGAACCGTTCAGCGCCCATTCTAAGGCTCCGCGGAAATTATCAAGCTCTGGTTCAAGCTGGTCTATTACCGCATTCGTCGGCGCCGTGCCCCAGTTGTGGTCTGCCTTTGTGGCGAGCACACCGAAGAACTCAGCGTGCGCGCGGGATAACCTTTCGCGCTCGTCTCGCTCGGCCAATTTTTCAAGCGCGTACTCACGAGTTGAGTCGAGCAGCCGGTAGCGCGTCGTCGTTCCCCCAGTCTCAGCGACGACGAGCGATTTATCGACGAGCGATGACAGCAAATCCAACACATCCATCTCGTCGATCCCCTCACCCTGGCAGATCTGGGTCGCGGCCTCCAACGTCCAACCACCTGCAAAGATAGCAACCCGGCGTAAGAGCGTCTTTTCGCCGTCAGAGAGAAGATCAAAACTCCAATCGATGAGTGCGCGCATCGTCTTTTGCCGCGGAAGCGCGGTGCGGTGGCCGCCGGTGAGAATTCGGAAGCGCTCGTTCAGTGCGTGCGACAAGTCCGCAATGCTCAGTGACTTTACTCGAGCGGCGGCGAGCTCGATCGCAAACGGGATGCCATCGAGCCGGCGGCAAATGTCGGCAACAGCTGCACTGTTTTCGTCGCTCAGAATAAACGACTTGTTCGCCATCGTAGCTCGGTCCAAAAAAAGCGCCACTGCCCCGTACTGTGATGCTGTCTCGGCGGTCAATGTTTCGCCTTTGGCGGGAACAGCAAGCGACGCCACCCGCACGATGTCTTCGCCTTCTATGCCAAGGCCTTCTCGGCTTGTCGCCAGGATGTGCACGTTTGGACAGCCGCGACTGACAGCGCCAGCGAAAGCGGCGGCGGCGGTCACGATATGCTCGCAGTTATCGAGGATCAGCAACGATCGCTTGGGCTTGAGAGCATACACGAGCGAATCGGTCAGCGAGCGATCCGATGAGACTCGCACGTTCAGCACGGCTGCAGCTTCGCTTGGAAGTAGCTCCGGATCGGTCAGCGATGCGAGCTGGATGACCCAGACGCCCTCAGGATAGCTGTCCAGCAGGTCGGCGCCGATTTGCAACGCCAGGCGAGTCTTGCCTACACCGCCGGGTCCTACGAGCGTGAGCAACCTAGTCTTTTTGACGAGCTTCTTTGCCTGTTCGAGATCGATCTCACGGCCGACGAAACTCGTGACCTGAAGTGGCAGATTGTTCGGAAGCGCGTCAAGCGACCGCAGCGGTGGAAATTCCGACGGCAGGTCGTCCGCAATGACTTGAAAGACATGTTCGGGGTGCGCGAGGTCCTTTAGACGGTGTGCGCTGAGGTCGCGCAAGCTTGTCTTGGGCGGCAGCTCGCCTTGCGCAAGATCAGCCGTTGCGCCGGAGACAAGGATCTGCCCGCCATGGCCGATCGCCAAGAGCCGCGCCACCCGATTGACCGTGGAGCCGAAGTAATCGCCGTCGCGCTCGTCGGCGTAGCCTGTGTGCAGCGCAGCGCGATCGCGCAGGTCGTCCACGGCGGAGAAGTCTTCTTTTGCGAGCGCCCGTTGCACCCTAAGCGCTGCGCTGATGGCTTCAGGTACGGTCCGAAACGCCGCGCAAAACGCGTCGCCGATGGTTTTGAAGACATAACCGCCACAGGCTTCGATGGCCTCGCGCACGAGCACATCGTGGCGGACGACAGCGGCCTTCATCGCGTCGCGTTTCGATTCCCAGCGCTGCGTGCTGCCTTCGATGTCGGTGAACAGGAAGGTGATGGTACCTGTTGGCAACGCTCGGGCGGCCGTCGCTTCAAGACGCTGGCTTGCGGGGTCCATATGTGCTCCGCGATTCTCGATGAGAGCAGCGCCTTCCCGGGGGGAAAACGGACCCAAAGGCCGGCTGCTGCCCGACGACAATCGCGTTGCTCATTTTTGGGTGCAGAGCCGGATAATGATCTCGTCCAACGCCTGATCGGGCACGCGCTTACCCGTCAACGAGTCCTCGAGCGCTCTCATCGTCAAGCGTACGTTGTCACGCGCTTGTTGGGGTGTGCGTTTGCGCGCCAAGTCCCACAACTTCATGGCTCGAAACGGCGACTGGCCGGTCGCGGCGGCCCAGCTGCGCGGATTTGCCCCGTTGCTGAGCTCCCAAGCGATCTGCGCGTCGCCGGCCAGCCAGATGAGGGGACCGGCCGCTTCTTCCGGTCGCGCGACGAGTTCGTGGGCAAGGCGCAAAGCGGCGGGGAGGTCACCTCGGCCAACCGCATTGCCGAGGTCCCAGAGTTTGGGATCTCCCGGCGGCTTGACGTACTCCTCGGCGGCGGCTTTGCTAATTTTCTTGCCCATGAGTGCCAGGCGATCGAGCGCATTTCGAATTTCAAACACGCTGTCGAAGGCAGCTAAGTAACGGCGCGCTCCCGCATCAACGCTGACCTCGATTCTTTTGGCGTACGCATCGATGTAGCGCTCGCGCGCTTCTTCATCAAGCGTGCAGTTGACGATCAGCGCCGTTTCGTGAGCGCCGGCGAAATCGGCCGAGTTGATCTTATCCTTGGGGGCTTTGCCGCGCTGAGGTTTCGGCTCGCCAGCGTCGTCGATAATGAGCATGGCATGGTCGCCCAACGTTGGTATCGCGTCGCGCAGCGCAATGCGGTCGTCGTTGCGTAACTCGATGACGTTGCGCACGCTGACGATGCGGCGGCTCGCCAAAAACGGAAGGGCGCCCAGTTTCTCCGCCAGGATCGAAAAGTCGTCCACCTGGAAGGCGTCGAGTGTATCAATATTGAGCGGGCGCATCGATTCGTCGGGCAGCGCGCGTTCGACGATGAGCCGCAGGA
Organism: Vulcanimicrobiota bacterium; assembly: GCA_030948685.1. GTDB lineage: Bacteria > Vulcanimicrobiota > Vulcanimicrobiia > Eremiobacterales > Eremiobacteraceae > JAFANK01. Next base: position 17 of record JALYZV010000001.1, on the reverse strand, counting down.
CCTCGTCGGCCAGGATG
>JALYZV010000160.1 GCA_030948685.1 Vulcanimicrobiota bacterium | reverse complement strand
CGGCGCTCGCGGACGGACATACCGCGCCGCCAATGAAGCACTCCTCCACTCGCTGACGTACGCCTTTCGAGACCGCCGGCGCAGAAAGCGTGACTTTCGCGCACTCTGGATCACGCGCATCAACGCTGCCGCGCGCGCCGAGGGGCTGACCTATAGCCGGCTTGTGAGCGGCCTCAAAAAAGAGGGCCTGTCGCTCAACCGCAAGATGCTGGCCGAACTCGCCATGAACGATGAGGCCGGTTTTGCCAAGCTGCTCGAGATCGCCAAGAAGCATCTGCCCACGGGCGCGGCGCGAGCGTAAAAGCACTCGTGGCCGAGAGCGTAGGCCGCCACAACGCCGCAGTCCGAGCAGCGCGTCTCCTCCAACAGAAGAAGCACCGCCTTGAACGGCGGTGCTTTCTTATCGAAGGCCCAACGCTTGTTGAAGCCGCGCTCGAGAGCGGCGCCGCGATTGAGCAGGTCTTTATCCTGGACGAGAAATCGCGCGCTGCAGATTTCCCGCCCCGCTCAGTCGTGGCGCTGGAACGATCGACCAAGTTCGCGCCACTCCACGGCGCGGTGCTCAGGGTGGATCGACGAACGCTTGATTCACTCTCCCAGACAAAGGCACCGCAGGGCATTGTGGCTGTTGCCGGCTTTGTCCACCGCGAGGTGAGTGAACTCGAGCGGCTCCTGCCTGGTGAGGGCGCCGCAGCGGTTTTGGTGCTCCCCAATCTCTCAGACCCGGGCAACGCAGGCACGCTCATCCGCAGTGCCGAGGCCTTTGGCGCACGTGTGGTCTGCTTCGGTCCTGAAGCGGTCGACCCGTACAACGACAAGGTCGTGCGCGCATCCATGGGGTCGCTCTTCCGCGTACCGCTTGTACGCTACGAATCGTGGACGCAATTCGTGGCAGCCGCTCGCGCCGCGGATCTTCGGATCGTAGCCGCCGATGCGAGCGGCGAGGATGTGAGAGTGGTCACACTGCCACAGCGGGCCGGACTCGTCGTCGGCCAAGAACGGCATGGTCTTGCGGGCATTCCACGCGACGGTCTTGACATGGTTGTCGCCTTGCCGCAGTGCGCCGGCAGCGACTCGCTCAACGCAGGCATTGCGGGCTCAATCGTGCTCTACGAATTTGCTCGTGCGAACGGATTGCTTGGACCGAGGGTTGCTGGAACAACTCACGCGTAAAAGTCAAGCCCCACGCGCCCTTGCTTCCATTTCTGCTCCTATGATATACTGAGGGCCAGTGAACTAGAGGAAAAAAGGAGGTCGGCTACACTGCTACTCTCTCCCGAGCTCTTCTGGAAACTGTTCCTTACCACTGGTTCGATCAAGGCATACTTGCTCTATAAGCGGATGGCGCCCCAAGATTCACACTAGAGGGACGTCGGACACCGCAGGCCTGACTAAGTTTTCATAAAAGTAATTGGCCGCATCGAATGCGGCCTTTTCTTTTGGCGCCGCGGGCGTGGCACTGATGAATGTGCGCCGCTACAACGTGGGGGACCGTGGACGACCGACTAGCAGCGCTCGAGGCGGAGGTTGAGCGCCGCGCCGCGCAGGTGCGCTCTGGCGCCGATTTAGAGTCCCTGCGGACTGATATTTTGGGCCGCAAGGGCGGCAAGCTGTCGACCATCATGGCCGCCGTCGGAAAGCTTCCTGCCAGTGAGCGCGCCGAGTTCGGGCGGCGCGCCAACGAAACCAAGGCGCGCATCGAGGCACGGCTCGAGACGGCGCACTCGCGACTGGCCGACGCAGAACTCGACGCGCAGCTCACGCAGCGCCACGATATCACGTTTCCCGGAGCGCCAGCTCGCGTTGGCAGCCTGCACATCCTGCGGCGGACGCTCGATGACGTCGCCGCCTTCTTCCGCAGCCGCGGCTTTGCCATCGCAATGGGCCCCGAAGTTGAGACCGAGTACTTCAATTTCGAGGTCATGAATATTCCTGCCGACCACCCGTCGCGCGACGCGATGGATACGTTCTATCTCAAGAGCGGCACGCTCTTGCGGACCCATACCTCGCCGATGCAAGTGCGCGCGATGCTCGAGTATCCCCCGCCGATCGCCATCCTCGTGCCCGGCAAGACGTACCGCCGCGATGCGCTCGACGCACGCCACGCATTCAACTTTCATCAGTTTGAAGGTTTGCAGGTGGACCGCGGCATCACGTTTGGTCACCTCAAGGGCTTTGTTGGCGATCTGTGCCGGCATCTCTACGGCAAAACGCGGCGCACGAGGTTCCGTCCATCCTACTTTCAGTTCACCGAGCCATCGGCGGAAGTCGACGTCTCGTGCCCGGTCTGCGACGGCAACGGCTGCCGCACGTGCGGCGGCGCCGGCTGGCTCGAGATGGGCGGCAGCGGCATGGTGCATCCACACGTGCTCAAAGCGGCCGGATACGATCCTGAAGTCTACACAGGCTGGGCGTTTGGATTAGGCATCGAGCGGATCGCGATGGTGCGCCATGGCATCGACGACATCCGGCTCTTCACCGAAAACGATCCGGCCTTTTTGGAGCAGTTCGCCTGATGCGCGTTCCGGTATCGTGGCTTCGCGATTTTGTTGAGACCGACGCCACGCCTGCGGCATTTGCTGCTGCCCTGACCGCACGCGGGTTCACGGTCGACGGCATCCGTGCGCAGCCGACGCCCGAGCGCATCGTCATTGGGCGAATCGACACCCTGGTCCGCCATCCAAACGCCGACCGGCTCCAGGTCAGCACGGTTGACGTCGGCCGTGAAAAGCTGCAGATCGTGACGGGCGCGACCAACGTTGCCGTCGGCAATAAGGTGCCGATCGCGCTTGCCGGAGCTGTGGTCTACGCACGAGGTTCAGCCACAAACGGCACCCCGCCGCAAACCAAGCGCATCGAGCCGAGCACACTGCGCGGTGTCGAGTCCAACGGCATGATGTGCTCGCCGGACGAGCTCTTGCTGCCGGGCGAATACGACGACGGCATCCTGATTATGGAAGACAGCGCGCCGGTCGGCGAGGACTTCTGGCGGGTGGCCCGCTTCGGTGACGCGGTTCTCGACGTCGACGTCCCCTCGAATCGCCCAGATGGGCTTTCCATTCTTGGGCTCGCACGCGAAGCTGCCGCCGGGCTACAAGGGAAATTCGTCGCACCGGTGCTGGATCTGGCGACCGGCGAGACAGCGTGCCCGATCGCAGTCGAGATCGACGATCCTTCAATCTGCAGGCGTCTGCTGGGGCAGTGCTTCACTGGGATCAGCGATCGTCGCACACCAATGTGGATGGCACTGCGTCTTGCGGCTGCCGGTGTGCGCAGCATCAGCTTGCTGGTCGACATTTCCAACTACGTGCAGATTGAAACGGGCCAGCCGCTGCATTTCTATGACGCCACGAAGATCCGCGGTGGCAAGATCGTCGCGCGCAGCGCGCGTCAGGGTGAGAAGGTCGTCACGCTCGACGGCGTGGAGCGCACGCTTGCGGTCGGCATGCCGGTCATCGCTGACGGTGAGGGGCCGGTCGGAATCGGCGGCATTATGGGTGGGGCGGCTTCCGGCGTCAGCGCCAGTACGCGCGATGTGTTTTTGGAATCACCGAACTTCGTCGGCGCGCCTGTGCGGCGCGCCTCAATCGCGCTTGGATTGCGCACGGAAGGCGCGCTGCGGCACGAAAAAGATCTGCCGCTCGAACTGCCCGAAGTGGGGCGCCGACTGGCCGCGCGATTACTCGTCGACGCCGGCGGCAAACCTTCCCAGGTCGTCGAGGCTGGCCAGAAGCCGGGCCCGCTGCGGCGCGTGCGAGCTCGTACGCAACGCGTCAACGCACTGCTCGGTGCATCGTTCACGACGGCGCAGATGAAGCAGACGCTCACGGCGATCGGTTTCGAGACGATGGGCGACAGTGCACTCGAAGTCACCGTTCCCTATTGGCGCCCGGACGTCGTCGAAGAGGTTGACCTGATCGAGGAGGTAGCGCGCGGACTCGGCTACGATTCGATTCCAGCCGTGCCATCGGTGGCAGCGCCGCAGTCGGTCGACGAAGGTCTCTACGACCAGGAGTCGCTGCTTGCCAACCGCTTCGCGGCGCTCGGGTACAACGAAATTGTAAACCTTACGCTGCAGGGAGCCAAGACCGTTGCGGCGTGGGAGCTCTCGGGGCTGCCCTTCTGGCAGGATCTGGCCGAGATTTCAAATCCTTTGTCTGAGGATCACCGCTTTCTGCGACCGAGCCTGCTGCCCGGGCTGCTCATGACCGCAAACAAATGGTGGTCTACGAAACGAAGCGATTTGCGGCTCTTCGAGATCGGCCACGTGTTTCACCCAATGCAAGCGCAGCCGCACGAGGGCGAACCGAGCCACAACCCGCGCGTGGGCGTCTACACGGAGAACGGCGTGCAAGAGTGGCCGTCGCTGGCCGGGCTCGTCGTTTTTGGGACGGAAGAGGCGGCTTCGACACTCGACCGCCGGCTGCTCGAGGTCAAAGGCGAACTTGAGTCCCTGCTGAGGCCGCTCGCCGTCGGCGAGCTGTCAGTCGAGACGCGCGAGCGCCCGTACTTTCATCCGGGTGCGTCAGGCAACGTTCGAGCAGGCAACACGGTGGTCGCCAAATTTGGGCGGCTGCATCCCAAACTCGCCCGCGCATTCGAGCTGCCGCAAGCGAGCTACGCCTTCGCGGTCTATTTGGAAAACATCGCCCAGCGCCGCGCGGTCGAGCAATACGCGCCCTTGCCGAAGTTCCCGGCGACCAAACGCGACGTCGCCGTCGTGGTTGCATCTGAAGTGCCGGCCGGGGACCTCATCGCTGCCGTGCGCGAAAGTGGCGCTCCATTCTTTGAAAGCGTGCGTGCGTTCGATGAGTATCGCGGGCCGCAGATCGGCGAGGGGCAAAAAAGCGTCGCGCTAACGATTGTCTTGCGCCGGCCCGATGCGACCATCACCGATGAAGAGGCGAACGCCTCGACCGGCGTCGCCGTGGCCGCCCTGGCCAAGCGATTTGGCGCCACGCTGCGGCAATAACATATGACATGGGCCGACTGGCTCGTCGCGCTGACGCTGGCCGTCGCGTTCTGGGGCGGTTACCGTAGCGGGGTCGTGCGCGAAGCGATCGGCATGCTCGCGCTTATCATTGCGTGGTCACTGGCCGGCACATTCGCAGGCACGATGAGTCCTGCGCTCCAAAAAAGCGTAGGACTTTCGCCTGCCTCGTCGCATCTCGCGTCGTTCTGGTTGCTGTTTCTTTTCGTTTTTGGCGCGACGCGCGCAGCGGGATGGGTGGTCGAACGGATGACCGCACAGCCAGCGCTGCGCGTTGTCAGTGGCATCGGCGGCGGTATCGTCGCTTGTGCAAAGGCGATTCTCGCAATGTGGTTAGTTCTTTTCGTTGCGCTCTTCTTTCCCATCGCACCTGATGTGCGCGCGACGCTGAAAAAGTCCCCAACCGTCGCTGCCATCGAAGCGCTTGATCGCCCGGCCTATACGATGCTCATCGCATCGCTGCCACATCGCGCTCGTCCATTCGTTCGAGTTTTTTTGGATCATCATCGCCTGTAAACAACAGCCAGATGGTTTGCAGGTCGAGCGTCTCATCCTCAGAATTACCGCGGACGACTTGCCCGCGGTTTGCTTCGGGCGTTGAGTTCGTGTCTTTCATTCGTGAGGAGTCATTCATGGCGAAACTTGGGTTTACAGAACGCTCGCTACGATGCTTCGCAGCAATCGCGAGCGCTCTGTTCGTATTCGTTCTCCTTTCTAGCGCTCCGGCTCGCTCGAGCGCAGTTATCACGTCAAAGGGTCTCGCGCAAAGACCAGGCACCGCCGTCCACGTCGGCAGCGTGAACCCCATGCAGCGTCACCAGTTCACCGTCATCCTGAAGGCTGCGTCGCATCGCGACGCGCAAACGGTAGCGACCTACCTCGGGCGCTTCGGGCTGCTGACAAAAATCTCAGACAGCGGCAAAACCATTCATGTCACTGGCACCTTCGGCAGAAGCGCCGCGGCAGCCGGTGTCAGCTTCGAGCGTGTGAAGGTCGGCTCGGAGACCTTCACCCGTACAAACGGAGCAACGCGTTTTCCGCCGGCCATCGCTCGGCTCATTGCGGCGACCTCGATCAGCCCGGGCGTCAAAATGCGTGAGCAGTACGTGAAGCCGAGACCGAACGCGTTCGTCGCAGGCCCGCAAACGGGCTACGGTCCGGCCGATTTCGCCGGGATCTACCACATCAACCCGTTGTACGGCTCCGGCATCGATGGCAAGGGATCGACGGTTGCCATTGCGGCGTGCGGAAACATCGATCCGGTTGACATCGCCTACTTCGAGAGCTTCTATGGACTGCCGAAGAACGTCGTCCACGTCATCCACATCGACGGCACGCTCGACCAGTTCGGCAACGTTCCTCCATCCGGACTCGAGCCGACCCTTGACGTCGAGCGCGTCATTGCGACCGCGCCGGGTTCTACGGTCAATCTCTACGTCGTGCCCGATTGCTTCGTCTCGCAGTTCGTCGACATGTTTGCGGCGATTGCAGAAGATCCTAAGGCGATCGCGTTGAGCGTGTCCTATGGATTGCCCGAAGCAGACTACGGCGTCTTCGGCATTGGCGATCTGTTGCTGGCACAGAGTGCCGCGCTGCAGGACGTCGCCGATGATCATATCGCGTCGTTCGCAGCCTCCGGCGACTCCGGTTCGTGGGGAGATTTCTTCGCTACAGGTCTCGTGAACTTTCTCGACGTTCTGTATCCCGCCTCGGATCCCAACATCATCTCCGTGGGCGGCACGACGACTGAGCTGACGGTCATTCGCACTCGTCTCTTCGAGTACGCGTGGGGTGGCAGCGGCGGCGGCGTCAGCGGCATCTTCCCGATCCCTCCGTGGCAAGCGGCCACACCGGGTGTCGCTTCGGGTCTGTTCAAGAACCTGCCCGACGTGTCGGCCGACGCCGACCCAAACACCGGCGCTGCGGTTGCGTGGCTCGTCTCCTTGCCGCCGCCCATATTCCCCGTTGGGGGCACAAGCGTGTCATCGCCGACGTGGGCTGGATTCTGGGCGCTCGTCGATCAGAATCGGCGCACCCATGGTCACGGTCGTGTCGGCAACGCGGCAGCAGCCCTGTATTCACTCCGCGGGTCAGCGGCGTATTACGACATCACGGTCGGCGCTAACGGATACTTCCCGACTCGCGCAGGCTATGACAATGTCACGGGACTTGGCGTGCCCGACGCTACCAAGCTCGTGAAAGCGCTTCAATAACGTTCGACGACCGTCGATATAAAGTCGACCGCTACAAAAGAGAAAACGCGAGGCCTTGGCCTCGCGTCTCTTTTTGGTGCGCGCGATTGATTCCGCGCAGCTACATTGTTCGTCTAGTGCGGGTGATTAGGGCCCTTTGGGTTTTTGTCGGGCTCCGGTTGCGGTTTGAGCACTCCACCGCCCGGCACCGGCACCAAAACCCCGCCTTGTGGTTGTGGTTGTGGCGCCGGATGTGCTGCCTGCGCCTGGGGGATCGGTCGGTGCGCGACCGCAGCGTGGAATGTAATGTTGGTCGGGATCAACGAACTTCCAGTGGTGGACGTTATTGCCGAGGTGAAGCTGAAGGTAACCACGTCCCCAGGATTGAGCGTCGTCGCGTTGATCGTGAGCACGGTATTGCCCGCGCTGAAGCTCGGCGACGGGCCGCCGAGATTGGTCACGGGTGTTCCGGCCGGCGTGATGACGGTGCCGCCATTTGTTTTCTGATAGCTGACGAAGGTCGGTGTGGTGAACGTGATCCCCGCCGTGTTCACCGGTTTGCTAAACGTGAATTGGAATGTTTCGGAAGGTGGCGTGCCGGTTTGGTTGGTGGGCGTGACGGTGAATGCGCCGCCACCCGTGCCGGTCGGACTCGGCACTGGCCCTGCGCCGGCGGGTTGACCATGATGACCGATTGCAAACAGCGCCGCCCCTGTGGCCACTAAGATACCGATGATGCTGAGCGTGCTCCCACCATGACCGACGGCGGGTGGTATTGCCGGCTGCGGGCCAATGCCGACCAGTTGATCGCCAATCTGCGGCTTGTAGCCCGGTGCCGCGTTCGAAATCGAAATGGTTGCGGAGTTGAGGTCGATGCTCGTGATCTTCGCTTGGGCCATCTTCTGGCCGCCGCGCACGACGTTGAACTCTTCTCCCAGGCTAAATCCCGCGGCGGCGCCCATATCCGCTTTGACGACGTCCGTCACCGAGTAAATCGTTCCGACTGCTGTTCGAGGCGCGTGCAGCGTGGAGAGATTGGTGACAAAGCCTGCGGTGAGTGAGGCGGCGGCGAGCGAGGATTGTGTAAAGATCTGGGAGCGGATGAACGCCATCGGGTCGACGCGATACGCCGTCAGCCGATAGGTGATCGTGCCACCCGAGACGCTGATCAATTCGGTAGTAATGACTTCCTGGGCGTGAACCTGCCGCGCGACCTCGAGCCCGGTAACAATCGAGTCGCCACCGAGCTGATTCTTTACTTTCAGGGGGCCGCCGCCGACGGCGCTATACTTGCCCGACTGATCGACTGCTGCATAGAGAGCGTTGCCGAGCGCAGTCACCGTGCTCGCCGGCGCGCCTGCATCATTGGTAAATTCAATGACGGCGACGGGCGGCCCCGAACCGCGGGCCTGCGGGGCCGCGGCGATCGCGGCGCAGGTGAAGATGAGCGCAAAGGCTGCGAGGCGCGAGAGCATGGTGGACTGGGATTGTCGTTTCACGTCCCTTTGAACTCCTCACACGAAGGCGGCGCGCCCGTCAGGCGGAGCGCAACGGGGATGGCAAAGGCGACCAATGCGGCGGTCGATCCCCCTTCATTATTATCGGCTTCGCCGCGTTCGGCAATAGGTCCACCTGAGGGGACACCCAAGAGGCGCTAGGCGGAGACCAGGGCCGTCGTCGGACATTTTGAAAGTGAGCGTGGTCCAAACGGAGGGATTTTCAGGTGAGCAAAGCCGACATCTTTCGGCTCACACACCTTTCCAGTTGCGCCGGCTGAGCATCTAAAGCTGATGCGAGCGTGCTCGCACACGTGTTAGCCGGTCTGCCGCCGATCGACGATCCCAACGTTCTCGTCGGCACCGCAACAGCGGACGACGCTGGAGTCTACCGCCTCAACGACGAGCTGGCGCTCGTCCAGACGGTTGACTTCTTTACGCCTATTGTTGACGATCCCCGGGCGTACGGGCGCATTGCCGCGGCGAACGCACTGTCAGACGTGTACGCCATGGGAGCCAAGCCGCTTTGCGCCCTCGCCATCGCAGCGTTTCCAGAAGACGCCGACGTTGCGATCCTGGCGGCGATTTTGGGGGGCGGAGTTGAAAAGGCCCACGAGGCAGGCATCCACGTCATAGGGGGCCATACGATTAAGGATGCGGAGCCCAAGTATGGACTTGCCGTTACGGGCCTTGTGCATCCCGAGAAGATTCTTCGCAATTCCACGGCGCAAGCCGGCGACGCGCTCATTCTTACGAAGCCGATCGGCACCGGCATCCTCACGACGGCCCGGCGGCGGGATGAAATTACCGAACGCGAATTGGAAATTGCGATTGCTTCAATGGAGACGCTCAACCGCGCCGCGTCAGAAGCGATGGTCGCGTTCAACGACCGCGCCAGCGGTCTACAAGCTCCGGTGCACGCGGCGACTGACGTCACCGGCTTCGGCCTGTGCGGCCATCTCACCGAAGTTGCGCGCGCAAGCGGACTCGGTTTCCAACTGCATGCCGCCCGCGTTCCTCTGCTCGACGGCGCGCTCGAGCTCGCCTCACGCGACATCGTGCCGGCAGGAAGCAGGAACAACCTGTCAGGAGCGCTTGCTGCAGGCGTCGCGTTCGCCGAAAATATCGCCGGGCCCATGCAACTGGTTTTGTGCGACGCGCAGACTTCGGGCGGATTGCTCATCGCCGTCGCGCCCGAGCGGGCGCAAGAACTTGTCCGCGCACTGACTCGCGCTCAGGTTGCCGTCGCGTCTATGGTCGGGGAGTTGACCCGGGACCGCTCGTTTCGGGTACTCTGACGAGGGCAGCCGAGGGTAAAAGAGAAACGGGTTCTTTTCCGGAGGATTTCCTTGAAAACGTCCGCTCCAATCGATACGGCCACGCTCCAACAACTCTCCATCAATACCATCCGCACGCTTGCAATGGACGGAGTGCAGAAGGCAAACTCCGGTCATCCGGGCACGCCGATGGCGCTCGCGCCGCTGGGCTACGTGCTCTTCACAAGGCACCTGCGTTTCAATCCGCTTAATCCGCAGTGGCCCGACCGCGACCGATTCGTGCTGTCCGCCGGGCACGCGTCCATGCTCCTCTACTCCATCTTGTTCCTCACGGGTTATGATCTCACGCTGGACGATCTCAAGGCGTTCCGTCAGTGGGGCAGCAAAACGCCCGGCCATCCCGAGTACGGCGACGTGCCGGGCGTCGAAGTCACGACCGGACCGCTCGGACAGGGTTTCGGCAACGGTGTTGGCTTCGCCATCGCGGAGCGGCACCTAGCCACTCGCTTTAACCGACCCGGCAATGAGATCGTCGACCACTACACCTACGCGATTTGCAGCGACGGCGATCTCATGGAAGGCGTGCAAGCCGAAGCGGCATCCTTAGCGGGCCATCTGGGCCTGGGCCGGCTTATCTACTTTTACGATGACAACCACATCACGATCGAAGGCAACACCGCGCTTGCTTTCGACACCGAAGACGTTTGCGGGCGCTTCGACGCGTATGGATGGCACACGCAAGCCGTCGAGGACGTCAACGATCTGGAGGCGCTCGACCGCGCCATCGTCGCGGCCAAAGCCGATCCTCGGCCCAGCCTGATTCGCGTGCGCAGTCATATCGGTTATGGCGCACCGCATCGCCAAGACACGAAGGAAGCGCACGGCGCGCCTTTGGGCGAGGACGAGGTGCGTGCAGCCAAGCGATTTTACGGCTGGCCGGAGGACGCACAGTTTCTCGTTCCGGAGAACGTGCTGGCGCACATGCGTGAAGCGATCGGTCGCGGCGAGTCTGTGGAGGCGCAATGGCGGGCGCGTTTGGACGTCTATGCGGCAGCGTTTCCCGAGCTTGCGCGACAGTTCATGGCGGAACAGGCCGGTAAGCTGCCGCAGGCATGGTCCGGCAGCATCCCCACCTTCAAACCTGCTGACGGCGCCATGGCGACGCGCATCGCATCCAATAAAGTGATGAACGCGATCGCGAAGACCGTGCCGAACTTCTTGGGTGGCTCCGCCGATCTGGCACCGTCAACCGAGACCAACCTCACGGATCTCGGCGACTTCGAGCGCAACTCGTACGGCGGCCGCAATTTCCACTTCGGGATACGCGAGCACGCGATGGGTGCCGCGCTCAACGGGATGGTGCTGCACGGCGGCCTGCGTCCGTTCGGCGCGACCTTCTTCATCTTCTCCGACTACATGCGTCCGGCCGTCCGCTTGGCGGCATTGATGAAGATTCATCCCATCTACGTTTGGACGCACGACAGTATTGGGCTCGGCGAGGACGGCCCCACGCATCAGCCAATCGAACAGCTTGCGTCGCTGCGCGCCATGCCGAATATGACCATCATGCGCCCGGCGGATGCCAACGAGACGGCAATTTGCTGGCGGCTCGCGATGGAGCATGAAGGCGGACCTGTCGGACTTGCGCTCACCCGTCAGAAGCTCCCGGTCTTGGACGCTGAAGTGGTGAAGGACGCCCGCTACGGCGGCTACGTGCTCGTCCGCGAGAACAAGGCTACCCCGGACATCATTTTGATCGGCACGGGTTCAGAAGTCCAGCTGTGCGTGGCTGCCGCCAAAACGCTGGAACAACAAGGGATCGCGGCGCGTGTGGTCAGCCTACCCTGCTGGCAGATCTTCGATCGCCAGCCCGTGCGCTATCGCGACGAAGTGCTGCCCAAGGCAGTCAGCGCTCGACTTGCCGTCGAGGCGGGTTCGACTTTTGGCTGGCAACACTATGTTGGCGACCAGGGCGCAGTCGTGGGCATCGATCACTTCGGCGCATCGGCGCCCGGCGAGATTCTCTTCAAAGAATTTGGCTTCACCGCAGAGCGCGTCACCGAGCGTGCCCTGGCCTTGCTCGGCCGCTAATGCATTTTCGCACGATCACCACGAGGTGTTGTCATGGCAAACCCGCTCCAGCGTCTTATTGAGTTCGGCCAGAGCTTCTGGCTCGACAACATCCGGCGCGGCTTTACGCGAGCCGGACAGCTGCGGCGCATGGTCGACGAGGACGGCTTGCGCGGTGTGACCTCCAACCCGACCATCTTCGAAAAGGCGATCGGCGAAAGCAGCGACTATGACGCCGGCATCAAGGCGCTCGTCGAGCGCGGCGTCACCTCGCCGCAAGAGGTGTTGGATACCACCATCATCGAGGACATTCAAGAGGCTTGCGACGTGTTTGCGGATGTTTATCAACAAACAGGTGGCGGCGATGGTTTCGTCTCGATCGAGCTTCCGCCGGACCTCGCACGGAACACCGAGGGTTCGATCGCCGAAGGCCGGCGGCTTTGGAAACTCGTCAATCGCCCGAACGTGTTCGTCAAGGTGCCTGCCAGCGACGAGGGCATACCGGTCATCCGGACGCTGATCTCTGAAGGTCTCAACATCAACATTACGCTCATGTTCGGAACTGACTACTACGAGCGAGTCATCGATGCGTACTTCTCCGGTTTGGAGGACCGTCTGGCGCGCAAGCAGCCGATCGATCAGATCGCTTCAGTTGCCTCATGCTTCGTGAGCCGAGTGGATACCGAGGCGGACAAACGCATCCAGGCAGCCATCGACGCCTCAACCGATCCAGCCCAGCGGACGCGACTGCAGACGCTCCTCGGCAAGACCGCAATTGCCAACTCCAAGCGACTCTATCGCGTGTATCTCCGGTCGCTCGAGACCGATCGCTTCAAGAAGCTGGCCGCAGCCGGGGCTCGGCGGCAGCGTCCGTTATGGGCCAGCACCTCAACCAAAAACCCCGCCTATCCCGACACGTACTACGTCGAGGCGCTCATCGGCCTGGATACGGTCGACACCATGCCGCTGGCGACCATCGATGCCTTCCGCGACCACGGTCGCGTCGGGCGTTCGCTGGACAAGGACATGGATGAGGCAGAAGCCGATCTTGCCATGCTCGAGGCCGCCGGGATATCGCTCAAGGCGATCACGGACAAGCTGCTCGACGACGGCATCGTCGTATTCGAGAAATCCTACGAGCAGCTGCGCGGCGTCATGCGGGAGAAAATCGACGCGCTGCGCGGCGTTTCTGCCTCGACCAAGAGTTAGGCGTGGCTGCGGCGATCGCACAAGTTGCCAACCCGTTTCGCGAGGGGCTGCAGCTCGCAGGAGCGACGCAGCCCGTCCAGCTGGTCATCTTCGGCGCCTCGGGTGACCTTACCAAGCGCAAACTGCTCCCCGCGATCTACAATCTGGTGCAAGCAGGCCTTGCGCCGCAGGCGTTCGCGGTCGTGGGCTTTGCCCGCAGCCCGTTGTCGGACGATCAGTTCCGCCAGGTGCTGAGCGATTCAGTTGCCGAGTCCGGAGAAGTGAGAGTGCGCGACAACGACGTCCTCAAGGCGCTGCGCCAACGCCTCTCGTACGTCCCCTGCGATTTCCACAACGCGGCCGACTACTCGAAACTCAAGACGCGCCTGGAGGAGCTCGACAAGACCTACGGTACGAACGGCAACCGCATCTTTTATATCGCCACGGCCGCCAGCCTCTACGGTGAGATCGCTGCCAAACTCCACGAAAGCGGGCTGATCAAACCGTCACAGCCGGACAGTTTCGTGCGTATGATCGTCGAGAAACCGTTTGGCCACGATCTCGCGTCTGCCAAGACGCTCAACGCCGAGCTGCTGACGTATCTGCGCGAGGACCAGATCTATCGCATCGACCACTATCTCGGCAAAGAGACGGTGCAGAACATCCTCGTCTTGCGCTTTGCCAACGGCATCTTCGAGCCGATTTGGAACCGGCGCTACGTGGACTCCGTGCAGATCACGGTCGCCGAGAGCTTGGGCATCGAGGGACGCGCGAGTTTTTACGAGGAGACGGGCGTCGTGCGCGACGTTATCCAAAACCACGCGCTGCAGCTGATGTCGCTCGTCGGTATGGAGCCACCCACGGTCTTCGATGCGCGCGACTTCCGTGACGAGAAGATCCGCGTGGTCGAGGCCGTCCGCCCAATCGAGCCGGGCGAGATCGATCGTGTCGCAGTGCGAGGCCAATATGGACCCGGCAGCGTCGCGGGCGAGCGAGTCGCCGGCTACCGCCAGGAGGAGGGAGTCGCGCCGGATTCCATCACACCCACCTACGCAGCGTTCCGACTGCTCATCGACAACTGGCGCTGGGCGGGCGTACCATTTTACATTCGCTCGGGCAAGCGCATGCCCAAGCGGGTCACAGAAATCGGGATCCAATTCAAAGAAGCACCGCATCTGCCGTTTCGCAAAGCGCAGGTCGAAACACCGGAAGGCAACATCCTCTCGCTGCAAATTCAACCGGACGAGGGCATCGTGCTGAAGTTCGGCGCAAAGGTTCCGGGCCCGAGTATGCGCATTCGCGCGGTCGAAATGGATTTTGGGTATGGGGAGACGTTCGGCAAAGAAGATGCGTCGCCGTACGAGCGGCTCATCTTGGACTGCATGAAGGGCGATCAGACCCTGTTCGATCGCGCCGATGGCGTCGAAGCGGCCTGGGCACTCGTCGATCCCGTGCTCAAGCAGTGGGAGAGTAGTCGCGCCGTCAATTTCCCGAACTATGAGGCGGGCACGTGGGGACCGCCGGAGGCCGATGCATTGCTGGCACGCGACGGCCGGAAGTGGCGGCGACTATGACGCCAACCCCAGACGGCTCGGCGCATGGAACGCTCGACGGATTGACCCCGGTCGCGGTGTCAGAGATCGAGCGCGCGCTGCTGCAGCGCCGTCGCGAGATGCTCACGAAGCTCGAGCACCCGCATGCGCATTCCTGCGTCATGACCTTGATCATCTCGGTCGAAGACGAGCACGATAATCGCGAGGTCTTCAAAACAGTCGAGCGCCTGGCAGACAAATATCCTATTCGCGTCATCGGCGTGCAGAGCACGCCGAGCCGCGCCGGCGACGAGCTGCGCGCCTGGATCAACGCCGAATGCGAAGGCGAACCATCGGCGCCAATTTGCAGCGAAGAGATCGCTCTGCAGGGCGGTCCCGACGCGATCGACTGCATCGTTTCGGCCGTGCGTGGCCTTTTGGCTCCGGATCTCCCCGTGTGCTTGTGGTGGCGCGGAGGCACGCCGCACGGGGAACTGTTGTGGAACGGCTTGCGGCCTATGTGCGACCGCATCATCGTCGACTCCATTCGCTTTGGCGACGGGGCGGCTGCGCTCGACACGCTGCGGCGCCTGGTGAGCATGGGCGGCAAGCAGATGAGCGTGCGCGATCTCAATTGGGAGCGCACCGCGCCCTGGCGAGCGGCCATCGCCACCTGTTTTGACGACCGCGACGCACTCGCGCTTTTGCGCGACCTCGACCGCTGCGTCATTTCGTATGCAGGAGGCAGCGGGAAGGAACAGCCGTCGGCACGAGCGATGCTCCTGAACGGGTGGGTGGTCAGCCGTCTTCCACAGCTACGAGGTCACGCTCGTACTGCGCCAGCCAAGCGTTGGTCGGACGTCGAGCCGGGAAGAGTGGTGGCGGTGACCTTGACGGCAAGCCGTCATAAAGCGTCAGCCATGTTCGTGCGGCAGCACTCGCCGGTCGGCATTGACGTGCAAGCTCAAGCCAGCGACGGAAAAGTACTGCGGCGTTGGAGCTTTCGAGCGCAGACGCTCGAGGAAGCCGAACTGCTTGACGCCTGTCTGGAAACGCTGGGGTCTGACGCTATTTTCGAGGCAGCGCTGGAAATGTAGGCTAGCGAGCAGCCGCTGGCAGGCGGCCGTTGCGCTTGCCGTTGACGCTCAGCACCGGCGCGATCACGCGCGCGCCAAGCGCTTCGCGCAGCACCTGCGATAGCTCGTCAACGTACGCGAACTTCATGCTCTTGCGCGCATCGGGAGGCACGTCTTCGATGACATCCGGCTTGTTGCGCCCGGGCAGGATGACTTTATGGATGCCAGCGCGGCGCGCACCGAGCACCTTTTCCTTGACGCCGCCGATGGGCAGCACTTGACCGGTCAACGTAATCTCACCGGTCATAGCCACACCCGAGTCGACTTTCTTGCCGGTTAGCGCGGACACAAGCGACGTCGCCATGGCGACGCCAGCCGACGGGCCGTCTTTGGGAACGGCGCCGGCCGGCACGTGAATGTGCACGTCGTGTTTATTGAAAAAGTCGTCCTTCAGGCCGAGTTCGGCCGATCTGCTGCGCACAAAGCCGAGCGCCGCTTGGGCCGACTCCTTCATCACGTCACCAAGCTGTCCGGTGAGGGTCAGCTTGCCCGTCCCGGGCATGACTTTCGATTCGATGAACACGATGTCGCCGCCGACTGGGGTCACCACTAAACCCGTCGCCACACCTTCGGTTGCCGTGCGCCGCGCGACTTCTGCAAAGAAGCGCTGCTTGCCAAGATACTCGGGGATGTCGTCGCCGGTCACGCGCACCGTGTAGTTGGGCTTCTCTGCGATCTTGCGCGCCACTTTGCGCGCGACGGTGGCAATTTCGCGCTCGAGATTGCGCACGCCGGCCTCGCGCGTGTAGTTGGCGGCGATCTCCTCAAGTGCATCTTTGCTGATCGCCAGCTGCTTGGGCGTAAGACCGTTTGCGGTGAGCTGCTTGGGCACGAGATACTTGCGCGCGATCGCCACTTTCTCTGCTTCGGTATAGCCGGAAAGGCCGATGATCTCCATGCGATCGCGCAGCGCCGGCTGGACGGTGTCGATCTGGTTGGCGGTGGCGATGAACAGAACGCGGCTCAAATCAAATGGCAGATCCAGATAGTGGTCGCGGAAGGTGTTGTTTTGTTCCGGATCGAGGACTTCAAGCAGCGCAGACGAGGGATCGCCGCGCCAATCTGCACCGACCTTGTCGATCTCGTCGATCATGATGAGCGGGTTGGCAGAACCGGCATCGCGGATCGCGCGTATGAACGTGCCAGGCATCGCGCCGATATACGTTCGGCGGTGCCCGCGAATCTCGGCTTCATCTCGCACGCCACCGACCGAAAGACGGATAAACTTTCTCCCCATCGCGCGCGCGATGGATTTGCCCAGCGACGTTTTGCCGACTCCCGGCGGGCCGACGAAGCACAAGATTGGTCCGGTCAAGGTGTTGCGCAGCTTGCGCACTGCCAAGTACTCAAGAATTCGGTCTTTGACTTTTTCGAGGTCGTAGTGATCTTCGTCGAGGATCTTGCGTGCTTTGTCGATGTCGAGCGAATCATCGGTCGTGGTTGACCAGGGCAGCGTTACGAGCCAATCGAGGTAGGTACGGATGACCGAGTACTCGGGACTGGCCGACGGTATCTTGCCCAGCCGGTCGAGTTCGCGCATGGCTGCCTTATGGGCATCTTCGGGCATCTTTGCAGCTTCGATCTTCTCGCGCAGCTCGTTGACGTCAGCCTGCGCCGGATCGGACTCGCCCAGCTCGTCCTGGATGGCCTTGAGCTGTTGGCGCAAGTAGTACTCGCGCTGGCTCTTGTCCATCTCTTTTTGGATGTCGGTTTGGATTTTGTGACCGAGCTCCACGACCTCGAGCTCGCGTGCCAAAAACGCGGTGAGCATACGCATGCGCGCGTGCGTGTCGCGTTCCTCGAGCACCGCTTGCTTGTCGGCGGTTTCGAGTCGCATCGTCGACGCAATGAAGTAGGTGAGCATGTTGGGGTCAGAGATGTTGTTGACTTCCAGCTCGAGCTCGCGCGGAGCCGACGGCAGATAGGAGAGCAGCCTCGTATACTGCGACGCGAGGTTGCGCGACATGGCGGTCAGCTCGTCGCTCTCGACCGTTATCTCTTCCAGCTGCTCGACTTTGGCCGCCAGATACGGCTCGGCTTGCGTAAACTCCGTGATCTTAAAGGGGACTGTTCCGGAGATGATGCAGCGCAGCGTGCCGTCGGGCACTTTGATCATTTTTTGGATGATCGCCAGCGTGCCGATGGTATACACATCGTCGGGAGTCGGCGGCGATGCGTCGCGCTCGCGCAACGCGACCACGCCCACCGGTTCACCGGAACGCAGCGCATCTTCGACAAGCTTGATGCCGTGCGGCTTTGTCACCGCCAGCGGCATGACGGTGTTGGGAAAAAGCACTGCTTCCTGCAGCGGCAGAATCGCAAGATGCGCCGGAATTGTGCCCGTACCGCTGCTGGAGGTGACTGCCTGCTGCTTGTCAGCCATCTAGCTCCGGCCTCGCACGACCATGCGAATCTCGGTGCGGTCAACCGGCGTCACCGTTGTTCGCGCCGCGACGGGCAGCCGGACGGTCAGCATGCCGCCCTGGTATTCTGCGTGCGCACTTTCGACTGCAACCGCCTTGGGCAGTTGGATTTTCTTAAAGAAATACCCGTAGTCAATCTCCTTTTGCAGGACGTCTTCGCAGCCATGCGCCGCGCTGGCGCGAACGCCGGCTAAATACAGCGTGCGGCCCTCGACAACCATCTTGATGTTATCGCGATCGACTCCGGCGAGCTCGACGTGCACCACAATGATGGAGCCGCCATCGGTGACGTAGACGTCCGCGTTGGGATTAAACGACCCGCGCCGGGCGTGGCTCGTGAGCGGAAGGCTTAACTCTGCGAACATCCTGTCGAATTCGCGGAACAAATCGTCCGGGTACATGTCGTGTGGCGCTCCAAAAAACGGCAGAAGTGATATCTTCGTCACACTCCGCTAGCCTACCCCCCGCCATGCGTGTGTGACTCGGGCTCGCTTCCTTCATTACATGCACAACGTTCCGATAATTGAGAGGCGGAGGCAAAGTTTGGCTCACTCTTTTCGAATTGAAACGCTGGATCGTTCCGGAAGGTGGTACCTGGCCCCAGGGTCGAGGTCCATCTACGATTTGCGCGTTAGAAACGATTCCAAAAACGCGGTAGATTGCTCGCTTGTGGTCGAGGATCCGGCGCAAGGTGTCAGCGTCGAGCCAAACGCGTTCGCACTGCGCGGGCACGAAGTGAGAACCGTCACAGTGACGTTCGCACAAGACTCGTCCCCACGCGCGCATCGCGTCCTGCTGTCGCTGCATGCGGATGAAGACGGCCGACTGCTCGCGACATTCGAGCATCCGCTCGTCATCACGGGCGGCACCGACTGCAGCATCGCCATGACCTGGAAAGACGCTATCCTGGAGGCGGGAGAGGTGTGCGGCTTCGAAATGGCGTGCAGCGTTCGCAGCCAAAGCGAAGCAGCATCGACCTTCCAGCTCTCGCTTGCGCCTCATCCCTCGCTCACCGCTCCGGAGCTTCCCGCCCTGAACCTACAGCCAGGTCAAGTCGGCGAAGTTCGCATCCCGATTCGCTGGAATCGCGCCGCCAAAGACGGCGGCGGGTTCAATCATCCCGCGATGCTCGAGATTGCCGTTCCCGTCTCCAACGGTCGCCGCACAAGCCGCATGCGCTGGGAACTCATCGAGAGCAAGCTCGAGCCGTTCATGAAGAAAAATGGCGCGCCAAGCGTTAACGGTGCTACTGCGCCGAATCTGGCTGCGTCTTGTGCAACTTTGCTCAAGGAGCTCAAGAGCCAAGGCAACGTTCTCATGCTCGCTGCGCCGGCTGATGCAAGGCCGTCTGCGCCGGCAGTCAATGGCGCCACAGCCAGCGGACCCGTTGAAGGTCTTAAGGGCCCGGCCGGCGTTGCGGCAACGTCCTCCGCCGGTGAAGCTGTCGAACTTCCGCTTTTCGCGACCAGTGTATCGCCAGGTGCGCACGGCAGCGCGCCGGCGAATGGGAAACATGAGGGAGCAGCGCAGACATCGCAGACGCAATCGACGCAGGCGGTCCCACAACAACCACAAGCGCCGGTTGCCGCACAAGCGCAGGTTGTGTCCGCGCCGCACGTTGCGCCACAACCGCAGGCCGCAGCCGCGCCACAGGCCGTCGCTTCGCCGCAGGTTGCACCACAACCGCAGGCCGAATCCGAACCCCAGGCGGTTGCCTCAGCGCACGTGGTCGCGCCGGCGCAAACTGCCCCCCAAACGCAGGTTGCGGCTGCACCGCAGGTGGTCACCGCGCCGCACGTTGCACCCCAAGCGCAGGTCGCACCAGCGCCGCACGTTGCGCCCCAAGCGCAGGTCGTACCGGCGCCGCACGTCGCGGCCTCCGCACAGGTTGCAAATCCGCCCACCGCTTCGCCAGCGACGCCGAGCGCCGCCCCCGCGCCAAAGCTGACTCCCTACACGCTTGCAAAGTGGGATGCTGCCGACTTCGGCGCCGTATCGTCGCCGTTAGCGCCACCCGCAGCCCCACCGCCAGCGTCCGCGCAGAACGCTCAGACTGCGGAGCCCGCGGCTGCGAGAGTCGTTCTGCAACATCAAGCGGTCGACGTGACACGCCGTGGCCGGCAGATGCCGACCGGCTTGCTGATCGGTGCACTCGCCGCGGTTGCGCTCGTCGTTGCGGGTGTTTTGATTTTCAAGCCCAGCGCTGTACCGCTCTCGCCTTCGACGAAACCGGTTGCCGTCACCACGCCGGTCGTTGGGACGAGCACAAAAACTTCGCAGATCATTGCGGCTGCTGCTCCCCATCATGTCGCAGCCAAACACGGAATAAAGGCGACGGCGGTTGCTGCAACGCCGCGCAGCGCGGTGACTGCCGAACCGACCGCGACGGCGAGACCAGCCACGCCCAAGCCTGCCACGCAGGCGCCTTCCACACCAAAACCGGCGACGCCGAGAGCAGTCGTGGCAATGCATCCCGCAGCCCCCAAGCACGCGTTCCGCCATATCAAACTGTACCAACCGGAAAGCGGATCGGTCGTGGCGCTGGGTGGCATCCAAGCGTATTACGGGCCACGCGGACGTGCTGTGCGCGTGCTATGGAGCGCAGCAGAGCAAGCTTCAGCGAGCGTCCAGCTGATCGACGATCACGGTGCAGTGGTCAGTTCCACGAGCGTTCGCGGCGCACGGCAGTCAGCGCTGCTGTACCTGCCGCGAGGTTATCACGGTGCGCTGAGCGTGCAGGTGTCTTCTATCGGTCGACTCGGCGAGCGGGTAGCACAGACCACCTCGCTCCCTCGCTTCGGCAACTAAAGCTTCACGTCCAGCGTAAAATACATGTTGACCGGCGTCGCCGTTAAGACGTTGCCGTATGGGAATTGGACCAGCCGCTGAATCGCGTCGCCGGGATTGTAGATATTGCCGACCGGCGGGATGTGACCCGCGACCACGTCATAGCCACACTGCGGCCGGCCTCCCGTCCACGGCTCAGTCGATCCACCGAAGCACGATTGAACGATGTTCGCCATCGTCAGTCGTGCGGTCGTCCGCGATGAGAATGCGTATGAAACTTGCCCATGCATGGCCAGATACGACGGCTCGACGAACGCACCCGGCGCGTCAAAGCGGCCGGTGAATTGATCGGGAATGACGATCGTGTTGACGCAGGTGGTTGCATCGTATGGCAGTCCGGTTCCACCGTATTTGTAGCGTTGATCTCCCGCCACCGTGCCGGCAAGCGGCGCACAGGTTCTCGGGTCGATGCCGATCTGCTGTTGCGGCGCACCATAGCGGCTACCGGCGATGAACTGGAAAAGCGGCGTCACCTGCCACTTGCGGTGGTGATAGGTCACTGCCAGCGCCGCATTGTGGGGAACGCCGTAACTCGCCGACGAGAGTTGCGTGCCGGTCGGCACGACATGGTAGCTCGGATAGGACCCGTTCGGATCGAGCAGCGCCTGAGCAGGCGCATTGTAGTAGGGGTTGGCAACGCCGCTGACAGGTTCCGTCGGTGTCGCGTTGCTGTTGCCATAGACGCCGCACAACGCGCTCGGGCTGATGGACGAAACGGCCGAGGCGCAGGCCGAGGTAAACGAGTTGTAGAGTTGGACGGAGCCGTTCGCACCGGACAACAGCGTCGAGCCGTTGGGGAGCGAGCCGTACCGAATGCGGCTGTAGGTGTACGTATACGTAAAAATCGCGGAGAACCCGTCATGGCTCGCGTTACCGGATGCGAGGAGAAATTCGGCGCCGAAGGCGGTCTGCTTGCCCGCGTTGACGCCTGACACCGTGCCGGTTGACGGGTCGATGAAGAACTGCTGCACCTTGCCGGCGGTGTTGCGATAAAACGGCGTCAGCGTAAAGCTCGCATCCGTCCGCGCAAAGCGGTGCTCCCACGAGAAGTCGTAGTTATGCGAAATTGATGGGTTGAGATCGTGGGCCGGCGTCGTGTAACCGAGCGCGAAATACAGACCACCAATATAGTTGGCCAAGTTTTGTTGCAGCGTGTTGTACTCTTCGTACTGCGCCGGCGGCGGTTGCGCGTAACTGCCCGCCGACAAACGCAAGACGTCATTGTCGTCCGCGACATACGTGGCGCCGAGCCTTGGCTGAAAGACGGTGTGCGAAAACGAGC
Organism: Vulcanimicrobiota bacterium; assembly: GCA_030948685.1. Lineage (GTDB taxonomy): Bacteria > Vulcanimicrobiota > Vulcanimicrobiia > Eremiobacterales > Eremiobacteraceae > JAFANK01. Next base: position 112 of record JALYZV010000160.1, on the reverse strand, counting down.
TTGGCGTGGTGTTGCTGATGATGGCGTTATGCCAGCCCGCACCAAGCGCTGCGCACGGGGTTCCCGGTGGCAGAGCCGGGCCGCCAAACGAGGCCGGCAGCGTTTCGTCGAT
>JALYZV010000116.1 GCA_030948685.1 Vulcanimicrobiota bacterium | reverse complement strand
CCCCCTTCGATGGCGGCGAGGAGGTCGAGATTCGCCAGGTATTCGAGGCATCGGACTTCCCGCCCGAGATTTTTCCTCCCGAACATGCTGCGCGCGAGCAAGCAATACGCGAAGATCTACAGCGGAAGGCGACGCGGTAGACGCGGCGCCTGCACCTCAGATAGTCTGATCGGTCGTTGTGACAACTTCGGATATTCATCACACGATCGACGCAGTCTGGAGGATCGAGTCGGCCAGGCTCATTGCCGGTCTCACGCGGATCGTCCGCGATGTCGGCCTGGCCGAGGAGCTCGCCCAGGATGCTATGGTTGCCGCCCTCGAGCAGTGGCCGGCATCGGGCGTTCCACGGAAGCCAGGCGCCTGGCTCATGGCCACTGCGAAGCATCGCGCGATCGATCGGCTGCGCCGAAGCCAACGGCTCGAGCGCAAGCAGCAGGAGCTCACTCGCGAGCTCGAGGCCCAGCAACTGCTCGCCGCGGCGGATTTGGAAGCCGGGATCGACGACGACATCGGCGACGATCTCCTGCGCCTTGTGTTTATCGCCTGTCACCCGGTTCTGTCGACTGATGCGCGCCTTGCGCTCACACTCCGTTTACTCGGAGGTTTGACAACCGAGGAGATTGCGCGCGCGTTCCTCGTTCCGGTATCGACCGTCGCACAACGAATCGTCCGGGCCAAGCGGACGCTCGCAGAGGCGCGCGTCCCCTTCGACGCCCCGGCGCCAGACGAGCGCGCCGCGCGTCTATCGTCGGTGCTCGAGGTCATCTACCTTATCTTCAACGAGGGCTATTCGGCAACTGCCGGTGACGATTGGATGCGGCCTGCGCTTTGCGAGGATGCGCTCCGCCTCGGCCGTATCCTGGCCGAGCTCGTTCCGAAGGAGCCGGAGGTTCACGGCCTCGTCGCGCTGATGGAGATCCAGGCGTCGCGCTCGAGAGCGCGGGTCGGCCCGTCAGGAGAGCCTATCCTGCTGCTTGATCAAGACCGCGCTCGCTGGGATCATGTTCTCGTCCGTCGCGGTCTCGCGGCGCTCGAGCGTGCAGAGTTGCTCGGTGGCGAGCTTGGCCCTTACGCCTTGCAAGCCGCGATTGCAGCGTGTCACGCGCGAGCGCGTATTCCGGAGGAGACGGACTGGACGCGCATCGTGGCGCTGTACGATGCGCTGGCCCAGCGTGCGCCATCTCCTATCGTGGAGTTGAATCGTGCGGTTGCACTTGCTATGGCCTTCGGTCCGGCCGCGGGCCTCGAGCTCGTCGATAGCCTGACCTCCGAGCCCTTACTCGAGAACTACTATCTCTTGCCCGGCGTGCGCGGCGACCTGCTCGCTAAGCTGGGGCGCTTCGAAGAAGCGCGTGCGGAGTTCGAGCGTGCGGCGGCGCTCACGCAAAATACTCGCGAGCGAGAGCTCCTAGTCGAGCGCGCTCGACAGTGCGCTCGCGCCGATTAACGTCGCCCGGTTTTTCCGCCCGAAGACGGATCGCGCGCAGCCACATACGCGGATGTCGGACAGGCGACCTTGTCGCTCCGGCGAACACAAACGCACAACAAAGGCCAGGTGGCTTCAGATCCATCTTTTTTCGGCTTTTCGGAGGTGTCATGGATTCATCTCTTTCTGAAGATCTCGTCGCTCGAGTCTCGCGTCTCGAGTCGTCCATCCGGTTTAGTCGTGTCGTCGCCATCTCTGCAATCGTTCTGGCGTTCGCGACCGGGTCAACGCCAGCCCCATCATCGCCGGCGAAGACCCCCGCCTCACCGATTGTCGTGCGCGACGCATCCGGTGCGAGCGCGACGCTGACTGCCCGCGGCTTAAGCGTGCGCGATGCTAGCGGGCGCCAGCGCACGTTCGTCGGCATTGATGCGGAGGGGCGTCCTTCGGTCGATCTTACTGATTCACGCGGAGAAATACGCCAGTCGATGTATCTGCTCAAGGAAAGGCCCGTCCTGCGTCAATTCGACAGCGACGGCAAGCAGCGCGCCGAGCTGCGTCTGGATTCGAGCAACGACGGCGAGCTGCTGCTCAGCGATCAAAACGAGAAGCTCCGGCTTGCGCTTTTCCGTACTCGAAGCGGCGACCCGCAGTTGGGTTTGTACGGAAGCGACGAGAAACTCCGAGCCTATTTCTCGACCGATGATGAGTCACCATACTTGGTCATGAAAGATGGCTCCGGCGCGATTCGCGTGTATGCGGGCGGCTACAAGGATGGCTCGATCGGCATGGACGTCCGGAACAGCGCAAACCAAGTTGTGTGGAAGGTGCCGCAATGAACGAGCTGCTCATCCAGCGGATCGCGCGGCTTGAAACCGCTGCTCGACGCGAACGAGCCGTTGCACTTGGCTTGGTCGTGCTGCTGTTGGCGACGGCGCAGTCACCCGCGCCCAGACCATCGGGACCGGTTGTCGTGCGCGATGCATCGGGGAGCAGCACTCTCTCCTACCACGGTCTCGCCGTGGCCGATCGGTCGAACGTGACTCGAACGGCAGCCGGCGTGAATCGCAGCGGATATCCGTCAATCGATCTCACCGATTCGTCTGGGCATGGCCGTGAGTCCATGTATCTGCTCAGCGATCGCCCGGTGTTACGTTTTTTCGATCCGGCAGGCAAGCGGCGCGCCGAGCTATTCTTGGCGTCCGACACCGGGAACGGAGAATTCGTCATTCGTGACGCGGCAGAGGTGACGCGCGCCGCGGTATTCCGAGGAGATCAGGGGCTTCCGGAATTGGCGTTCTACGGATCCGATGCCAAAGTACGCGCTTATCTGTCGACCGATGACAGTTCGCCATACTTGGTCATGAAAGATCGCAGCGGGACGACGCGCGTCGTGGTGGGTGGCTATTCGTCAGGAAAGATTGGGATGGACATCCGCGATTCAGCGGGCGTGGCCCTTTGGTCGAAGCCTTAAGCGATCAGACTTTGCAGAGAGTGCGCGCGAGAAAGCCTAGCGTAGGATTTCATTCTTGGATTGCGGCGGTCGTGGTTTTGATGTTAGCATTTTTCGGCTGCACGAGCTCAGCAAAACACGCGTCCACGGCAGCATTTTCTCAGGCCTTGATAGCGAGCACTTTTGGCCCGTCCCCAGCTGCGCCTGAGATTATTGCCACGAACATGCCAGTCGGCGTGCAACCGCTTCCTCTTGACAACCGAGGCTGCGATCCGACTTACGATGAGAGGCATTATCTCAACTCAACGGGGGCGGAATGGATAGCATACGCAGCCCATGGCGCGGCTTGCTTGGGAGATGGTCGTTACGCAGATGCGGTGCCGGATTTGATGCGTGCAGCCAGGATCGAACCTTCTGCTAGAAACTTAGTGGCGTTGGGCGTTGCATACGACGGCGTCGGAAACTACGCTCAGGCCCGCTCAAAGTGGGGCCGTGCTCGCGAGGCCTTTTCACGCCGGCAGCCTAGCGCGCACACAAATCTTGCGGATCCGGTCGGGCTCGAATCCGATGCATTAGACAATCGTGGCATCGCGCTGGTTAAACTTCGTCGCTACTTTGACCCAGCAACCTATCACGGCCAAGGTGCACCGTTTAATAAGATTACGTTTGACGACTTAGGAATTACGAATCCGTTTGTCAGCGCGTTGAAAGCTGCGGCCTCCGGACATCCGGCTCAGGGAGCTCGAATGATATCGGCCCTTTACAAGACAGGCCCGTATTTTGGGGAACTGCGATACGCACGTGCGATCATGTTATTGGCTGACAACCGCAGAGCCGAGGCTCGTATTGAATTACGGCTCGCCGCCTGGACGAATTCTGTCTATTCGAGCGATTGGGGACCTTATGATTTTCAATGGTCCGCAATTACGCTATTAGAACATCTCCAATAAACGGAGTTGCCGCTAACGCCCCTGGACTTAATCGACCTCGATGATCTGGGTTAGGCCACCGCCGCCCTGTTCTTCGACTCCGTCGTTAGTAATGTGATGATTGATGTGGCAGTGCAGCAGCCATCGGCCTCGCTCTCTTGCCGGCCAAATCACGTCGTAACGTTCGCCCGGACCGACTTCAACCGTATCCCGTTCATACTGTTGGTTTGGGCGCAGCGTAACGCCGTCGATCGCCACCACGAGGAATGGGCCTCCGTGTATATGCATGGGGTGAACAAACCCATTGCTCGTTCCAATGAATCGAACGAGCAGTCGCTGGCCGAGCTTAAGGCGGATCACCGGCGTGGCGGGATATGCCTTGCCGTTAATGGTGAAAAAATTCGGCATCGAACCTTCCATAGGCATTGAGGGGAAGGTGAGACCGTTCCGCACTACCCACTCCCCCAGCTCGACGTTGACATCCTTGTCATATCTGTATGGTTGTGCTGGTGGATCGATGATGAAGGCTCCGTACAAACCGAGGCCTTGTTGCCGATCGGGGTTAGCGTGTGAATGATAAAAATACGTACCGCTCTGTCGAAGCGTAAAATCATACGTAAACATCTGGCCCGGCATTATCGGCTTTTGCGTGACATCGGCGGCCCCATCCATACCATTAGGGACAATCAACCCGTGCCAATGCACCGTCGTTGGTTCAGGTAATAGATTGCGCACGAGAATGCGGACGTGATCGCCTTGGTGGACGTGGATTCGAGGACCAGGAACCTGATGGTTGTATGCGTAGGCAAGTGCTGTCCTACCGGGCAAGATAAACCATCGAATGACCGAGGCAGTTAGATGGAAGACCTTGACGCCGTTTTCGATCTGTGGTTGTAGCTCTTTGTCACCTTGGGCATCGCTTGGTGCATCGTACGAAACTGCGCGTTCGTCCACCGCTTGCATATCCGCCATTTGTTCTGTCGATGCGTTGTGTTCCAAAATCA
>JALYZV010000102.1 GCA_030948685.1 Vulcanimicrobiota bacterium | reverse complement strand
CGAACCGAAGAGGCTCGTTTGGCGCGTCTGCTGAGGCGCGAGCTTGGTCACCCGCACGCCAATCAGCCGAACGGGCTGGCCGATCGTGGTCTTGGCAAGGCAGTGTACGGCAGCTTGTGCGATGGTGTCTGCGTCGTCGACTGGCTCGACGAACGAGGTTTGGCGTCCGAAGACGCGCCAATCGGCAAGCTTCACTTTAACGCCGACGGTGTACGCGCACAGGTGCTTCTCCCGAAGCCGCTCGGCGAGCTCGGCCGACTGCACTTGGACGATTCGCTTGAGCTCTGCGATATCGGTCATGTCGTGTTCGAATGTTTCTTCGCTTGATATCGAGCGCGCTTCCCAATCTTCGCTGACGGGGCGAGGATCGATGCCGCGGGCCAGTTCGCGCACTTCTGCGCCCCAGCGGCCGAAGAGCGCGTGCAGCCGCTCGTCTGAGAGTTCGGCGATTTGACCGATGCGTTCCAAGCCTTGGCCAAGCAGGCGTTGCTCGGTTTTGGGCCCGATTCCCCAGAGGCGGCGCACGGGCTTGTGTGCTAGGTAGGCAGCTTCCGTTCCGGGTGCGACAGCCACGAGCCCATCCGGTTTGCCGTCATCGCTGGCAATCTTTGCAACCATCTTGCCGCTGGCCACGCCGACGGAAACCGTCAGCGATGTCGCGCTGCGCACGGCCAGCTTGATCTTTGTCGCGGTGGCAACGGCATGATCGAGCGACAACTCTCCCAAATCGAGAAACGCTTCGTCAAGCGAGAGGCCTTCCAGCGCCCGTGCGTGCTCGCGGTAGATCGCGAACACGGCGCGGCTTGCATCACGATACTTTGTGAAGTCCGGCGGCACGACGATGAGCTGCGCGCAGCGTTCCTTCGCCTGATAGAGCGGCATTGCGCTGTGAATGCCAAACGGACGCGCCTCGTACGACGCCGTCAGTACCACCGCGCGCCGGCTCGAACCGGCGATGACCAGCGGTTTGCCGCGTAGCCCCGCATCGTCGCGCTGCGCCACGCTCGCATAGAAAGCGTCGAGGTCCGCATGCAGGATCATGTGCCCGATTTGACTGGTTCCCACCACTCCAGTCGAGGTTCCCAGCGGCCGTACCAATATGCCAGTGACTGCCACTTGCCGTAGCTTGCAAAGCGGCGGCGAATCTGTTTTTCCGTTGGCCGCTTGCCGTTGAACAGCTCGCGCTTGGCGTAGGCGTAGGTTGCACTGTCGACGGGAAGATGATCGTAGTGACCGAGCAGATTCATGAGGAAGTGCGCAGATGACTTGCCGACACCCTTGAGCGCGACCAGCGTCGCGAACAGCTGCTGCTCGGACATCTTCTTTGCGGTACCGTCGATCGTGTCGAGGTCGATAGCGCCCGATTTTTGAGCCAGGGCCAGTTCCATGATATAGGGCGAACGATAACCAGCCCGAACCGTGTCGCGGAGAAACTTTTCTTTGGCTCGCACGATCTGTCCAGGAGTCGGCCAGGTCCGCAGACTCTCATCTGCCGGGCAGGGATCACCGAGGCGCGCCAGCCGGTTGATCATCGTGACCGCTTGGCGCCAGGTGACGTTGGTTCCGAGGATCGTCTTGATCACGTCTTCCCAGAGCGTCGGCGCTCGCATGCAACGGCCCGCCCCCTGCCGGCGCGCCGCTTGCAGATCGGGCACCTTCGTGCACAGTTCGTAGAAGCCGCTCAAATCTTCGTCGGCGTGCAGCATCACGGTGACTCTGCGTAGCATCTCTTCGGCGATGCCCGGATCCTTTACGCCGTTACCTTTGATGGCGATAACTAAATCGCGGTGGTTGCGCTTGGTTGAAGCATCCTCTTCGACACGCACCAGCATGACGCGACCATCGCGCAGTCCCTCCGCGCGCAGCAGCGCTCGGTCGTCTTCGACCCAGCGAAAAGGCAGCGTCTGATACCAGCCGTGCGACACGACGGTCGAAAAAAGACTGAAAGGCCTCCGAACCGAGAGGCGCGTGGTTGCGGTCTGCATCGAGAAAGGCTTGGGTGTCCACGCGCCCTTTATCCTGCGCAAGGCCGAACTGCTGCGCCCGTACCGTTGCGCTGCCCGTTCGAACAGGCTCCAGTGAAACTCGGCGGGAAACCATACCGTCTATGGGTGCACGGCGACCCGCTCACGAGGAGCCCCAGAAAACGCTCGAGCTCGCACGGCGCGTCGTCGCGCACGATTGGCGTTCGCTTGCAAAAGCTATCACCAAGATAGAAAATTCGGATGCCGACGCTGGTAAGCTCGTGGCAGCGCTCTACCCTCACACGGGGCACGCCCACGTCATCGGCGTCACGGGACCGCCAGGCTCAGGGAAGAGCACGCTGGTCGACTCCCTGACGCATGTGATCCGAAACGACGGACGTTCGGTTGGCATTATCGCCGTCGATCCTTCGAGCCCGTTCACCGGAGGCGCTGTGCTTGGCGATCGCGTGCGCATGCAGCGTCACGCGGGCGACAGCGGCGTCTTCATTCGCAGCATGGCAGCGCGGCACACGCCGGGCGGCCTTGCGCCCACAACGCGTGATGTCATTCGTGCGCTGGATGCATTCGGTTGCGACATCATCCTCGTCGAAACGGTCGGGGTGGGCCAGGTTGAACTCGAGATCATGAGAGTTGCAGACACCATTGTTGTCGTTACCGTGCCGGGGCTTGGGGACTCGGTGCAAACAATCAAGGCTGGTCTGCTGGAGATCGCCGACTGTTTCGTCGTCAACATGGCTGACCGGCCGGGCTCGGCGATGACGGTAGCCGATTTGCGCGCGATGCTCACGCTTGGGGGCGCCGAGGAACGCCGGCGTCGCTGGGTTCCTCCCATCATCGAAACCGTTGCCATCTCCGGCACGGGGGTCGAGAAGGTCTGGGACGCTTGTCAGCGGCACCGGCTCGTGCTCAGCGCCGACGAGCGTATGGGCCGTTCGCGCGATCGTTTGCGCGACGAGGTGCTCGAAGCGGTTACCCGCGGTGTGGGCGCCTACCTCAATGAAGCGCTCTCTCGCAACGGCGCCATGGAGGACGTTCTCGCGGCGGTTCTCCGGCGCGAACTCGATCCAAAAAGCGCCGCCGACCAGATCATTGCTCAGCAATTAAAGCGTTTGAGCTAGCAAACTTTCACGATCCGGAAGCAGACTTTTGTCACATGGTTATTGGCGTGGCGTTTGGGTATAATGAAGCCCTGGAGGGCCTTGTCAATGTTATCGTTTCCTCTTGGCTTGGTTCGTGAGCCCACCGAAGACGATGTGCTGCACATCGATCCCGTGGTCGAGTATGATCGGCGCAAAATCTTGCGCGATTGGGCTGACAAACGCATGGAGCAGGTCGGTGACGGAGCCGATGATTTGATCGCGCGCGGCCGTCCTACCGGCCCATAGCGCGTTTCGCGCGCTGAAGCTCCCGTGGGGCGGCCATACGGCCGCCCTTCCTTTTTCCGGGCGGCAGGGCGCAAGCTCAGCGCGCCCCAAACGACGTCGACATGTTGGGCTTGATACTAGCTCTAAACTTTCTTGCTGCCGCAAAAGCACCGCCGGCAGACGCGCGTGACATACTGATGCTCGAACAAACGGTCACCCGCGTCGCCAACAGCTATCCGGCGAGGACCGCCCAGCTGGGCGTTGTCGTCGAAGAGGCAGCTTCCGGCAGGCGTTTGGTCCTACGCCAGGCCGAGCGCGAGTTCGCACCGGCGTCGAATTTCAAGCTGCTCGACGCGGCTGCCGCGCTCTCTTACTTGGGTGCGAACTTTCGATTTTCGACGTCGCTGCTGGCGCGCGGCAGTATCAGCGGCGGCGTCCTCAACGGCGACCTGATTTTGATCGGTGGCGGCGATCCAATCCTCACGCGCAACGATGTGCGCGCAGCAAGCGCCATGGTCAAAGCGGCCGGTATTGTGAAGATTGCCGGCACAGTCTTGGTCGACGGCTCTCTGTTTGACGGCCAACGGTATGGTTCGGGCTGGGCGTGGGATGACATGCCCTACTACTATCAGCCTCCCATCCAAGCTCTCGCCGTCGATGAAGGAACGGTGGGCGTGAACGTCACGCCCGGCGATCGAGTTGGAACGCCAATCACTGCCAGGCTCGAACGCGACCCGGGCTCGATGTCCATCGTATCGATTGCCCTGACCTCGAAAGACAAGAGCAGCGATGACGTCGACTGTTTTCGATCGCCGGGCAGTAAGACGATCACCATCGTCGGCCACGTACCGCTTGGAAAGCAAACGTCTTCTTTCCGCTGTGCCGTTGAGGACTCCAACGATGACGCAGCGGCAGTGCTAACGCAAACACTCGCAGATGTGGGCATATCGGTTGGCGCTGCTCCGCTGGGTGCGCCGCCGAAGAACATCGCGCTCGATATGTCAGACTCCGGACCGCTGCCGCCCGCCTTGCCGCTGCGCTATCCGGGGGCCACCGTGCTCTGGACACACGCCTCACCCACCCTTACCGAGCTGTTGCGTCGGATGATGCCGCCCAGCGACAACTTCATCGCCGAACACCTCTTCAAAATGCTGCCTGTCGCGGCATTCGGCCAGCGAGGATCGTTCGATGGTGGGGCAAACGTTGAGCGGCAGTTCCTACGCTCTTTGGGGCTCGATCCTCGCAGCCTCGATAACGGCGATGGATCGGGCTTGTCGCAGGGCGATCGCATCACGCCGCTCGATCTGGCTGAGATCCTTCGCTGGGAAACGCGTAGCCGCAGCGGTTCCGCGCTCATCAACGCGCTCGCCAGAGCGGGCATCGAGGGCACCGTCCGCAAGCATTTACAGGGAAGCGATGCTGTGGGCCGCGTGCTTGCAAAGGACGGATATATTTGGCATGTTTCGACCTTCTCTGGCTACGCGCTGTCCAAGCACCACGGCCTGATGATCTTCTCGATCA
>JALYZV010000071.1 GCA_030948685.1 Vulcanimicrobiota bacterium | reverse complement strand
CAACCATCGTGGCTGAAACGGAAGACAGGATACGAGCCCTGCCGAGAAACGCTGGCGATATTTTCGCGCTCGTCGCAAAGGAGGGCGCGACGCGAAATGGCACGGTCGACTTCGAAAAGTCTAACCTGCTTGTCTCTGACCTACTCAAGCAGTACCATCTCGTGGACTATCGACAGTTTCCGGGCCTATACGAAAGCGTTTCGCTGTACCTACTTCGCTAGGTCGCGATTCGCGCCGACTGTCGAGTCGCTACATCACTTCGGGTGCCGATACGCCCATAAGCCCAAGCGCGGAGGCGAGGACAGTCTTTGCAGCAAGACAGAGCGAAAGCCGGGCGCTCGTCAGCGCATCGTCGTCGCCAAGCACGATGCATTCGGTGTAGAACGAATGGAAATCGGTCGCCACGCTGTGCACGTACTCAGCCAGGCGGTGCGGCGCGCGCGCTTCGGCAGCACTTGCCACCGTGCGGCCGAAATCCGCCAGCCGTCGAATAAGGGCGATTTCGGCTGCGTGGCCGAGCTTGGCGATATCGCGTCCTTCGTGTGCGCGCTCGAGCAGCGCCGCCCGTCCTTCAGCCGCCTTACGCAAAATCGAAGCGATCCGCGCATGCCCGTATTGCACGTAGTACACTGGGTTCTTGGATGACTGCTCAACGGCCAACTCGAGATCGAAGACCAGATGTGACTCTGGCGCTCGATTGATGAAGAAAAAGCGAGCAGCATCCACGCCGACTTGATCCATCACCTCGCGCAAGGTGATGAGATCCCCGGCGCGCTTGCTCATGGAAACAGCTTCGCCGCCGCGCTTAAAGGTCACGTGTTGCGCGAGCAGCACTTCCAAGCTGCCCGGATGGCCGAGGGCAGCCACAAGCGCTGACAGCCGCGCAATATAGCCATGGTGATCGGGACCGAGGATGTCGATAAGGTAGCGATGACCGCGCCGTAGCTTGTCGGCGTGGTAGGCGGCGTCCGCAGCCAGGTAGGTGGGCCGGCCGTCACTGCGGATCAGCACCCGGTCCTTATCATCGCCAAAGTCCGTCGAGCGTAGCCAGAGCGCTTCATCCTTTTCAAAGACGTGTCCCAAACGACGCAATTCTTCGACCGCTTTCTCGATCGCCCCGGATTCGTGGAGGGTCGTCTCCGATGTCCAGTGGTCAAAGAACACGCGGAAACGCTCGAGGTCTGCTCGCTGCTCGTCAACGATCAGATCGCGCGCAAAGCGGCCGAGCGCCCGTCGCCGCTCGTCGATTGGCGCGTTTCGCCATCGGTCGCCATCACGTGCTGCAAGCGCTCGGGCAAGATCGATGAGGTATTCGCCGGCATACCCATTCTCGGGTAGCGGTGTTTCTGTGCCCAGCAGCGTCGCATAACGCGCATAGAGCGAATCTGCAAGCACATCGAGCTGGGTTCCGGCATCGTTGACATAGGTTTCCGTTTCGACTTTACAACCGGCAAAGCGAAACATCGCCGCGAGCGTCGCTCCGAGTGCGCTCGAGCGACCTTGCACGACAACGAGAGGGCCGGTAGGATTTGCGGAGACAAACTCGATCAGCATCGGACCAGTTGCCACCAGCGCATCGGACTTGCCGTACTCTGGCCCCAACCGTAGCACGTCAAGAACGACGTCGCTCCAAAAGCGCGGCGCCATGGTGATATTCACAAAGCCCGGCTTCACCGCATCGAGGCGGGCAACGCCGTCGAGATTCGACAAACCCTCGCCTGCGATCGCCTGCGCGATCTCAAGCGGGTTGCGTTTCCACGCTTTTGCTGCTGCCAGAGCGGCAGCGGTCGCGAAATCGCCGTGCGTTGCGTCGCGGGTGGGCGCGAGCGAAACACGCAAGGTCTCGCCGTGCTCTGCCTTCCAAGCCGAGGCAAGCCGCGCCAGCCGGTCGTTCAGTTCTTGTGTGACCGTATCCAGTACGTCGTCATAGCGTCGGCTCATAGCACCCCACGTTGGCGCGCGTGCCATTCGCCCCCTTGGAAACGCGTGATATACACGCAATGGACGAACTTGAACTCGGCTATCTGCTCGCCGTCAGCGGTGCTGCTGTGTGGACGCCGCGTCCGCTTGTGGCGATGCTCTCCACTCT
>JALYZV010000011.1 GCA_030948685.1 Vulcanimicrobiota bacterium | reverse complement strand
GGGCGCCGATGACAAGCGGCCGCACGAGAGCTCGCCAGGGCGCGGGCAGCACTGGCTGCGCTGGCTGCGACTCGATCACAGCGCTCCAGCAGCTCGAAGCGGACGGCTCATCAGAATCCTGTCGTGCTGGAAATCTTCGCTCTCGTAGAGCGTTCGGGCAGCCGCATTATTGGCGCTCACCATGAGACTGATGTGCGGCAGGTCGCGCCGTTGACCCTCCGCGATAGCGGCTCGGATCAACGCTCGACCGACCCCCTGGCCGCGCTCGCCCTCGCGCACCGCCACATAGGCGACGAACGCCTGACGCAGCTGGGTGATGTCGTCGGGCACGTCAGTAAGTAAGATGAGGAAACCGGCGGGTTGCGCGTCGACATCGGCGATGAAGATGACGGTACCCGGCCGATCACGGCAAAACGCGACAAGCCGGCGAAAAGCCTGCTCGGCGACGTCTTGAGTGATGGCACGAACCGGCGACACAGTCTCGAGCGCTGTTTGCCGGCCCAGCGTTTCGATGAAGCTGCGGTCGTCGTCGCGTGCCGCTCGCACGCTGACGTTCATCGCGTCGCCCTTCGCCGGGTTTGGTTTTGGTCCCGCTACGTCTGCGGAGTAACGTAGGTCGTGCCAGCGATCATTCGATTTCGCCCTGTGCGTTTGGCTTCGAGCAGTCGTCGGTCGGCCATGCCGATGAGCTGGGCCGGCGTGTGCGTGGCGTCGTCCAAGGCGGCAATGCCGCCTGAAACAGTAATCGGGATTCGGCCGTGGGCGGCGCTCGTGTACTCCATCGCCTCGATCGCGTTGCGGATGCGCTCTGCCACCACCAACGCATCGGACTCATTTGCGCCCGGCAAGATGACCGCAAATTCTTCCCCGCCGAATCGCGTGACCACATCGATGTCGCGCACCGAAGCGCTGGTCGTGCGAGCGACGGCTTGCAGCAGCCGATCGCCCTCCAAGTGGCCGTAGCGGTCGTTCACGGACTTAAAGAGATCGAGATCGAGGATGAGTATTGCCAGTTGCCCACCCGTGCGCTGAGCGCGTTTTACTTCGTCCGCCAAACGGCGATCGAGGTAGCGCCGATTGAGGACGCCGGTCAGCGCATCGGTCATGCCCTGCGTGACGCTTCTACTATAGAGGGCGGCGTTTGCCAGGCTGCGGCCCGCAAGCTCACCGAGCTGCGTCAGCGTGCGCAAGTCGTCACCCGTGAGTCCGCCTTCCTCCATCTCGGTGATGACAATACAACCATAGCCGCGGTCTGGCGCGTGCGAGCGCATCGGAATGATGACGCACATCGCGGCCTCGCCGTTTGCCTGGTCTTCAAGTGTCTCGGCACGACTGGCGACAACTTCGCCGCGCTCGAGGCACTGGCGCAGCCGCGTGCGGTAGCGGAACATGAACTGCTCCGCGTCAAGTGCTTCGATGCCGTGGCCGGCATGGAAGATGAATGCCTCGCCATCGGCCAGCGCGACGAAACAGCGGCGGATTTTGAAACGAGAGGCGTTGACAACGGCGTTGACGACGGTTTGGCCGAGCGTCTGGAGGTCAATCGAGCTCGCCAGCATGAGGCTGGCCTCGTACAGAAACGACAGCTCTAGATTCTTGCGTTGCAGCAGCGCGTTGGCAGCTTCGACGCTCGCCAGTCGTGCCCGTAACGCGTGCAGGCTGTCGTGGTCAAGCGTCGCTGCCGTCTGGCCGGTCACAAGTGCGGCCAGCTCCGGTGAGACGGCCATGTCTTCCATCCGCTGGTTGAAGTAGTTCGTTAGACGCTCAATGACTTCAAGGAACTGATCGGCGATGCGTGAGGCGTAGACGGGCGGCTGCGTATGGTCTGGGGTGCGACGATCGAGAATGCCGAGGACAACCAGACGGTCGAGAATCGGCTGCAACGAGGCAACCGGCATGCCAAGATCTTGCGCAATGCGCTCGGCGCGTGTTGAGCGCAGCGGATCGGCCATGAAATAATGAACAACCGCTGCTGTCGAGCGGTCGGATGGAGAACCACCACCAGCTGGCCGGGCATCTTTCATTGCTGCTGTTATTATATTCCCACGGGCGCCACGCGCCAAGCCTCATATGCATGAGTGACGGAGCGCACGACCGATGCTTCCTAAGAAACTGCGGCGGGTTCGGCCTTGTAGCCAAGACGTGCGGACAGTTTATTGCCGCACTCGAGAACTTCAGGAATAACGCTCTGCACGCGACGGTCGTCGAGCCTTGTGACGGGGCCTGAGATACTTAAACTTGCGATAACTTGCCCGGATTCGTCGCGCACTGGTACTGCGATACAGCGTACGCCTTCTTCTTGTTCCTCATCGTCGAGGGCGTAGCCGTTACCGCGAATCCGCTCGAGTTCTCCCCGGAAAGAGTCCATGTCAATGATGGTCTGCGGTGTGCGCACCGGCAAACCATAGCGCCCGAGGATCCCTTCCATGACTTCGGGGGGTGAAAAGGCCAGCATGACCTTGCCGGAGCCTGTGGAGTGAGCAGGCAAGCGGTTTCCGATCTGGGTAAACATGCGAAGGATGCGCGACGATTGGGCCTGGTCAATATAGACGATTTCGCCATCGTCGAGGACCGCCAAATTTGCACTTTCACCGCTGCGCTGCATGAGGCGCTGCAAAAAAGGCCGCGCTTCGAGGCGCAGGCTAAAGCGCTGGCGCATATCGCTGCCCATTTGAAGCGCGCGGAATCCCAGCGCATATTTGCGATT
>JALYZV010000140.1 GCA_030948685.1 Vulcanimicrobiota bacterium | reverse complement strand
ATCCTCCTGAGCAGCGTCAATTATCTGTACTACTAAAAGAGGGGCTACATAGACGTGAACGACCCTGGGTTATTCGATCCGACAATCAACGACTTGCAGGAGTCGGTGCCGGAGTTTCAACCCGTGTACGATCAACATATTGTACTCTACGAATACCCTTTGCCGCATATACTATTTGGCGAACTGTTTGACTTCGCGCAGCAAACCTATGCTGAAATGATAGCAAGCCCAGAGACTGGTTCTAAAAGAGCCGATATACTGAAGCGTATCTTTGACTTCATCGAACGTTGCGTGTCGTCCGACGAGGTTCGGATCAATACAGTGCCGATTCTGTCGTTCCTCAACCTGCTTCGGCCTGATGAACCAAAGATCGACGTCTCGGACCCCAAGCTCAGGACAATAATGATGAACCTCCGGACAGTGGGTCGCGAGCGCAGGTCCGTCGGAACACCAAACCCGGCGTACCTTTACTTTCGAAACCTACTTGGACCGGCTAGCCTTCGTGAATGGAAGAATTACACGGGATGCTCATAGCAGGCACAAGAAGCTGTAAAAGGCCCTGACAGTAATCCTCTGGCCGCTATCGCAAAATCGGAAAACATCCTAAAGCAATCGCATCGTGAATTCGACCACATGGTCATCCGTCAGGGTGTGCTGGTGGTGTTAGGAATCGTTGGGGTTGTCTTGTTGGCGAGGCGAAGGTAGGGACTATTGCGTAGGTTCGGTCTTGTTCTTTTCTGGGGTTTCTTTGGGGGAGCACTGTGTGGATTTCTTACTTTGCTTCCCCAAATGATCGGTGTTCCCCACATTGGAGTCGTTGAAAGCGCAACTGCCCGCGTCATGTCGGATGTCGTGGGCGCTCTATTTTGGGGCATTGAATTTGGTGGCCCGTTTGGCGTCCTCGCTTTCCCATTGTGCTACTACTTGTTTCTGGACAGACTGCCACTCAAGCTGTCTCTTGCCGTAACCATACCGGCGACAGTCCTTGCTGGATGGTTTGCATGGCTACTACCCATTTACAAGACCAACTTTGCCGATCACGGTGCTTTAGAGTGGCTTGGTCTTCTCTATGGACCAGGGTTTGCGGGGCTGGTTGTGTCGAGCATCGGGCTATTTCTTACCGCTAGACGCAAACCTACCAACGCTCTCTAGAGCTTCTTCTCCGAGTGTTTGCAAGTTCGCCAGATCATACCGGAGTTGGATTCGGATAGATTCCTTTAGAGGGCTAAAGGGAGGGGGTCAATAATAGACTGAGCCATGAAAAAGAAAGACGATCGCTCGCGCTGGAGGATCAAAAGCAGGCCAGAAGACGTTTTCAGTACTGAGCCTACGGTGTATTACCGCGATGCTGGTTTGGGAACGTTTGATGATTTCGTTCGCAGAGTCAATGGCAAGGAATACAAGTACCGACGGGCTCGGCTCTGGCTTGAGAATAACAAGGGCGTGAAAGTCCGCCAAGTCTTTTACGGTAGAACCGATGCTGAACTAAACAAGAAAATCAAAGCAGCTAAAGCCCGACCAGCTTCGGACATAAACCCCCATAAGACCACGCTGGAACAGTGGATCGAATTGTGGTTAGAGACAAGTCAGGAGAAGAAACCCAACACACTGCGCCACTACAAACAGAACTTTGAGAAGCATATTCGTCCGCGAATTGGTAAGGCTAAGATCGGTAAGCTGATCCCTCAAAACTTCGCCTCGTTCCTGAAGGAACTCAAGGACGATGGCATAGGTGCTTCGACCGTTGAGGTTTCGTATAAGATTCTGCGGGCAGCGTTCCAGAAGCTTCACAAGGATCAGGTGCTCGACCGTAACCCTGTCGCAACGGTAGGCAAGCCTCGGGTGCCAAAACCGGAACGGCGGATGCCTACCATGGACGAGGCAAAGAAACTCCTCAAAGCGGCCAAAGGTACTCGCGACTATCCGCTGATCCTGATGGCCCTCCTCACATCGATGCGACCCGGTGAACTATTCGCATTGCGGTGGAAGGATGTTAACCTGACCCAAGGATTCCTGACAGTCAACCACACCTTGACGACGGATGCGGACGGCAAGCTTGTACTCGATGATCCCAAGACGCCCGAGGCTAGGAGACGAGTGGAGTTGGACCACTACCTCGTCGCAGAGTTGACGAAGCTTCGGAAGCAGGACAGGGCCGTCACCCACGTTTTCACTGCGCCGGACGGCGGATTAATCTCCAAAGGCAACTTCCGCAAGCGTGTATGGGCACCGCTCTTGGTGGAAGCAAAGATTCCGGACCTGACCCTGTACTCACTTCGGCACTTCGGAAACTCTCTGCTCGCGCACGACGGAGCCAGCGTTAAGGTCTTACAGGCTCGGCTAGGTCACACGCGGGCTGCGATGACCTTGGACACGTATACGAAGCTGATGCCCAGTGGAACGCGAGAGGCCGCAAACAGGCTCTCCGATCTGTTTCTCGGTGGGTTAAATGGGGCTAAAGATGGGGCTAAATCAAAGTCTCGCAAATATGGAAAGTCGGCTAAAATCCTTGTAAGATAATACTTGGGCGAAACAGGGCTCGAACCTGTGACCCCCTCCTTGTAAGGGAGGTGCTCTACCAACTGAGCTATTCGCCCTTGATTTCGCTAACCCGCACCAGATAATATGATGCTGGTTTGCGCGGGCCCCTCCTGTTCTGGCGTCATCTTACTTGTGCCGTGACCGAGTCTATCCATTACGACAGGCTAAACCGTGAGCGCTTCTTGGACCGCCTGATCTTCCGACCACCGCGCGCCTTCGGCCGCGAGCCTTTCTATTTCGGCATCGCTCAGATGCTCGCGCAGTGTGGCCATGAGCGTCTCGTAGCCCCACCTCTCGGTGGGTTCGCGCTCATCCCCAAGCTCTTTGAGCTGCACATCCACATAGCCCAGAAGCCTTGCCGCATTTTGTGTCTGGCTCAAGAGCGCCATGAGCAACGCGAAATGTTGGAGCACAGTTGCGATCAGCGACGCGGCCTGGGCCTGGCGTGCGAAGCTTAGCGCCTCACGCGCCAACGTACCCGCTCCGTCGATGTCTCCGAGAGCGATTCGATACGCCGCGCTATTGCCGCGGTAGACGGCCAAGTTTATCGCGTCCACACCGCGACGTGCGTCCATCTCTAGCGCCTGGTTTACGGAACGCAGTGCCTGTTCCGGGTGCCCGTCTGCAAACTCGAGTTCCGCGAGGTTTCCCAGCACGATAGCAGACCCAAGTTCGTCCCCGAGCGCCTTAAAGGCCGCAAGCGCCTGCGCATGCAGATCGCGCCCCCCGCTTCTCTTGCCTGCCGTGTTGGCGATAGCTCCCTGCTGGGATAGGCAACGTGCGACACCTTCCTTATCCCCGTACTCCCGCAGCGCCGTGAGTGCTCGCATGTTGGTTTCACTTGCCTCCTCAAAGCGGCCCATCTGATAAAGGCCGAATGCAAGACGGACAAGCGCACGAGCCGCACCGTGGCCGTCGCCTACCGATTCATAGAGGCTCACCGCCCGCTCAGCAGCCTCGCACATGCGCTTGGCCGAGTAAAGTTGGGATAGCGCCCGCCAAAGCCTAGCCGCGACCTGTGGGTTTTCAGCCACACTCATACGCTCGAGCGCAGGTTCAATCCAATACCGGCCCTCTACGGTTAGGCCTCCTCGGTACCAGAATTGCTCCAGCGCACCGGCTATGGCAGCGCCCACCAGCGCGTCGTTTCCCTGAGAAAGTCCCCACTCAAGCGCAGCACGATAGTTGTCCAGTTCCAGTTCCACGTCCGCGTGCCACGCTAATGTTGAGCCAGTGCCATAGCGTTTGTCGGCCTCCTGCGCCTTGTCGCGAAAATACTCGCAGTGGCGGCGGGCCAGCCGGTCGCGCTCGCCTGCTGCGGTAAGCTTCTCTAAAGCGTAGGCCCGTGTGGATTCAAGCAAATGGTAGCGTTCTTGCTCTCCTGCTGTGTCGGCCACGACCAACGATTTGTCGGTTAGGGATGAGAGCAGATCCAAAACCTCGATCTCATCGAGGCCCTCGCCACCGCACACCGCCGTGGCCGCAGCGAGGCTGAATCCTCCGGCGAAAACTGCCGCCCTTGTGAACAGCGTCTGCTCCTGCGGCGATAAGAGATCGTAACTCCAATCAATGAGCGCGCTTAGCGTCTTCTGGCGCGGCATCGCACTCCGGCTGCCGCCGGTGAGAATCTTGAAGCGCTCGTTGAGCCTTTGGGCGAGGTTCGGGATGCTCAGTACCTTCACCCGAGCAGCGGCAAGTTCAATCGCCAGCGGAATACCATCGAGGCGGCGGCAGATCTCTGCGACGATGGGCGCATTGTCGTCGGTGAGCGCAAAGGACCTATCGACGAACACTGCTCGATCTACAAAAAGTGCTACTGCGCCGAACCCCATGACCGCTGCCGGTGTGAGATCGGCGATGTTGTGCGGAACATCGAGTGACGCGAGACGTAGGACTCTTTCGCCGCTCACCCCGAGCGCCTGCCGCGAGGTGGCAAGCATCCGCACTTCGGGGCAACTCCGAATGATCGCGTTTGCGATAGCTGCGACAGTCTCCAAGACGTGCTCGCAGTTATCGAGGATGAGCAGCAGTCTCTTGCGCTTGAGCCACTGTGAGATGGACTCGTCAACTCTACGCCCTTCTGCCTGGGTCATGCCCAATTCTTTGGCGATGACGCTTGAGACCAGCTCCGGGTCCGTGATGGGTGCAAAGTCGGCAAGCCACACACCGTCGGGAAATTGCTCCAGTACATCTGCGCCGACTTGCATTGCCAGCCGAGTTTTGCCGACACCACCTGAACCGAATAACGTCAGCAGCTTGTGTTGACTCAGGAGTGACTTCACTTCCTCAAGGTCATGCTCGCGACCGCGAAAACTCGTTGGCTGAATGGGGAGGTTGTTCGGGATTGTGTCCAGTGATTTGAGCGGCGGAAATGCGGCAGGCAGACCTTCGATGGCCAGTTGCCAGACTTGCTCGGGTTCGGTGAGGTCTTTGAGCCGATGCGAACCCAAGTCAATTAGCGAAACGGTGTTGGGAAGATCGCTATGGGCCAGTTCACGAGTAGAGCCCGAGAGTAGCACCTGGCCGCCGTGGCCGATGGACATGAGTCTCGCTACGCGGTTGACCGCAGGTCCGAAGTAGTCGCCGTTGCGCTCTGACGCCTCACCTGCGTGTAGTCCTATGCGAACGGGCAATCCGCCGACCGCGGAAAAATCCTCCGCGCTCAGTGCTCGTTGCGCCTCAATAGCAGCCGTGACCGCATCGGAGACCCGAGCAAAGGCAACGCAAAATGCATCGCCCACAGTCTTGAAGACGAAGCCGTTGTGCTGCTCTATTGCAGATCGCATCAACGCATCATGGCGTTTTACGGCAGTATCCATCGCAGCCCGGTGCGTCTCCCAACGCTGCGTCGAGCCTTCAATATCGCTAAAGAGAAATGTGACCGTGCCAGTAGGCAAGGACACGGAGGGAGTTGGCGCTTGGCCCGCCCCCAGCGGATTAGGCATTGGCGCTGTCTTCTGCCGAACTGCTGGTTGCGCCTATGCAACCACGCGAGGCGTTCGGCCGCAATACCTGTTCATGTTTGAAAGGGAGCTGCTCTACCAGCTGAGCTATTCGCCCGCATACTGTTACCTAAATTGTTCGATCTGGAACGGTTCTCCGGTTGTTGGGCTTACGATGCCCCGCTTGCGGGCATCCTCTTTTAGCCAATGCTTCGTGCACTCGTATAGGTAATCCGCGGTGCCCCACATATACGGGTTGTTGTTGCCTTCGCGTTGCAGGCGCACCACCGGCTCTAAGATCTCCCAGCTCCGGACGATCGTGTACTGCGCGAATTCAAAAACGCCGGGCCCGTCGATGAGGTGGTGCTTCACCAGGCCTCCAACGAGCTGCAGGAACATTAGAACGCGGTACTCTGGATGTTTCGCGATGTCAACGCTTTTGTAACTCCGGAGTTCTTCTAAGAACGCGTGATCCTTCAATTTTTCGGTAAGCTCACTAAAGACAAAATTTCTAGCGGCGATGAACTCCGGGTCGCTGAACTGGGCGAAAACACGCATCGTTCCGTCGAGCTGGGCTGCGCGACGGAGCTGGTTGACCTGGCGGAGCGCAAAAATCGCCGACAAAGCTATAACGACGACTGATAAAAGGCCACCTATTGCGGCGATGGCTTCCCAAGTCATTGGCGTTTGCCACTTAATGCGAGCGCCACACACTAATCCTAGAGAGAACGTGCTTCACGGGTCGAGCGTGGTACCCCCAAGGGAATTCGAATCCCTGTCCCCGCCTTGAAAGGGCGGTATCCTAGGCCTCTAGACGATGGGGGCACGACCACGTTCGCGTGGGCCCGGCAGGATTTGAACCTGCGACCAACCGGTTATGAGCCGGCCGCTCTAACCACTGAGCTACAGGCCCGAAAGACCCCTGCCCCGGGATATTTCGCGGCTGAGCCAAGTATCTCTTCAATCGCCATCAGCCGGTTATATTTTTCCACCCGATCGCTGCGCGATAGCGATCCGGTCTTGATCTGACCTGCATTGAGAGCGACAGCAATGTCGGCGATCGTCGTGTCGCCGGTCTCGCCCGAGCGGTGCGAGATCACTGCATTGTAGCTATGCCCCTGCGCAAGGCGAACGGCATCGATGGTCTCAGACAGCGTGCCGATCTGGTTGACTTTCACGAGAATGGCGTTTGCGACGCCTTCATCAATGCCGCGCTGCAAGAAGGTGACATTCGTGACGAACAGATCGTCCCCAACCAATTGCACGCGGTCGCCCAGCCGTGCGGTCAGCTCCTTCCAGCCCTTCCAGTCATCTTCGGCCAGCCCGTCTTCGATGCTGACGATCGGGTATTTCGCGAGCAGCTGCTCGTACAGATCGATCATCCCCGACGCTGAGAGTTTCGCTTCACCGACAACAGCCTCGTACTGCCCAGCGCTATGGAATTCGCTGGCAGCTGGATCGAGAGCGAATGCGATATCGCTACCGAGTTTATAACCGGCATTCGTGACGGCATCACTCAACAGGCCGAGCGCCTCATCGAGGTGGCGCAGCGGCGGCGCATAACCTCCTTCGTCGCCGACCGTCGTTGCAAAGCCCCTCTTCTTGAGCACTCTGGCGAGCTCATGAAATATTTCCGCGCCGTAGCGCACCGCTTCACGTAACGACGGTGCTCCCAACGGAACGATCATCACTTCTTGAAATTGGAGCGCACCTTCGGCATGCTTGCCGCCGTTGATGACGTTCATCATTGGAACTGGCAACGTCGTAGCGTCCCGTCCGCCCAGGTATTGAAAGAGCTCTTGCCCGCGCGCATTGGCAGCGGCATGCGCTGCCGCGAGCGAGACGCCGAGCAACGCGTTTGCCCCAAGCTTTGACTTGTTTGGAGTACCATCCAGTGCGATCAGTTTATCGTCGAGCGCACGCTGCTCGTCCACCGCCATGCCGCGCACCGCATCGCGAATGGGGCCGTTGACATTGCCGACCGCACGCAGGACACCTTTGCCGCCGTACCGTTTCTTATCGCCGTCGCGCAGTTCGACAGCCTCGTGCGCACCGGTCGAGGCGCCGGACGGCACAGCCGCTTCGCCGACGACGCCGGCCGATGTCACAAGCCGCACGGTTAACGTCGGATTACCGCGCGAATCGAGAATCTCGCGCGCTTGAACGTCGGCGATTGCCGGGCGTTCTGGATTCGGGTTCACGTTCCCAACATCCACAAATCGGCCACACGTTTATACTGAAACAGCTCGTTCGACTTGAAGAAAAGTTTTATTTCACGCTCCGCACTGGCTGGGCCGTCCGAGCCGTGGACGAGATTGCGACTGACCGCAACGCCAAGGTCGCCGCGGATAGATCCCGGCGCGGCAGCCACCGGGTTGGTCGAACCGATGGTCGATCGCACGATTTCAATCGCCTGAGGGCCTTCCACAACCATCGCGGCGATAGGACACCACGTAATGTAGTCGATCAAGCTTTGAAAGAATGGCTTGTCGCGATGCTCCTCATAATGGGCTTCCGCGATTTCCTTGGTCACGTTTACGAGCTTGAGGCCGACGATCTTTAGACCGCGGCGCTCGACTCGTGCGATAATCTCACCGATCAAACCACGCTGGACTGCATCGGGCTTTGCTAAGATTAATGTACGTTCCATGAGACCTGCTTTGTTCGCCCCTTTCGGGAGTCCTTGGCATTGCAAAAGCGAAGGGCGACTTTACGAGTCGCCCTTATTCATGTGAACGGACCTAAAGGTCCGTTGCTGCACTGTCTTGTTAACGGACCTAAGGGTCCGTTGCTTCAATGTCTGGTGGTTAGGGCTGCATAAAGACGTGCTCCCCGAGCACAAACTCGCGGTGCATACGTTGTATGTGGAGCAAATCACGGGCCGCCGATTTCGGCGCAAGGCACGCGCAGGCGATGATCACCGGCAGCGCCCGCGCCCACAGCGTGAGCCGCTCTTCATACTGTTCGAGGCTCGACTCGTCGAAGTGGAGTCCGTCGCGCTCCGGTTGGCCGAGAATGCGGACGCTCTGCCAGCCGGCATTGCGGACCATCGACACAAGCGCATCATACTGCTCGATTTGGCGATGATGGTCAAGGCGTTCTTTATTTTCGAACCAAGCGAAACAGACCTGACGTCGTTTCATAACGGTATCGAGATCGAACCCTTCATCGCGCACGATTTTTTCGTACAAACCGCGATGGGCAGGATCGGCAATGAGCATGCAGGCTTGGTTGTTGCGTAGCGCGTTACCGACGTAGGGGCGGGCGAAGCGCGCGTACTCGTCCATGTCTTGCATGATCACAAGCGCGTGGCGTCCACGGGTGAACGACGCGCCTTCGAGGCCAAGCTCGAGCGGCATAAAGCCCGCCGGACGCTCGTCGAGTTTCTCGCGGATGAGCGAGAGGGAATAGCCGCGGCTCTTGAGCCGATTGATCTCCTCGACACGCGCGACGGCGGCGGCTTCGTCAAAAAGATTGGTGCGCCCTGAAACGGAGTCCACGCCCAACAGGCCGCACTCGCCGTACTTCCGAAGCGTTGGTACCGAAACGCCGAGTTTACTCGCTAGTTCCTTGATCGTGACCTTGCGGGACGTCCAATGATTGTCGAGGTCATGTTTTTCCTCAACGAGGCTGTGCAGTGTCATCTAGCCTTTATTTCTCCTCGATGCGGCTACTGGATTTAGCGACGCTCACAAGTCTCGTGTCCGCGTTGCCGCGATTTGGCAGATTCTCATATTTCGCCAGCGTCGGCTCGACCAACGCCGTAGCCGTCGAACGGCTGTACCATAATGACAGCTTTGGCATATCATTTGTTACGGAGTCACAGACACAAGGGCGGGGCAGAGCGGGACGGAGCTGGGAATCCCCCGCCGGATCAGGGATTTACCTGTCCACCATCCTTCCGGCCGAGCTGCCGGGCAGGGCGCTGCCGGGAGTGGGTTTTTGGGCCGCGCTCGCCGTCCGGGAGGCCTGCCTGCGGGAAACCGGGGTTGCGCTCGACCTCAAATGGCCCAATGATTTGCTATGGTCCGGGCGCAAATGCGTCGGGATATTGGCTCAGGGGCGCTCGCTCGCCGACGGTGCCCGCGTCGCACTCGGGGTAGGGATCAACGTCAACCGGCCGGCTCAGATACCGGACTCCATTGCCGCCACAGCCTGCTGGCTCTCCGACGCAGGTGGCCGCGAATTCGACCGCACTACCTTGCTTGCGACCTTACTTTCGATTTACGAACGCGACTTCGACCGTCTACTCTCCGATTCCGAACAAGTGATCGCCGATTGGGCCCGCGTCGCAAACTTGGAAGGCAAGCAGGTTTCGGTAAAATCAATCGCTGGCGGCTTGCTGCACGAAGGCACGGTTCAAGCAATCGGCCCAGACGGTGCACTCGTCTTGCAGTCGCGCGCGGGCGTCGTCAGCGTGAGGCTCGGCGATGTCGACGTTCTCAGTCAACACACTCGCCACGATTCAGAAGGTAAGCGCAGCTGACGTGAGCCTTCCCGGCTCTGGTTCATATCGTTGTGGTGAAAGCTTGTTCGGCGTGATACGACGAGCGCACGAGCGGCCCTGAGACAACTTGGCGGAAGCCCAGCGGCTTCACCTCGCGCGCGAACCACGCGAATTTCTCGGGCGTCACAAACGTAGTGACGGGTAAATGTTTCTTGGTCGGTTGCAAATACTGGCCGAAGGTGATGATATCCGCGCCGATCGTGCGCAGATCGCGCGCGGTTTGCAACACGTCATCGTCTGTTTCGCCGAGGCCAAGCATGATACTCGACTTGGTCAGCATGTCTGGGCGCATGTCCTTGACCGCCTTCAGGACGCCGAGCGATTGATCGTAACCACAGCGGCGGTCGCGCACCCGGGGCGTCAACGGTCGCGTCGTCTCAATATTATGAGCATACACGTCGGGGTTTGCGTCGACAACGGTGCGGATTGCGTTCACGTCGCCCCGATAATCGGAAGTGAGCACTTCCACCTTGACGTGCGGTGTGCGCTGCTTGATGGCGCGAATTGCCTCCGCCATTTGCGTGGCGCCACCGTCGGGCAACTCGTCGCGATCAACGCAGGTAATCACCGCGTAATTGAGTTTCAGATCCTCAATGCTGCGCGCGAGCTTGAACGCCTCGAACGGATCGATCGGGTTGGGGTGACCCGTCTTGACGTTGCAGAATCTGCAACCGCGCGTACAGGTATCGCCCAAGATCATGAACGTGGCGGTGCCGACACCCCAGCACTCGGCGATGTTCGGGCACATCGCCTCTTGGCAAACGGTGTGCAAGTTGCGATCCTTGACGATGCTGCGCAGCTTTGTGTAGTTCTCACCAGCCGGCAGCTTGACTTTGAGCCATTCGGGCTTGCGGGCGATCACGCGATCTTCTCCGGTACGGCCAGCGGCAGGGCTTGTGGAACGAGCTTGATCTGGTACACAGCCTCTAATGCTTCGCGAACCTGCCCCTTGGCCTCTGCCAGCCGCACGCGCCGACCGCACTCCCGCGTGATCGAGGTGACGGGTATGGCAGGCATGCCGCAGGGATTGATGAGCTCAAACATTTTGAGGTCGGTACAAACGTCAAGCGCAAATCCATGGAATGTCACGCTCGACCGCACCGCTGCGCCAATCGAAGCGATCTTAGCGCCGCGCACAAACACGCCCGCGTGATCGGGGCGGCGCTCGCCTTCGCAACCGAAGGCTACCAGCGCCTGGATGACGCTCTGCTCCATCTTGCGCACGAAGCTTTGCACTTCGCGCAGCCTAGGCAGCTTGAAAATAGGATAGCAGACGAGCTGACCTGGCCCGTGGTAGGTAAGATCTCCACCACGTTCCACTGCAAAGTACTCAACAGCGCGCCGGCGCAACTCTGCTTCCGACGCCAGCAGATTATGCAGCTTTCCGGACTTGCCCATAGTGATGACCGGCAGGTGCTCGCAGAAGAGCAGGGCATCGCCAATCTCGTCCGCCGCACGCGCGGCGTGTAGCCGTCGCTGTAACGACCATGCAGCACCATACGGGATGCGACCGAGGTCGTGGAAGGCAACGTTCATGCGGGCCATCACCGCCGTGCGGCTATCGAGCAACCGGGGTTGCGACGACCGGTGTGTTGACAACGTGAATGGCTCGACCGTGCATCAATTCCGCCGCTTCCATAATCGACTCGGAAAATGTCGGATGCGGATGGATGGTAAGGCCTATGTCTTCGACCGTTGCGCCCATCTCAATAGCCAGGACTGCCTCAGCAATCATTGACTCGGCTGTCGGCGAGATGATGTGGACCCCGAGGACGAAATCGGTCTTCTTGTCGCCGACGATCTTCACCATGCCATCCGAAATCCCGACCGTGCGCGCGCGGCCGAGTGCGGCAAGACGGAATCGCCCAAGGGTGACATCGTAGCCCGCAGCCTTGGCCTGCTCTTCAGAGAGTCCAGCAGTTGCCAGTTGGGGATCTGTGTACACGCAGTTGGGTACCGCCATCGGATCATAGGCCGACGCTTGCCCTGCGATTACCTCGGCGGCAACCACACCCTCGCGCATTGCCTTGTGCGCAAGCAGTGGCGGCCCGGCGCAATCGCCGACGGCGTAGAGATGCGGCACGTTCGTGCGGCGCTGCGCGTCAACTGCAACGTAACCGCGTTCGAGCTTCGCACCAATCTTCTCAAGTCCGATCCCGGACGTGCGTGCCCGACGACCAACGGCGACGAGCACCTTATCGTAATCGCGCGTCTCATTGATCTCGCCTTCGAGCACGGCGCTGACCTTGCCGCCCTTGACCGTCGCCGATGATGCCTTGGTCTTGAGGTGAATATTGATGCCCTGTTTTTTGAGGAGTCGGAGCATGAGCGTC
Source organism: Vulcanimicrobiota bacterium (assembly GCA_030948685.1). Lineage (GTDB taxonomy): Bacteria > Vulcanimicrobiota > Vulcanimicrobiia > Eremiobacterales > Eremiobacteraceae > JAFANK01. The sequence goes on along the minus strand of JALYZV010000140.1, from coordinate 22,400 downwards.
GAGATCTCAAGGTCGGTATCGCCCAGCGCGCGGTCGGCAAGCTCGACGACCGTGACGTCGGCGCCAAGCCGCTTGTAGATTGTAGCGAACTCCAACCCAATGACGCCCGCTCCGAGGATGAGGATACTTTTCGGCAGATCCGCCAGGCTGACGGAATCATTGGAATTGAGAATCGTGCGGCCATTGCGATCGAAACCAGGCAGACTCACGGGCTCGGATCCGGTGGCGACGATGACATCCTTCGCGGAAAGGGTCTCGGCGGAGCCGCTGTTCTTCTTGACGCGAACGCTCGTCGCGTCCACCAGCTCGGCAGTGCCGCTGACCGATTCAACCTTATTCGCCTTGAAGAGCGTTCCGATGCCGTTGACGAGATCGTCAACCATCTTGCTTTTCCACTTGTTGAGCGAGGCCAGATTGATCTTGGGCTCCGGGAAATCAATCCCCATGTCTTTTACTTCACGGGCTGCATTGATCACCTCGCCGATGTGGAGTAACGCCTTCGTCGGCATGCAGCCCCAATTAAGGCAGACGCCTCCCAGGCGCTCTTGCTCGACGCACAGCACGTGTTTGCCAAGTTGACCCAAGCGGATAGCGGCGCTGTAGCCGCCTGGACCGCCACCGATGACAATCACATCGTACGGAGTGGCCATCTGCTAACCGCCTTCCATGAGCATGACGTCAGGATGTTCGAGCGACTGCGCCACATCTTTGACGAAGAGCGCTGCGACCGCACCGTCGACAACGCGGTGGTCGAACGAGATCGAAAGGTACATCATGTGGCGTATCGCGATCTGGCCGTCACGGACGACGGGTCGCTGCTGAATCGAATGCGTGCCCAAGATGCCCACTTCCGGGTAATTGATGACCGGGAACGTGAAGAGCCCACCGACCGACCCAACATTGGTGATGGTGAACGTGCCGTCTGTAATCTCGTCATGCGCCAGCTTGCCGTGGCGCGCCTTGTCCGCCAACTGCCCGATATCAGCGGCAAGCTCGAAGATCGTCTTGGCGTCGGCATCATGAATGACCGGCACTACGAGACCATCGTCGGTATTGACGGCAATACCGATGTTGTAGCGCTGCTTGAGAATGATCTCATGCCTTTCGTCGTCGAGCGACGCGTTCATGTATGGATGCTGCTTGAGAGCGCCGGTCACCGCTTTGACGAAGAACGGTAGATAAGTGAGCTTCACGCCGGCAGCGGCTGCCTTTTCCTTGGCGCGCTCGCGCATGGACACGAGTTCTGTCAGGTCTGCCTCATCCACATGCAGCGTGTGCGCCGCTGTGTGCTTGCTATGCACCATGTGGTCTGCGATAACGCGACGCAAGCCGCGCAGGGGGACGCGCTCATCGTCGCGCGCTACAGCAACGGCTGTTGCGCGGCGAGGAGGCTGCGCCAAACCACTCGGTGCTTGAGCTGCCACGCGTTGTACGTCTTCTCGCCGGATACGGCCGCCGTCGCCGGATCCACGAACGTGAAAAAGATCGACGCCCATCTCGCGCGCGAGCTTACGTACGGCTGGTGCAGCCAACGGACGGCCGAAGCGGCTGAGTACCGCGTTTTCGCCTTGTGAGGCAATGCCATGAGGCTGACCGTTGCCACGAGGCTGAGCGGCAGGTTGCGTGCTTGCACTCGACGCGGCTGCGGCGTTTGTGGCCGCAGGCTTGGTCGGTTCGAGCTTCTCAGGTGGGATGACGGGCTTCTCCGCCGTAGCCCCGCCGGCTGGCGCTTGGGTTTGTGCGGACGGCGTCGCGGCCTCGGATGGCGAGGTCGACGCGGCATGCTGATCGACCGATTCGCCTTCTTTGCCGAAGATTGCGATTGGCTTGCCGACGGGTACAATCGCACCTTCGGGCGCAATTTGCTTGAGCAGCACCCCTTCGTAGGGCGATGGAATCTCAACCGTCACTTTGTCGGTCATCACTTCGACCAACGGCTGGTCCTGTTTGACGTGCTCGCCTTCTTTGACCAACCACTTGACGATCTCGCCTTCGATGACGGACTCCGCCAGCTCGGGCATCTCCAGTTCTACTGCCATCGAATCTCCTCGATCGGGAGAACGGATCTAAAGATCCGTTGCTTCATTAGAAGTTGAGGTTCCAAAGATCCGTTGCTTCATTAGAAGTTGAGGTTCTAAAGATCCGTTGCTTCATTAGAAGTTGAGCGTCTTTTTGATCGCGCGGATGACGCGCTGTGCGTTGGGCATGTATGCCTTTTCAAGCGCGTACGGAAACGCAGTATCCCAGCCCGCGACGCGCACGACCGGTCCCTCCAGATACTCAACTGCCTGCTCGGCCAGGAACGCAGCGATCTCGCCGCCATAGCCGCCCATACGCGGTGCCTCTTGCAGCACCACGACATGGCCAGTTTTTGCGGTCGTTTGCAGCACGGCTTCCGTATCGTACGGCTGCAGCGTGCGCAAGTCGAGGACTTCAACCTCGACGTTTTCTTTCGCCATCGCGTCGGCGGCTTCGAGTGCAACGTGCACCATCGCCCCAAAGGTGATGATCGAGACGTGCTTGCCCTCGCGCACAAGAGCGGCTTTGCCAAGTGGCACTTCGTACGGACCTACCGGCACCTCACTTTTCACCGCGCGATAAATCTTCTTGGGCTCCATGAACACGACTGGATCTGGATCGCGGATGGATGCGATGAGCAGACCCTTCGCGTCATACGGGTTGCTCGGCACGACGACTTTGAGCCCGGGGGTGGCGACAAAGTATGCTTCCGGTGATTGTGAGTGATAACTGCCGCCACGCACGCCGCCGCCATACGGCGAGCGGATGACGAGCGGCACGCCAAACTGACCGGCAGAGCGGTAGCGAATCTTTGCCGCTTCCGACACGAGCAGATCGAAGCCAGGGAAGATGAAGTCGATAAATTGGATTTCGGCGACGGGCTTGAGGCCGTACAACGCCATACCAACAGCGGCGCCAATAATTCCGGCTTCGGCCAGCGGGGTGTCGATCACCCGGTCTGCGCCGAATTTGTCGATCAGTCCCTCGGTGATGAGGAAGACGCCGCCACGCGGGCCGATATCCTCGCCGAGGATGACAACATCGTCGTCACGGTCCATCTCCTCCACGAGCGCTGACTGCAGCGCCTGCACCATGGTGAGCTGGGTTTGTTTGGTTGCTTGTGCCGTTGCCATGCTCTCCCCCGGGTCCTAGACGCCGAGCTCGGCGGCGAGCTCTTTGCGCTCCCACTCGAGGTGCGGTGTGCGTTCCGCATACGCATAATCCAGAACGGTGATCGGGTCTGGCACTGCGCTCTTTTCCGCCTCTACCATCGCCTGGGCGAGCTGCGCTTTAACGTCAGCCTGGAGCTTCTGCTCCTGCTCCTCGGACCACCACCCTTTGAGTTCCAGGAAGCGGCGCATGCGCGTCACCGGATCGCGCTGCGTGCGCCACATCTCGAGTTCGCCTTTGGGCCGGTAGCGGGTGTCATCATCGGCAGAGGAGTGCGGACCGTAACGATAGGTGTAGGCCTCGATGAGGCTGGGACCGTCGCCCGCACGCGCCTTGTCCGCGCAATGTTTGGTGACCAGATACACCGCGATGACGTCGTTGCCGTCCACCAGGTAGCCGTCCATGCCGTAGGCTTTTGCTTTTTCTGCGATCGTCTTGGTGTGGGTCTGCTGCTCGGTGCGCATCGAAATCGCATACTGATTATTCTGGACGAACATGATCACGGGCGCTGTGTACACCGCGGCGAAGTTCATGCCGACGTGGAAGTCGCCTTCACTGGTCGCGCCGTCGCCCATGTAGGTGATGGTGATCTCTTTACGTTTTTTGATGCGCTGAGCCATGGCGGTGCCCACCGCCTCGGTGATTTTGTTGCCGACGGTCGACGAAGGCGGCACGATGTGCAAATCGTTGCGGCCGGGACCGTGCGGCATGAGCCGGCCTTGCGTCGGGTCGGCCATCCTCCCCAGCACATGGCCGAACCATTCCGTCGGCGTCAACCCCTTCACCAGCATGCTGCCTTGCGAGCGGTGATCCGGATACATCCAATCTTCTTTCCGTAACGGGAGGGCGCTGCCGACCTGCGACGCCTCTTGCCCGGCGATCTGCGCGTAGAACCCAGCGCGGCCTTGCCGCACGAGGATGTAACCCCGATCGTCCACGCCGCGCACGAAGACGAGCCAGCGGTACATCCTGAGGAACTCGTCTTTCGAGATGCCAATCTTGTCGACGTTCTCGACGGGCGAGCCGTCGTAAGCGAGAACGCGAAGCGGCTCCGTGCTGAACGGTTTGATATCCATGCATGCCTCCGGGGAAATCTGATTACTCACATTATCGGTTCTTATGGGTGTTTGGTATTACCTTCGGTTGCGGTGAACCGCGCGCGAGGCAGGGTCATCGCGCCGAATTCTGGCATACTGTCTGTCTGCCGGATGCTTCCTTTCACTCGGCGGGAGCGCAAGCACCACACCTGGGGAATGACGCCATCAAACTTGGTCCGTTCTCGTTTCTAAAACTGTCGGTCGGTCTGTACCGCCCTGCGCCGGTTGCGCCGCTCTCAGCCAACGCGCAAGCCGATCTGCTGCGCGAGTTGCACGCCGACTACCCGTCGCTCCAGCAGATACCGGGCGGCGTGATTTTCTCCGATACGCCGCGCGGCCGCATGCTGCTGATCGACCAAACCAAGGTCGAATCAGTGGAGAATAACCCGAATTCGCCGTTCGATGCTATCGAGCGCATGCATGGCGTCTTTCAAAAGGCGGTGCCGGTCGTGCAATATCCGGCCCCCTTTCACGTGCGGATCGACGGCGCAGGCACGATCCAGGCGATGGAAGGGCTCAATCCGGCGCAGGTGCTGTTGCGTCACGCCTCGCCACGCGAAGACTGGACTTCACTGGCGGGCGAGTGCACGTTTGCGGGACTTCGCTATATCTTCCGCAGCGATGATGGCGGCCAGCGCGACGTTCACGTCGAGCCGCTCTTTGCACAACCCGATAAGTTTTACGTTATGGTGCTCAGCGTGCCGGGAGCCGGTGCGCCATCGCTCGACAACGCGATGGAGCGTGCGCGGCGCGAGACGGAGATCATCGAACGCCTCAGCGACCGCGTCGTCTCAGATCTTGCCAGCAGTTAGGGAGCAGCGCCTGCGAGCTACACGCCGAAGAGGTTGATCGGCTTGGTGCCCGTGTACATCACGACGCCTTTCGTTTCTGTATACAGATCGAGCGTCTGCATCGCAAGCTCGCGGCCAAAGCCCGACTGTTTGTAGCCACCGAACGGTACCCCGGGAAAGATTGAAATCGGCGTGTTGATGCCGACACCGCCCGAGCGCAGCGCAGCGGCCACACGCTGGGCGCGCGAGCCGTCCTTCGTCCAGACAGAAGCCGCCAAACCGTAGATCGAGTCGTTGGCGATCGCGATGGCTTCTTTCTCATCCTTGAATGTCGTGATGACCGCGACAGGGCCGAATATCTCTTCTTGCGCAACTCGCATTGTGTTGCTCACCCGGTCAAGCACCGCCGGTATGAGGAAGTTTCCCTTGGCCAGCGGCCCGTCGGGCCGCGTGCCACCGTACGACAGCGTTGCGCCCTCCTGTTGGCCAATGCCAATGTAGCCCTCGATTTTCTCGAGCTGGCGCTTGGAAATGATCGCCCCGACGTGCTGCGCGGGATCCATCGGATCGCCGACCTTGAGCGCCTTGGTCTTGGCCACGAATTTTGAGGCGAATTCGTCGCGCACCGACTCGTGCACCAAGATTCGCGAACGCGCGTCGCACGATTGACCGGCGTTGTAGAAAATTGCGTGAACCGCGCCGGCTGCAGCAGCTTCGAGATCTGCGTCATCGAAAACAATGTTCGGTGATTTGCCGCCGAGTTCGAGCGTGACGCGCTTAATCGTCGAAGCAGCGATCTCCATGATCGTCCGCCCGGTGGCCGTTTCTCCGGTGAAGGCGATTTTGTCGACGCCTGGGTGACCGGCAAGGTGTGCGCCGATAACCGCACCGGGACCGGGCAGCACGTTGAGGACGCCCGGTGGGCAACCTGCCTCAACGGCGATCTGCCCGAGCGCAAGCGCGGTGAGCGGTGTCGGGGAGGCGGGTTTGAGTATGACGGTACACCCGGCGGCCAGGGCGGGCGCAACCTTCCAGGCGGCCATCAGGAGCGGGTAATTCCAGGGGATGATCTGCGCGCAGACACCCACCGGCTCTTTGAGCGTGTAGTTGAAAAAGTTGGGCGGCGCCGGAATCGTGTTGCCCATGATCTTCGTGACCGCGCCGGCATAGAACTCAAAGTCTTCGATGACTTGGCCGATCTCCGCTTTGGAGCCCGAGATCGTCTTTCCACTGTTACGCGTTTCCATCTCAGCCAGCGCATCAATGCGCTCGCCGATGAGCGACGCAATCTTCTGAAGCACGCGCGCACGGCGCGCCGGCGTCATGGTCGCCCATTTCCCCTGCAAGGCCTGTCGAGCTGCGTCAACCGCGAGATCGGCGTCGTGAATGCCTGCCGCAGCCACCGAAGCGATAACGTCGCCGGTGGCGGGATTGAGCACATCCGAGTACGCACCCGAGGCCGGCTTGACGCGGTCGCCGTTAATAAAAAGCTCGTGGGTCGTCTTGGCGGTCGCAGTGGTCATTGATCAGGGCCTTTCAACAATGGTGGCAATGCCTTGGCCGACGCCGATGCACATAGTCGCCAGCCCACACTTTGCGCCGCGATTCTCCATCGCATGCAGCAAGGTGACCATGATGCGGGCACCACTGCAGCCAAGCGGGTGGCCCAGCGCGATTGCGCCGCCGTTCACGTTGACTCGCTCGATCGGGATCTCGAGCTCGCGGACGCAGGCAAGCGACTGCGCAGCAAACGCCTCGTTGAGTTCGATGAGATGGATGTCGTCGATGCGCAGGTTGGCGCGAAGCAGAGCCTTCTGTGTTGCCGGGATCGGACCAAGGCCCATGCAGTTGGGGTCCACCCCCGCGACGGCCGAGGTCACGATGCGCGCCATGGGCTTCAGCCCACGCCGTTTGGCTTCGTCTGCCGACATCAAGACGATGCCTGCCGCTCCATCGTTGATGCCGCTGGAATTACCCGCCGTCACCGTACCGCCTTCGCGAAATGCCGGTTTGAGCTTTGCGAGTTGTTCCATGGTTACATCCGGCCGCGGAGGTTCATCGACGATCATGATTTGGTTGGGTGCCGCCTTACCATTGCCAGGCACCTGCACGCCGACGAGTTCGCGATCAAATGCACCCGCTCGCTGCGCATCGCCTGTCTTGTGCTGGCTCCCGTATGCAAACTCATCTTGCTCTTTGCGCGTGATCCGGTAACGCTCCGCGACGTTTTCCGCAGTTTCGCCCATGCTGATGGGCGGATACCCCTTGGCGGTCAGTTTGGGATTATACATGCGTGCGCCCAGCGTCGTGTCGTAGACGTGTGGGGCACGCGCAAATTCTGCCTCGGGTTTCGGCATGACGTAGGGCGCGCGGGTCATGCTCTCGACACCGCCGGCGAAGAAGATATCGCCGCAATCGCTCGCGATGGCGTGAGCGGCGCTGTTAATCGCCTGCAACCCCGAACCGCAGAGACGGTTGAGCGTCGCGCCGGCGACGGTTTCAGGAAAGTCAGCCGCCAAAAGCGCCATGCGCGCCACGTTTCGGTTGTCTTCACCCGCTTGGTTGCTGCAACCCCACATGACGTCTTCGACGTCGGCAGGATCAACGGTGGAGCGCTCGACGAGCGCTCGTAGGACGACGGCCGACATGTCGTCGGGCCGGATATGGCGCAGCGCACCAGCGTATTTGCCGATGGGCGTTCGACCCGCCGCGACGATGACGACTTCGCGCATGGTTTCCTCAGGAAAGAACAGCGATGGTATGGAAGGCCGTTTTCGTGACAAAAGTGCTGAGCACCCGCCGCATCTACGACGGGCATGTCGTGAAGGTTCGCATCGACGACGTCGAGTTGCCGAACGGACACCGGTCGAACTTTGAGATCATCGAACATGCCGGAGGCGTCTGTGTTATCGCGCAACCACAACCTGACCGGATCGTCCTCGTGCGCCAATATCGGCCCGCCACGGGCAGCTATCTGCTGGAAGTTCCCGCCGGCAAGCTTGACCCGGGTGAGGATCCTAGCGCCTGCGCCGTGCGCGAACTACAAGAGGAAACCGGTTATCGCTGCGAGCGGATTCGCAAGGCGTGGTCATTTTACACCGCTCCTGGTTTCTGCAATGAGCTGCTGCATTTGTTCGTTGCCGAAGGTCTCACCCCCGGAAAAGCCGCTCCAGAAGACAACGAAGCGATCGACGTCGAGCTGCCGTCTGTCGATCAAGCACTCGAAATGGTTGACCGCGGTGAGATCATCGATGCAAAAACGCAAATAGCGCTTGCATTTGTCAAGCTCAAGCTTTCGGGAGCGTCCGGTTAACGATTAGCGCGCACTCGCTTGTCGCAGGTGTCGCAGAAGTACGTCAGCTTGGTGTCCGTGTCATAGACGGAGTGGCTGTAGTACATCGCGCAGCGTGTATTATAACAGTGCTTAAGGCCAAAGGCGTGTCCGAGCGCGTGAACGCACTCTTTGAGCGTGCGATTGAAGAGCGCGGCATCGTTGGCGGCATCATTGTAGAACTCGGGCTTCAATCGGAAGGTTGAGACGACCGCGACGCGATCGGTCTCGCTTGCATCGCTAAAGATAAAGTTATGCGAGGTCTTGTAAAGATCACTGCCCATGATGCCCAGCAGCAAGCCGTCGCGTGCCGGATAGGCGGCAAGCATGCGATTGAAGACGGTGTTCAAAAAGAACTGACGGCGGATGGAGTTTGCCTGCGTGGGGGAGAGGGTGAGCGGCTTTTCGACTGCGAACTTATGAAAGAATCGTTCTTCCAGACATGGAGCGAGTCGCTCGCACAGATCGGATTCAACGCCGTTGATGGGAACGAGGGTTATCTTTTCCAAGGCGGTTGCGCGAATGTGCCTCCCGAATGCAGACGCGTTTCGACGCATCACCCTTCAACCTGTCCGATGCAAGTCCTCCGCTGCGCGCGTTGGCTCGCTGCCGGATTGTTAAGGCGATGATCATTGGCTTGGGAACCGACATCGCGGAGGTTGAGCGTTTTCGATTCGACGCGACGCAGATGAAGAAATTCGCTAAGAAAATCTTTACTGATGAAGAAATGGCACACGCGCGCAAGCATCGTTATCCGCACGAGCGCCTGGCAGGCGCATTCGCGGCCAAGGAGGCTACCCGCAAGGCCTTTGGCCATGCCATTCCGTGGCGGCTCATCGCCGTACGCCACGAGCGCAGTGGCAAGCCATACGTCGAGCTGAACGGTCGAGCGGCACAACTGATCCCGGCGCGCGGCGTGCGACGCATGCACCTCTCCATCTCGCATTCCAAACAGAGCGCCGTGGCAACGGTCATTTTGGAATCCGATGATCCGGCCGGAGGCGTTGTTAGCCTGTCGTACGACGAGGGTGAGGAAGTAGCCGCACGATGAACGCTCTGACCGCCGCAGAGATGCGCAGCGCCGACATGCGAACGATCGAGGATGTGGGCATCCCTCCGATCGTCCTCACTGAGGCCGCCGGACGCGCGGTGGCAGACCTGGCGCGAGACTTCCTAGCAGATCTCGAAGGCGACCCAATCCGGGTCGCGATCGTCGCCGGCTCGGGCAACAACGGTGCCGACGCACTCGTGGCCGCTCGCTATCTCATGCAGCTCGGCTACGAACCAGACATTTACATGGCTGCCAAAGGCGCGGATTGCAACGATCTGTGTCGTGCGCAGTTGGAGATGATGCAAGGACTTGGGGCTTCGGTCAGCTTTTTGCGCGAGCAGTCGCCCGAGTTTTTCCGCTCCGGACTGCGGGCGGCCAGTCTCATCATCGATGGCCTGCTGGGCACTGGTTCCTCTGGGCCGCTGAACGAGCCCCACCGCACCTGGGTGAATGAAATCAACATTGCGAGCCGCGAGGTGATCGCAGTGGACATCCCGACCGGCGTGGACGCAAGCTCGGGAATGGTCCCGGGGCCGGCTGTGACCGCCACGGCGACGGTCACCATGGCTGCGCCCAAGGTCGGCATGCTTCTGTATCCTGCGGCGTCCTACGTCGGCGAACTATGGGTCGCACACATCGGTATTCCGCCCGCGATTTTGGCTGACGTCGGCGGCCGCTACCACGTCATGACCAAAGAGCAGTTTTTCTTCTGGTTGCCGCGGCGCAGCCGGCAAGCGGACAAACGCAGCGCCGGTGACGTCGTCGTCGTCGGGGGCAGCCCGCAGTATGTCGGCGCTCCCGTGCTTGCTTCGCTCGGTGCACAATATGCCGGGGCTGGATATGTGACCGTGTCGTGCCCAGCATCAGCCGCAGCTGCAATCAGCAGTCACGTCATGGAACAGGTCGTGATCCCGTGGCCCGAAACCGACGACGTCGCGACGATCGTCAACGCGCTTTTGGATGCGACACGCCACGCCGGTGCTGTCGTCCTCGGGCCCGGGTTAGGGCGAGAGCTGGTGACGCAGGACGTGGTACGGCGATTCTTGGGCCAAACCACGCGGCCGCTCGTCGTCGACGCCGATGCGCTGTTCGCACTCTCCGGGCACACCGATATCGTTAACGGCAAGAAGGCCGTGCTCACGCCGCACGACGCCGAGTTCGCCCGGCTGCTCGGCGAAAATGCCGATGCCGCAATCGCCAACCGCATGAAGGCGGCCGATGAGTTCGCTGCCGGGCTCGACTTGACGCTTTTGCTCAAAGGTCCGCGCTCGATCATTGCAACCAAGGAGGCCTCATACGTCAACCTCACCGGCAATGAGGTGTTAGCGACTGCCGGCTCCGGCGACATCCTCGCCGGCATGATCGGCGCGATGCTGGCCGCAGGCTGCAGCCCGCGCCAGTCCGCAGCCATTGGCGCGTACTGGCACGGCATTGCCGCAGACTACTTGAACAGCCAGCACAAACACAGCGTCGTTGCGAGCGACATTGCGCGCAGCCTGCAAGACGCGCTGCACTGGCTTGACGATCGTGAAGAGGAAGACGACGGCTATCTAACGCGCGTCGTGTAGTAAATAACGGACCTAAAGGTCCGTTGCTTCAAAGGGCCGTTGCTTCAAAGATCCGTTGCTTCAAAGGTCCGTTGCTTCAAAGGGCCGTTGCTTCAGAGATTGTTTCTAGACTCAGGCTTTCGCCAGCTTCAACAATTCGGACTCATCGATGATTTTCACGCCCAGCTTTTCGGCTTTGGCCAGTTTGCTGCCGGCGGATTCACCCGAGACCACGTAGTCGGTCTTCTTGCTCACCGACCCGGAGATTTTGCCGCCGGCACCCGCAATGAGCGCCGTTGCCTCTTCGCGCGACATGCTTGGCAACGTACCCGTGAGCACGAAGGTCTTGCCCGCAAGCGGCCCGTCCGTTTTCGGTCGCACCGCTGACGTCTCGCGCAAGTTCACGCCTGCGCGTCGGAGCTTCTCGATGACCTTGCGATTCTGCGGCTGCAGAAAGTACTCGACGACGCTTTGAGCGATCTTCGGGCCGATCTGTTCGGTCGTTTGCAGCGCTTCGAGCGATGCGCTCGCAAGCTCGTCGATGCTGGGAAAACTGGCGGCGAGGATCTGCGCGTTCTGCCCGCCGACAAATCGAATCCCGAGGGCTACCAGAATGCGCCAGAAAGGCCGATGCTTGCTGGCCTCGATGTTCCGTAATAAATTCGAAGCTGACTTCTCAGCCGTGCGGGGCAGCGAGAGCAGGTCGGCGTGGCTGAGGAAGTAGAGATCGGAAACGTCCTTGACAAGGCCGCTGGCAATAAGCGTTTCGCATACCTTGTAGCCGAGCCCCTCGATGTCCATCACGCCGGCGAAATGCACGAGACTCTCTTTGAACTGCGCGGGGCATGATGGGTTCGCGCAGTACGCCATGGCCTCACCCTTGGGCCGGTAGACGTCTGCGCCGCACGCCGGGCACTTCGTCGGCAGCTTGTATTCTGGAAGCTGCCTGCCTTTGCGCGCCTCGATAACCGGCCGCACGATCTCCGGAATGACCTCGCCCGCACGCCGCACGACCACCGTATCGCCTGCGCGGATGTCTTTTTGGCGAACGTAGTCCTCATTATGCAAGGTTGCAGTTGAAACGGTCACGCCGCTCACTTGCACTGGTTCCAGCACCGCATAGGGATTAACGCTGCCTGTCCGGCCGACATTGACTTCAATCGAAATCAAGCGCGTCTGTGCCTCTTCGGCCGGAAACTTGAACGCGATTGCCCAGCGCGGGTCGCGTCCAACAAAGCCTAGCCGCCGTTGTTGCTCGAGCGAATCGATTTTGACGACGACGCCGTCGATGCCATAATCGATAGACGTGCGCTTGGACTCCCAGGAGTCACAAAAGGCAGCCAAGCTTTCGAAGTCCTCGAAATGGCGCGCCTCGCGATTCACCGGTAACCCGTAGCTTTTGAACAATTCTAGCAAATGCCACTGCGTGCCGGCATCGAGCGATGGTTTGACCTCGCCAATCCCGTAGGCGAAGAATCGCAGCGGCCGAGACGCGGTGATACGCGGATCGAGTTGGCGAACGGCGCCCGCGGCGGCGTTGCGGGGATTGGCGAAGACGGGTTCACCAGCCGCGATGCGGCGCTCGTTCATGCGGTCGAAGTCGCTGCGCCGCATGTAGACCTCGCCCCGCACCTCGAGGACGTCGGGCACGCGACCAGTCAATTTCAGGGGGATGGAGCGTATGGTGCGCAGATTTGGCGTGATGTTCTCGCCGACCGTGCCATCGCCGCGGGTGCCGCCGGAGACGAACATCCCCTTTTCGTAGCGAAGAGCGATCGCCAGACCATCGATCTTCAATTCGGCGACATACTTGCTTGGCGCGCCACCCAGCAGCTTCGTGACGCGCTGATGCCATTGTCGAAGCTCCTCTTGGCCAAAAGCATTGCCGAGGGAAAGCATCGGCACGACGTGTCGGTACTCTTTGAAAGCGGCGGACGGCGCGGCACCCACACGCTGTGTCGGACTGTCAGGCGTGCGCAGCTCGGGGTGCTGCTCCTCCAGCAACGACAGCTCGCGAAAAAGTGTATCCCACTGCGCATCGCTGATAGTCGGTGAGTCGAGCACGTAGTACTCGTAATTGTAGCGGTCCAAAAGCTCGCGCAGCTCCGCCACGCGCTTGGCGGTTCTGTCTGTGCCAGTTGGGCTCATGATGCTTTATTCGTCACTGGGCACAGGCGAACCTGAAGTAAGAACGGACCTAAAGGTCCGTTGCTGCATTGGTGAACGGACCTAAAGGTCCGTTGCTTCAAAGGTCCGTTGCTTCGAAGGTCCGTTGCGGCGAAGGTCCGTTGCTGCAACGGTCGGTTGCTAGATCAGGCGGGGTGGGCGCCTTCGCGTTCCCACTTGCGGATGAGATAGGCGATGAGATCGGACGTGATTTCGCTGATACGCACGAACGCGATACCCACGCCTCGGGCATCGTTGCGCACGACCGTACCAAACACCGAGATAGGCTTGGTCTCGCCAACCAGATCGAGCTCGATCGTGAGCAGATCGTTGGTGTCCACCACGACATCGGTGCGCAAAAGGACGCCGCCGCCGCCGATGTTGACGATTTCAGCCGGAAATCGTTTGTCGGCCTTTTCACTACGGATATGGACGGGCAGGGTCTTTTGGATGCGCGCGTGTTTGCGTCGCTCGTTGGGCTGGCCGGAATCTCCGTTCATCACAGCCGCATACGCTCTAGTCCGGGCTTTGCCCCCACAGCTTGACCTCGCCGACGTGGTTGGCCCAATACCACATGCGACTCACGCCCCAGGCGAAATGGTTCCAGACGTAAAGCTCGGCCGCTCGTCCTTGCGGAAAAATGGCAATGATGATGAGGGCGACCACGATGTATGCTGAAACGCCGAGCGAGTTCCAGAACTTTGTTGCGCTCGTCGCTTGGCTAACGCCGCGCAGTGGGGCGGGCTCGAAATATTGCCGGCGTTCCGCTTGTTGGTTGACCGCTTGATAGTCGACCGGTGGAAGAAACGTGGCTGCGCCCGCCGCTCGAAACGTCGATTGCGACTGGAATGTTTGCGTCGGCGGCGCTGCACTCGGAGCCACAACCTCTTCAGTGTGTCGCCCGAGCAGACGCTCGATCTTCTGACGAGCATCGTCGCTCAGTTCCAGAAAATCCGCCGCCACTTCATAGCCGGCGCCTTCACCTAAGCTGCGCTGCGTACGTACCTTGATCAGTCCGCGCGCCGTCGCCTTGATGCTGCGCATGTCGAGCGTCGTAAAGAGAATGGTGTTCTCTTTCACTTCCGTCGGGAGCGTCGCCACCAAGCCATTCGGATCCAGACGCCCAGCTTTGCCGGTCTGGTTGACCCCTTGCTCCGCGTTGCGAACCGTAATATCGATTGGAAGCGGCAGCGCTGCAGGCAGCTCGCCGGAAATCGCGTCGGGCATATTTCCTCTTTGTACGTCCACCAAACAGCCGCTATGCGGCTGTCAGTATTCTAGTCATCGGCCGAAGGGGTTCGGGACTTCAGGAGCGACCGGCCGGTTCCCGTGTTTTCGACGCCCGGGAGCCCGTATTATCAAGGTTCTTGAGCAGCTCGCGGTTGGCTCGCTCGTACTTTGCAACCGCCTCATGTTCGGTCGTAATGGCGATGTGGGCGCGGGGGTCGACGAGCACCCGGCGCAGATAGCGACCGGTATGCGATGCGTCGAATCGGGCGACCTCTTCGGGTGTTCCGCTCGCCACAACCCTGCCTCCCTTGTCACCGCCTTCCGGTCCCAGATCGATGATGTGATCGGCGGTCTTGATGACATCTAAATTGTGTTCGATGACCAGCACCGTGTTGCCCGACTCCACCAGGCGCTGCAAGACGACCAGCAATTGCGCTATATCGGCGAAATGCAGACCCGTTGTCGGCTCGTCGAGAATGTAGAACGTGCGTCCGGTGCTGCGGCGCGACAACTCGGTTGCAAGCTTGACGCGTTGTGCCTCACCGCCTGAGAGTGTCGTTGCCGGCTGACCCATCTGAATGTAGCCAAGGCCGACGTCGCAGATCGTCTGCAGCTTATTGTACACGCGCGGGATATTGGAGAAGAACTCAGCAGCCTCGTCAACCCGCATCTCGAGCACGTCTGCAATCGACTTGCCCTTATACTTCACCTCGAGCGTCTGTTGATTATAGCGTCTCCCTTTGCACGCCTCGCACGGAACGTAGACGTCAGGCAAGAAGTGCATCTCGATTTTGATGATGCCGTCCCCTGCGCACGACTCGCAGCGCCCGCCTTTGACATTGAACGAAAAACGCCCAGGACCATAGCCGCGCACTCGCGCGTCCGGCGTCAGCGAGAAGAGCTCGCGGATCGGATCGAACGCGCCGGTATAGGTTGCAGGATTGCTGCGCGGCGTTCGGCCGATAGGCGACTGGTCAATGATGATAGCCTTATCGAGCTGCTCGAGGCCGCGCACCTTGCCGTACGTTTCCTCGGGCGACTGGCCGTGTAGATGATGCGCAAGAGCGCGATACAGCACCATGTCGACCAGCGTCGACTTTCCCGAACCAGAAACACCAGTCACGGCGCAAAAGACGCCGAGCGGGAAATCGACATCGATGCCTTTGAGGTTGTTGGCGCGCGCCGATTTTATGCTCAGCGTTCCTCTTGGCGTTCTGCGCGAGGGCGGGATGGGGATGACGCTTTCGCCTTTGAGAAAGCGGCCGGTCGCTGAGTTCGGCTCGGCTTGGATATCGTCGATCGTACCGGCGGCGACGATGAATCCGCCCGCTTTGCCGGCGCCCGGCCCGATGTCGACGATGTAATCGGCTTCCCGCATGGTCTCTTCGTCGTGCTCGACGACAATGAGGGTGTTGCCCAGATCGCGCAGCGTCTTGAGGGTGGCAAGCAGTCGCGCATTGTCGCGCTGGTGCAGCCCGATCGACGGTTCATCCAACACGTACAGCACGCCAACCAGTGAAGACCCGATCTGTGTCGCCAGGCGAATGCGCTGCGCCTCGCCTCCTGAAAGCGTGGTGGCGCTTCGATCGAGCGTCAGATACTCGAGGCCGACGTTCACGAGAAAACCGAGACGCGCACGAAGCTCCTTGACAATCTGGCGTGCGATCTGCTCCTCGCGCGCGTTGAGCTCAAGCTCCTCGACGAATCGCAATGCACGATCGACGGACATGCTGGTGAGTGTCGCGATGGACAGCCCGCCGATCGTCACTGCCAGCGATTCAGGCTTGAGCCGAGCGCCTTTGCACGTCGGACAGGTAACCGACGTCTGTAGCTTCTCGAGCTCTTCCCTCACATGGTCAGATGACGTTTCTTCGAAGCGGCGCTCAAGGCCGGGGATGATGCCTTTGTATTGCGATTCATAGTCCCAGTAGTTACCGGACTTGGTGCGAAAGCGGAAGTCGCGTTTTTCATCTTCGCCGTAAAGGATCACCTGGAGCAGTTCGCTCGGCAGCTTTTTGACCGGCGTATCGAGCTTATAGCCGGCCTCCTTGATCAGCGTTTCAACCTGCTGCACGTAGAACGGGTTCATGCCGGGTGAGAGGTTCCTGGTCCACGGCACGACCGCGCCCTCGCGGAAGGACTTGTTGCGATCCGGGATGACCAGGCGCGGGTCGAACTCGATGCGGGCGCCCAAACCGGTACAGTCCGGACAGGCGCCGTAGGGCGAGTTGAACGAGAACATGCGTGGCGTCAGCTCTTCGAACGAGAGGCCGCACTCAATGCAAGCGAATTTTTCGGAGAACGAAAGCTCCTCTTCTTTGCCAGCCGGCTTTTGCACCAGCACACCCAGCAGTCCCTGGGTCAGCTTGAGCGCCGTCTCGACCGAATCGGTCAACCGTTTGCGGATATCCGGCTTGAGCACGAGCCGGTCGACAACGATCTCGACCGTATGCTTGCGCTTCTTGTCGATGTTGATCTTCTCGCGCAGCTCGCGAATTTGACCATCGACGCGCACGCGCGCGTAACCGTCCTTGACTGCCTGCTCGAAAAGTTTTTGATACTCGCCTTTGCGGCCGCGCACCATGGGCGCAAGAATCTGAATGCGGGTGCCTTCGGGCTGCTCCAGTATCTGGTCGACGATCTGCTCCGCGGTCTGCGGCGTAATCGGCCGGCCGCAGTTGGGGCAGTGCGGATGGCCGATGCGCGCATACAGCAACCGCAGGTAGTCGTAGATCTCGGTCACCGTGCCGACGGTTGAGCGCGGATTACGGCTGGTGGACTTTTGGTCGATCGAGATGGCCGGCGACATGCCCTCGATGTAGTCGACGTCCGGCTTCTCCATCTGGCCGAGGAATTGGCGCGCATACGATGAGAGCGACTCCACGTAGCGACGCTGACCTTCCGCGTAGATCGTATCGAAGGCAAGCGAGCTCTTTCCCGATCCCGACAGCCCGGTAATCACGATCAACTGGTTGCGCGGCAGTTTCAGGTCGATGTTCTTGAGATTGTGCTCGCGCGCGCCCTTGATCACGATGTGCTCGAGGCCATGCCGCGGCGCGATGGCAAGCACCGGCGCGGCATAGGGATCCTTGGGCGGGCCGTTCGGGGTTTTCTGCATGGAAGGGGACTGTTCGATACAGGACGGTGCGCGCGCCTTTTCAGCGCGCCGACAATGTAGCAACGGACCCCGGAGGGTCCGTTTTTTCCAATCCGGACTAACGCCCGGACGCTACCTCGAGTTGGTGACGAAACGACGGCCGATCAATGGATCGTGTGCGTGTATGTCTCTGCGTCGCCTGTGTCCACACGGAAGAACTTGTGCCACGAATACTCGCAGGACGTGTCCGCGCCGTACAAGGTGAACTTGTGGTCGGTATTGAGGCACAACGAGTGCGAACCGGTCCAAGTGTGCTGATCGCTTTCTGCGTACAGGTAATAGTACTTGTTTTTGAGATTTCCGCCAATCGGCGTTCTGCAATTGCCCGAGTCCATGTTCCACCAGCCCTCGGAAACGATCGAATCACTGGAAGAATCGTAGTAGGCAATCGCGATGCTGATATGCTCGCCCGACTCGTTGCAGACCTGGAAGTCGGCGCTAGCGGGAGCGCTTGTCAGCGCCGCCACCGCAACAACCACAGCCGCGAAGATACCCATAGAGATAAGGTGCCGCATGATTTCCCTCCGCCAAAGCTTTGCATATATGATTGCGTCGGGGCGGAGGCTATTGCGTGTTGAGCGTCACTAATACGGCGGGCAACTGCGCAATTGAGGGGATGGTAGCGTCGGGCAGGCGCGCACCCGCCGGCATGGTCTCGTTGCGGCTGTTCACCCAGACAGTGCGCATGCCCGCGGCCTGGGCGCCGACAATATCGCGGTCAAAGCGGTCCCCCACCATGACGCTTTCTGCAGCGCTGACTGCGAGCGCGTCCATCGCGTGCTGGAACGCAGCCGGATCGGGTTTGGCGAGCTCCATTTCCCCGGCGAGTACCACTGCGTCGAAGAACCGCGCGAGCTCCAGACGCGCGATTTTCGCGTCGTGTGTTTCGGCAAAACCGTTGGTGATAATCGCCATCTTGTAGCGGCCGTGCAACGCATGCAGCACGGGCAGCGTTTCAGGGAAGAGCTCCACCCGTTCGATGCGCACCGCGTCATAGCGAGCTGCGAGGCGCTTCGCCAGGTCCGGATCGTCGATCCCGTATCGGCCCAGCGCCGCGCGCCAGAGCGTCGGGCGGATCGCGCCGGCTGGCGGTTTCGGAGCGCCGGGTGAGAGCTGCTCCCAAAAACCCATCGCCGCTTCCATGTAAGCGACGGCAAGCTGGTCGGGCGAGATCCCTCGATCGCCGGCGAGTTCAGCTGCAACCAGGGCCGCGCTGCGTTCGCTTGAGATCGTGTCGTCGAGCAGTGTGTCATCCAGGTCGAAGAAAATCGCCCGGATCGGCATGCGCTGCGCTGGCTGGGTCACCTGGACACAAGCAAAAGCGGTGGCAACTTTTGAAACGCCCCGATGAGCTGGTTGAGCGCAGCCTTGCCGTGTTTAGGATCGAGCGTGGCTTCAAGTGATGGCAGCGTGGAGATGGTATCATCGAAGTTATACAGCACGCTTCCCTGCCACGGGTATCCGGGAATACCGCTGCGCGAATAGAAGGCGGAACGGATTTCGAATGCGAGCTGGCCCAGATCTCGTAATTCTTTTGCATTGCCATTCTGCGAGGCTTCATCGACTGCTCGGTCAACGCTTGCCGACAGGCGTGCAAACTTGTTGAGGTAGCGCTGCAACGTGCGGACCACCTCGCTGCGCCGTGACTCATGGTCGCGCCCATTGGCAAACGCATTGAGTCGGCGCTGCATGGCGAGCGCGTCGGCGGCAAAACGTATGTCTGGATACGGCGCGTCGGCCAGCCGGAGCGTGAGCACGCTGTACAACCGTGCGGCAGCATCTGCGTAGCGCATAGCCGGGTCGAACACGCGAAGGCTGCTAACATCATCGTAGCCGGAGTGATACGTGCCGAACACGCCGCCGTAGATGATCCCCGTGGACGGGATGTTGAGGTGATACTCGAAACTCTCGTGATCGCTGCCGGTGCCGTTGGGAAAGATCGCTCGCTTGGCGTCTTGCTTGGCCCAATACTGGGCCAGCGTCTTGCCGTCGGGAGCGATTGCGACATCGGCAACCGATTGCATCACGCCGATGAGATCGTCCGTTGCTCCCGCGATATAGACGGGTCCGGTTGCCACCTCGTCCGTATTGACGTAAGCCCAACAGCGGCGTAAGAGCTGATCTTTATATTGATCGACCCAAATGCCGCTCCCAAAGTCGTTGAGCTCCTCGCCGTCCCAGGACCCGATGACAATGGTCCGGTAGGGACGCCACCCTTTCTTCCATAGCGTTCCGAGCGCGTCTGCCATCTGCAGCATCGCGACCGATCCGCTGCCGGGATCGAGCGCCCCGTAGGTCCAGGCGTCCCGGTGACCGCCAACGACGATGCTCTGCTCGGGTGCAACCGCCCCCTTCATCGTTGCGATGACGTTCCAGATCGGGCCGAAAAAGCGCTGGCTCTTGAGAACGAAATGCACGCGCTCGACGCCGCCCAGGTGGACGCCGGCATAGATCTTCGTCTGCCACCCTTTTGGTGCGCCAGGCCCACCGAGTTGGCTGACGAGCTGTTGCGCGACGAGCGCCGTGACATTCATAACGGGGACCGGCGGCACAGCCAGTGTCGATATCGGCTTGTGCTTCGCGCCGGGGACAGGGATACCGATCGCAGTCGGATCTCCAGACGCATCATCTCGATCGATTTTCAGCGTGCCGCGCAAGGCAGCCCCGAGCGGGCGGCCAGGTCCACGCGGGTAGAGTTTGGCGGAGCGGAACTGCGGGAAGTACGGATCCCAACCAGGTTCCGGATAGAGGAGTAGGGCTTTGACGCCGAGCTTTGCGAGTCGTTCGGCTTTGCTGCTTGACCTCTCACCGCCGCCCATTTTCGCCAGGACGATCGCGCCTTTGAGATTGATGCGCATCTTCCTGAGCGTTTCGAGATCGGCGGCTGATGCGTGGTTGGCGTACATCAGCCGCGCGCTGACGTCGCCATCCATGCTGTAGCCCGAATATGGCTTACCGATCTCGGCGTGGCGCGCAGACCACGGATCGCCGGGTACCGCTGGTTCGTAAAGATCGACTTCTCGAGCCACCGGAGCCGTGATCGCAAGCCGCTGCTCGGTGGGCCATGCAATCGGCACGATGTAGGTCACGATCTTTGCGTCCCAGCCGGCGGCAGCGAACTGGTTGCGCATGAAGACCGCTGTCTGGTAATCTCCCGGCTGACCCATGCGGTGCACGACGCCCGCGACCCCGCGCTCGTCGCGCATCGCCGCATCAGCGGTCGGCGACGCGTTCACCGCGCGCTCGGCGTCGAGCTCAGCGGGCACCATTGCAGGCGTATACCCGCGCAAGATTGGCGGGGTATCCGCCGCGGCTGCAGAGCCGTGAAGGGAGGCAACGCATGCGATGCAGGCCGCCAACACGACGGAAAGCCTGCGACAGAGCATGAGAAATGTGCATGAGGTTATCATGCAGCGAGAATTGCGCCGCTACGCCCGCGTCCCTTCTTCTCCGTGCAATAAGTGGCTTTCACTCGTCGAATCTGCCACGCCGCGACGTGCTCCTCGCATCAGCACAATGGGAACCAGCAACAGCACAAAGGTAATGACAATGAAGATTGCGTGGTTGAGCGGGGTCGGCAGCACTGCTTCGTGTGCATACACCAATAGAGCGAAGGCACCGAACCACCACGCGTAGGTGGACCAGCGCGAGCGCGCGGCCGCGGCTGGGACAAGCCACATCGCATACCAAGGGTGCATCGCAGGCAATGACCACAGCAATGCCGCGATCGAGCGGAACACTTCGGCGCTTTTCAATGTCCGCGCATAGCGAGCCGCTGCGACAATCGTGACCAGCGCGAAGGTCGCGACGATTGCGAACTGCACCGCGCGCACGACCCCGTCGCTTGCGTTGAGGGCGAAGAGCGGCAGCGCGAGCAGCCAGTTCAGCGACATCGAAAGACTGCTACCGACTTTCACGAGCGTCACTTGACCCGTCGTGCCGAAGGCAAACGGATGGAAGCATAGCAGCGGCACGAAAGCCGCCAGCACGACGATCAGCGCAGCCGCCACGAGACTCTTGCGGGCTGCGCGCAGCACCACGAACGGGAGCAGCACGGCAGCGAAGTACTTGATGGCAATCGCAGTTCCAAGCAGCAATCCCGCGATCAGAGGGAGCTCGTCGACGACCGCGTACGACCATGCGGCGGCAGCGATCATGAGGAAATCGTTGTGGCCGCCCACGCCGCTCTCATAGAGCGTTAACGGGTGAAACGCGAAAACGGCAACGCGCCGCACGCGTTCTTTCCCGGTCGTTCCTTTTGTGATGCGCGCCAGCGCCGCCACTGTCAGCAGGCATGCTCCGACAGCAATAGCGCGCCAGCTCCACAACTGTGTCCATAGATTTGCGCCCGACTCGAGCCACCCGACAAGGCCGGCGAGAAGTGTGAAGCCAGGTCCGTATGGATCCGGAAACGGAGGGTTGTTGAGCAGCGAGAAATCCTGAAGCAACACTGGATCGCTGACGCGGACTGGCGAAACCAAAGCGTACGGATCGATTCCGTAGACGCCGAAGAGGCGCGCAAAAACTGTGTAAAAGTACCCGTCAATCGACAGCGTGACTGCAAATAGCGTTAGAACTAAAGCGACCGCTGCATAACCCGCATACACGGCCCACAATCCGCCGCCTGCGCGGTCGAGAGCATGCACAGCGCGCCAGCCGCACCATCCAATCAGCGCGAATACGCACCACAACGTGAGTATTGCGTACCAGTGCGGCGCGACTTGCACAACTGGGATCGGCAGCGAAAGGCCGATGCGAAATCCGCCATAATGCCCCGGCGTTGCGTCCGACAACATTGCGAACGCGATTGTGCGGACCAGCCACGAGCCGGCCGCTGCTAT
>JALYZV010000083.1 GCA_030948685.1 Vulcanimicrobiota bacterium | reverse complement strand
CATCTTGGTATCGCTGACCATTTTGCCTTCGATGGCCGTGTGGCCGGTTCGCCCGATGACGGTCTGTCCATCTTCGCTAAAGGCCATGGTGCCACCAAAAATGGAGTAGCCGCTCGTGATCTCTACCTGCCAGTGACCGCTAATATTCACCGGCACTGCTTGGACAACTGCCGCGCTGAGTACGACCGTGGCGATTGCCAGCAGCAACGAAAGCAGACGAGTCTTCACGACGCGATTGCACCCCCTATCGGTGGCTTACAGCGAGATTCGCCCACGGCAGGCATTTCTCTTCCGTCGCTGTATTCACGCGGCATGGGCACGCGCTGTTGTATCGCGCTGATGGTTTTTTGCGTCGTCGCTGCGAGCTCTTTGCGCGCGGCCGACGCTGACGCGGCCCAACCAGTTGCCGACGTCGTCCGAGTGGATACGACGCCCGCACACAAGATTACAACGTTTAGCCCGCTGCGCACGTTCGGTGGGACGGTTGACAAAGAACCGGCCGCATCCATTCCCGCGCTCTATTCGAAGGGCAACGTGCAAGCGATGCTGGACGCCGGTCTCGGCTGGCTCAGCTACCGACTCTTCACAGAACTATCGGACCAAGACTGGCACTGGAATCCGGCCGGCACGTTTAGCGACACGCGCCATAAGCAGGGCTATTGGACGAGCAGCGCGTCAATGGATTCGGCCTTCGTCTCCGATTCCTACGGTTATCGTCTTCCGCATCGCGGCAACACGACCGATCAAGGCAACAACGAAAGCTACTCGCGCCTGGATGACGGCAATCTCAAGACCTACTGGAAAAGCAATCCCTACCTGACGAGCGCTTTTACCGGAGACCCGGACGATATGCACCCGCAATGGGTGGTCATGGATTTGGAAGAGCCTCGCACCATTTCTGAGATCAAAATCCTGTGGGCGAACCCGTATGCGGCGAAGTACACAATCGACTATTGGATCGGTAACGACCCAATCGGCGATCCTGGTACCGGTAAATGGATGCCGCTTGCCACCTCGCGCGCACGCCGGCCGGCGACCTCGCCCTTGGGCCCCGTGGATCTGCTCCATCCGCGCAGGCCCACCATCGCTCGCTACCTGCGCGTCCTCATGACGCAATCGTCAAACACCTGCGATACCCACGGCGCTTCCGACAAGCGTAACTGCGTCGGCTACGCAATAACGGAAATCTGGGCCGGCAACGTCGATGCTGCCGGTAAATTTCATGACTTTGTTCGTCACAGCGCCTGCGGCGGGGAGTCAGCCGGACGCCAGGTGTGCGGCATCCGCCAAACCGCGACCTACGTTTCGTCGGTCGACCCTTGGCACCGATCGACCGATCGAGTGCGCAACCAAGAGCAGCCTGGATTGGATCTGATCGCTCGCAGCGGCCTGACGCGCAGTCTGCCAGCGATGTATCCTGTGGCGATGCTCTACAGCACGCCGGACAATGCGGTGGCGGAAGTGCGCTATCTGCAAGCGCGCGGCTATCCCATTTCGTATATCGAGCTCGGGGAAGAACCGGACGGGCAGTACGCGACGCCGGAAGACGATGCCGCGCTGTACGTCCAGTGGGCGCACGCGCTCCATCGGCTCGACCCCACGCTCAAGCTCGGCGGTCCCGTGTTCTCCGGGGTGAATTCCGACCTGTTGACCTGGCCCGATAGCGACGGCAATGTTTCTTGGCTGAACCGCTTTTTGAACTATTTGAAGTCGCACGGCGCAGACGGCGAATTGGCATTTATGTCGTTCGAACATTACCCGCACGACAATGGTTGCATTCACGGCGCCGAGCTGCAGCGTGCGCTGCTGATCAACCCCTCGATCATCAAGGGTGTGGTCAACGCGTGGCACTCGGACGGTATTCCGCCGTCGACCCCACTCTTTATCACCGAGGCAAACTTCTCGTCGGTCAACTACACGCAGGTTCCCATGCAGATTGAAGGAGCACTGTGGCAAGCAGACTATATGGCGAGCGCACTCGCGAGCGGCGTGGCCGGCATGGTGCATTACCAATACGAGCCCGTTCCGCTGTCACAGAACAAACAGTGCTCGAGTGACTGGGGCAACCTCACCTTGTTTGTGGCGGATCAGAGCGCCAATATCCGTGCGCGAGGAGCGCAATTTTACGCAGTACAGATGTTGACGCAGCAATGGGTGCAGGCTGGAGATGCGAACCACGACCTCTTCCCGGCAGCGACGACCATCATGCAAAACGGCTATCCGTTGATGACCGCCTATGCGACTCGGCGTCCGGATGGATTGTGGTCTGTGATGGTCGTGAACAAAGATATGAAAGCTCACGACGTCACCGTTGACTTTGCCGACTCCTCCACCGGCTATTCCAGCGCGTTTAGTTCGTCCGTAACGCGAGTGACGTTCGGCAGCGCGCAGTATGCATGGCAATCGCGGGGTCAAGGCTCGATCCCCTCGCCGGACAACCCGCCCGAGCAGACGACCTTCCCCGGCGGCTCGCACGTCGCGTACACCATCCCGGCCCAGTCCATCACCGTGCTGCGTGGCACCATTTCCCCAACCGAGCATTAAGTCAGAGCGCAGGAGACCCTGATGCATCTTCTTCTCGTTCTGATCGCGGCGATTTCCAGCTCGACGATAACGGTGCACGTCGACACGGCGCCCGCCCAGCGCCTCAATGTCATCCGGCCGCTGCACGCAATCGGCGTGGGCATCGACTCCGACCCAGCCGGCAAGATCCCATTCCTATACTCACCGCGGCGCACGCGTGCGATGCTCGGCGCGGGGCTCGGCACCGTGAGCGCGCGGCTCTACACCGAACTGTCCATCCAAGACTGGCATTGGAATCCGGCCGGCACGTTTAGCGATGCGCAACACAACCGAGGCTACTGGACCAGCAGCTCTTCGCTCGCGAACCCGCCGATCGTCGACTCATTCGGCTACGCACTGCCTCATCGTGGATCGACGCGCGACCAAGGCGACGATGACGATTATTCGCGCATTGACGACGGCGACGCTCATACCTATTGGAAGAGCAATCCCTACCTGACGCAACCCTATACGCACGAGCCGGACAGCGAGCATCCGCAATGGGCGGTCATCGATTTCATCCATCCCAAGCCGGTGAATGCGATCCGCATTTCGTGGCTCAACCCGTATGCAACGCGCTATGACGTTCAATACTGGACCGGTGGAGACGCAATCATCGCGCAGGCGAGCGGAACCTGGCATACGTTCCCAGCTGGTGTGATCAAGGCCGGGACGGGTGGCAATGCTTTTATTCGCTTGGCGCGGGCGCCGCTGACGACTCGCTTCGTCCGCATTCTCATGACGGCGTCCTCGGACACCTGCGACTCTTACGGCTCAGCCGACCGCCGCAACTGTCTGGGCTACGCAATCCAGGATGTTGCGCTTGGCCCAGCGGATGCAAACGGCACGTTGCAGGACCTCATCCGCTACGACAAGTGCGGCGGTAATCCAGAGCGCCCATCCGACTGCGGACAAAGGCAAACGATCATCATGGTTTCATCCATCGATCCGTGGCACGCTGCCTCGGACCGCATTCGAAACGGCCAAGATCAGCCCGGGCTTGACATGATGTCTCGCAACGTGATCACGCGCGGGCTACCGATGATGTACGCTGTGCCGCTCTTCTACAGCACGCCGGCGAATGCAGCCGCAATGGTGCGCTATCTTCACGCGCGCGGCTACAAGCTCAACAACATCGAGATGGGCGAAGAGGTGGATGGCCAATATGCGATGCCCGAAGACTATGCGTCATTGTATATCCAGTTTGCGCAAGCCATCCACGCGGTGTACCCGCAAGCCAAACTCGGTGGGCCGGCTTTCCAAGGTGTGAACGCGGATATCAAGGTCTGGGCAGACGCGCATGGCGATGATTCGTGGTTTCGCCGTTTCCTAAACTACCTTCGCAGTCACGGTCACTTGAACGACCTTGCCTTCATGTCTTACGAGCACTACCCGTTCCGAGGATGCGATCAAGGCGTCACGTTGCGCATGGACCTGCTGCGCGAGCCCGCCGTGTTACGCGGTACGATGGACGCCTGGTGGGCGGACGGCTTGCCCAAAAGCGTTCCGACGTACATCAGCGAGGTGAACTTCGCCAACAACGGCGGCCCTGTCCCGAAACAAATTGAGGGCGCGCTGTGGATGGCGGATTGGATCGGCACCGCCCTGTCACACGGCCTGAGCGGTCTTAACCATTACCAATACGAGACAGAACCCATGGGCCACAGTCGCCAGTGCAACAAATGGGGCGGCTACACGATGTTCATCATCGACCAACATTACCACATCCTTGCTAAAGCCGCTCAGTACTACGCCGCGCAGATGCTAACGCAGCACTGGCTGCAGCCCGGCGATGAAGAGCACGAGATCTACCCCGTGACGATGCCGCAGGCCCCGAAGAACCCGGCAGTTACCGGCTATTCCGCCAGGCGTCCGGATGGGATGTGGTCCATGATGCTCATAAACAAGGACAGCGAGAAGCGTCGTGTTCTTATCCTGTTCGACTCGAAGGATGGATCGCAAGGAACGTTTGGCAACGACGCGATCCTATCTACGTTTGGGAGCACCCAGTATCATTGGAATGGTAATTCCGCTGCGGAGATCCCGAGCCCAAACCATTCCCCGGTAGTGACGACACTCCGCGGGCAGTCGTGGCCGTTTGTGGATCTTCCGCCGCTATCGATCACGGTGATAACAGGCAATCTCAAACCAGCCCCGCGGTCGTACTAGCCGTGAAAGTTTCGGCGCAACCACTCACGCGCCATTTGATTAGAGTGGGGCGGGCACTCCGAGACGCCGGTAAACTTCAGGTGATGCATGGAGTATGGTGCCGCCGCGCGGCGCATAACCACCAGTCAGAGGCCGCCGGCTTGAGCTGAGCGGTACCTGAGCG
>JALYZV010000073.1 GCA_030948685.1 Vulcanimicrobiota bacterium | reverse complement strand
GTGAGGAATGACGCCTGCCCGCTCAATTTCAACGCCCCGAGTTTAGGCGGCGAAGCGATTCGAGCCCACAAATCGATTAAAGGCTACATGGAAGACCTACCGGCCGTTGGTTCGACAGTCTGCGAAGCGGGCGAATACTATCGCAAGCACAACCCGCTCATCGACTTCTCCGATACGCCACCACAGTCGGTCGTGCCCTATTCTCAGATCGGCGCCGATCTGGCCTCCAATCATTATCCGACGATCGCGTTTGTCGTTCCCAATGTGCTCAACGATATGCATGACCGATCGATTGCGGTGGGCGATGCGTGGCTCGCCTCGAACCTGCCGCCGATTATCGACTTTAACGCCAAACACAACGGGTTGCTGATCCTCACCTGGGACGAGGACGATCGCGGTTCGCACAACCACATCGCCACGATCGCGGTCGGTCCGATGCTTCGCGCCGGCAACGACGACCAGCGGATTGATCATTACAGCGTGCTGAGAACGATAACGGATTTGTTTCGGTTACCACCGCTTGACCAGGCGGCGCCTATCGCCCAGCTTGTGCATTAGAGATAACCGATGGCTGCGAAGGCGTTGCTTTTCATCAATCCGCGTTCGCGAATGGGGAACGAGCGTAAGCCGCACGCGGTAGCCGCCCTGGCCCGTCTGGGCATCGACATCATCGACGTCTCGAGCACGCCGCTTCACAAGCTGCCTGCAATCGCTCGCAAGAACCGCCGCCTCGCCGACCGCATCATCGTGGGTGGCGGCGACGGCACGATCAATCGTCTGCTTGAACCGTTGCTTAAAATAAAGCTGCCGGTCGGGATCCTACCGCTGGGAACCGCCAACGATCTCGTCACAACGCTTGGAATTCCACCCAAGCTCGAAGATGCGTGCGCCGTCATTGCGGCCGGCAAGCAACGGCGTATCGATCTCGGGTCGGTGAACGGGAAGCATTTTGTCAACGTCGCTAGTTTGGGCCTCAGTCAGCGAATCGCGTGCAACCTCGATCCTGCTGCAAAGAAGCGCTGGGGCATTTTCGCGATCGCCGCCTGCGCTTCTCGTGTCCTCACGCGCCCACGGCGCTTCCGCGCTCGCATTCGCTGTGACGGCACAAGATACGACGTCCAGACGTTCGAGATCACGGTCGGTAACGGCAAGCACTTTGGCGGCTTCATCACTAGCCTCGATGCCGATATCAGCGACCACCTGCTCGAACTCTACAGCCTCGAACTCGAAAAGTTAGCCGACCTCGCGAAGCTGCTGCCGGCGCTCGCTAGCGGACGCTTCGCGGAGACGACCGCTGTCCGGTTCCAGCGCGGGCGGGAGATTCGGGTGACGACGGAGCATCCACGCACCATCTACACCGATGGTGAACGCACGGCGAGAACGCCGGCTGTTTTTCGAATCGTCCCGTCGGCGCTCGCTGTCTTTGCGCCGGCAGCCAAACCCCGCAAGTAACAAATGCTGCGTCCGCACGCGTTCGCTCCTCGCATTTCAGCCATCTCTTTGGATGACTTAGATGCTGCCGGAATCCGCGGGCTCATCGTCGACCTGGACGATACCCTGGTCGGTCACAAATGGCCACATCCGGACGAACGAGACTCAGCCTGGATTGCGGCAGCGGTGGAGCGCGGAATCAAAATCGTGCTCGTTTCGAACAACGTCCGCGCTTGGGTAGAAAGCATCGCCACGCCGTTGAAGGTCGGCTACGTGCACAACGCGTTGAAACCGTTCCCGGGCGGTTTCGGCCGCGCGCTGCAGATGCTCGGCACCGAAAAGCGCCAGACCTTGGTCGTCGGTGACCAGGTGTTCACGGACCTTTTAGGGGCAAGCCTCTTTGGCTTAAGGGCGATTCTCACCGACCCTCTGGTCGTGCGCAGTGACTTCTGGATGAAGACGCTGCGCTGGCTGGAACGCAGGGTCACCCGCCGACCCATTTGGCCCGACGAAGGAAAGACCTAGGAAGTGGAGCGTGGCCGCTCGAGGCGGCGTGACCTTCATCACCGGGTGCGCAACGCCGACTAGGCCGATATCTTTGATATGAGAAACTTCAGTCTTATCGGCGTTCTTCTCGCCGTGGCGATCATCGCCTACTGGGCGAAAGGAATGCTCGCGCCACAAGTCTCGCATGACCCAAATGACAGGTCGACCGTTGCGTACTGGGTTAGCCACAATTCCGATCGCGATGTGATGCTTTCATACTGCAACAATCACCCTGATCAGCAGAATACGCAGGACTGCAAACTCGCAATTGCCGCGCAGACCCAAATCGATACCCAGGCAGTTCCGAAGCAGCTTGGCCACACCGGCGTGACGCAGGGATCGGGTGACGCTGTCGATCAGCTCGAGGCACAAAAGGACGCGAATAACCTACCGTAAGGTTATACCTTACGGGGCAGATGGAGCTGCGTCGCCCGACGTAAGCTGCGCTGCCGCGGCGCGATCGGCCACAACGACAGCGCGCTCGTGATTCACTCGCCCGGCGGGAATCGACCGATCCCCTTTCAATAGGCGAACGAGCATGCCGGCCTTTTCATCCCCGGTCACAAGCCATAACACGCGCTTTGCTCGGTTGAGCGGCGGATACGTCAGCGTCATTCGGCGCCTTCCTTGGTATGGCGCAGTCACTGCCACGTCAACATCTGCGATCTCAAGCACAGGATCTCCCGGAACCAGCGACGCGGTATGCCCATCTGGGCCTAGTCCGAGATGCACGAGATCAAGAACCGGCGGAGAGCCTGCTATTTTGGAAAGCGTCGCAGCGTATTGCGCGGCCGCCTCGGGCAGATCGGCAGCGTCGACCGGCATCGGGTAGAGCTGCTCCTCCCGCAGAGGAGCGCTCTGCAAACTTTTGCGCAGATTCGTAAGGTTGCGGTCCGCATCTCCTAACGGCGCGACGCGCTCATCGACCTGCGCAATGCGCAGCGCTTTCCAAGGCATGTCTTGGCGAGCGAGTTCGGCAAGCATCAACCAAGGCGACCGGCCGCCGCTGACCGCCATGCTGAACAGTCTGTTGCCCTGCGCAACAACGCGGGCCTGTGTCGCAATAAAACCGGCGGCCGCCTTCGCAGCGGCGACGGCATCCGCGTACACTTCAATCTTCACGCGTTTTGCTTTGTCGGCTTTCCGCCGGCCGACGGCGTCTCGACGTGCCCGCCGAATTGGTAACGCATGGCCGAGAGCAGTTTGTTTTGGAAGTCGGCCTCGCCGCGCGAGTTGAACCGTTGGTAGAGTGCAGCTGTGAGCACCGGTGCCGGCACTGCCTCGTCGATGGCGGCTTTGATTGTCCAGCGGCCTTCACCGGAATCGGAAACGCGGCCGGCAAACGTCGCAAGCGTCGTATCCTTGAGGAGTGCCTCGGCGGTGAGATCGAGCAGCCAGGATGCGATGACGCTGCCTCGTCGCCACACTTCCGTGATCTCTGCCAGGTCGAAATCGTATTGATAGTGCTCGGGGTCGCGCAGCGGCGTCGTCTCCGCGTCGGCGCGTTGTTGCTGTTTGCCGACGTTGGCGGCCTGCAAGACTCCCAAGCCTTCGGCGTAGGCGGCCATGATGCCATACTCGATGCCATTGTGTACCATCTTGACGAAGTGCCCAGCGCCGTTGGCTCCGCAGTGCAGGTAGCCTAGCTCAGCCGTGCCGCGGCTGGCCGGGCGGCCCGGCGTACGAGGCGCGGCATCTGCGCCTGGAGCCAGCGTCTTGAAGATGGGATCGAGATGCGTCACCGTTTGATCGGAACCGCCGATCATCATGCAATAACCGCGCTCAAGACCTCGCACGCCGCCGCTTGTGCCGACATCGACGTATTCAATTCCCTTCGCTCGCAGCGTCGCGGCTCGCCGCATGTCATCGACGTAGTACGAATTGCCGCCGTCGATAATGACGTCGCCACGACCAAGCAGCGGCGCCAAATCGCTGATGCTCTGATCGACGACAGCCGCCGGCACCATCAGCCAAACCGCGCGCGGCGCATCCAACTTCTTGACAAGGTCCTCGAGCGACGTCGCCCCCGTCGCTCCTTCGGACGCTAGGGCCTTAACCGCATCTTGCGTGCGATCGTACACCACACAGCTGTGTTTATGTTGCAGCAGGCGGCGCACCATATTGGCGCCCATGCGGCCGAGCCCGATCATTCCCAGTTGCATTATGAGGACTCCTTACTGCGACGGTAGCGGCGGATGAGCGC
>JALYZV010000063.1 GCA_030948685.1 Vulcanimicrobiota bacterium | reverse complement strand
GGCCTAGTGTCATGCATAGGGTCACTTTGATCACCATGTTGGCCGTCGCTTCAATGCAAGCGGCCGGCGCCGGCATGCCACGCGATGCGTGCTCGCTCGTCACCAAAGCGGATATTCAGCGCGTACTTCACTGGCCAGTCAATTCAGTGACCGACCAGCCATACCACATTGCCGCGAGCAGCGGCACCGTCTGCACATACGAAACCAGAGATGGGTCAGTGATTGTGACCCTTCCCGAAACCGGCTCCGCCTTTCTTGGAACTAATCCTCTTGTAGAGCCAGAACTCAATGGCCAAATGCTCAAAGTCAAAGGCGTTGGAGACTCAGCCCAGATATTCGATGGCACCATTTATGTCATGAAGCGGCAGCGAGGTTTTTCGGTCAAGATCGTTCCCAATAATAATACGAATCCGACGAATACCAATTTGATCAGGCTCGCGAAGATCGCCGCGGTTCATGTTCGTTGAGATGTTCAGTCTTCCAAACGCTCGCGCAACAACGTAATAGCCGCATTTGCGTTTCCGGTTAAATCACTTCCGCATTTAGGGCATCGTAAGAGATCGCCAGACCGAAAAGCATTAATGATGTTTCTTGCTTCCTCGTCGGAGAATTGCATCGCGGTGAGGCCGCAGTGGGTGCAGCAAAGAGGTGCGGGAGCTTTCAAGATATTCTTTACATTATTGAAAGCGGCCGAGACTCCTCGACCGCTTTATTCTACCTTAGGGTTCCAAATACGCTTTAGTACGGCCAGGTGTAGAATGGTGGGAACACGTACGGGCCGCCGACCTCGAGCGTTACTTGCTCGTGATTGGTCAGGACAATGGTGCGCGGATCACCATTGAACAGCGACGTTCCAACGTAAAACAGTGTCGGTCCTGTGAATCCTGCGATGTTCGAGGCCGTGAGCGGTTCTCCCCAGATATCGAAGTACTCCCCGAGCGTGGCCGTGAAGGCCGTCGGATTCTCGATGTGCACGATGCCTGAGTTGTCGTGGCCGTGAAGATGATAGAAGCAGCCACCGGCATCAGCAAAGTTGCCACCCATCGAGAAGACCGGACTCATGAGACCGATCGCAAGCGGGATCGCAACTTGCGAGCCATTGTGAAAGAGCGATACGTGCGCGTGGATGTGATACGTACTCGCCGTGTTCTCGCACGCCATGCCGTCCACTGGAGCGCCCTGTCCACCGGAGGCGGTATCGCCAGCCGGAAAGACCTTCGTGCCGACGACTGCCCCCAGTGCAAGCGATATTGGCGTGGGTGTTGGAGCAGGCGGCGGCGTGGGAATAGCCGGCGTCGGACTCGGCGAGGGCTGCGAGAACGGATTGGGCAGCGAACTCGACCCCCCGCTACACGCCGCGAGGCCCGCACAGAGCAAGCAAGCTGAACCAAAAAGAGCGATGATATAACGCATAGAGTGACCTTCTCCAGCGCAGCGCCGAATATGTTGGGCATAACGGACCATTTTATTGCTCAGACTGGGTATGCTGTAGGCATGCAGGCCCCGTTTGCCTCGCAGCATGGACAAGATTCGACGCTCGGGTTCAGCGATCGCATCGAAGCAGGACGGCTGCTCGCTCAAAAACTCGTGCACTACAAGGGTCGACCTGACGTCATTGTCCTAGGGCTTCCCCGCGGCGGAGTTCCCGTTGCATTCGAAGTTGCACGAGCGTTGCAGGCGCCGCTTGACGTCTTCCTCGTTAAAAAGATCGGTGTGCCCGGTTACGAGGAGCTGGCGCTGGGCGCGGCAGCGAGCGGTGGGATCTTCCTTATCGATCCAGAGCTTGCGTCGAATATCGGACTGACGTCGGACGAGATTCAGGCGCTGACGCACGCTGCTCACGAACAGCTGCAAGCCCGCGAGAAGCTCTATCGCGCCGATCTTCCGGCCTACCCTCTGAAAGACAAAACCGTCATTTTGGTGGATGACGGACTCGCAACCGGCTCGAGCATGCAAGCAGCAGTCGCTGCAGTGCGGCGTTTTCAACCGGCCCGCGTCGTCGTCGCGGTTCCAGTCGCTGCGCGCGAAACATGCGAAGAGCTGCGGACCGTGGCCGATGAGGTTGTTTGCGCGAGTACGCCTGCGCCATTTTTTGCGGTAGGAGCTTGGTACGACGACTTCCGACAGACGAGCGACGATGAAGTGATCCAACTGCTACATCGGGCTGCCGAAGAGAAACGTTCGTGAGCCGGTCGCGCAGGTTCCAGAAGGAGACGTCGCCGACGAGCCCTGTCCTGGAAGAGCCCGCGGTGCCTGAGACCTTCCCAACCC
>JALYZV010000113.1 GCA_030948685.1 Vulcanimicrobiota bacterium | reverse complement strand
CCTTTGAAGTAGCGGATCTTTAGATCCGCTAATTCTAAGACGGATTAAACGGACCTAAAGGTCCGTTGCTTCAAAGGCCGTTGCTGCAAAGACGCTTTAAACGGACCTAAAGGTCCGTTGCTTCAATGGTCCGTTGCTGCAAAGGTCCGTTGCTTCAATGGTCGGTTAACGTGGCGCTTTTGCAGCGTCACTCGCGTGCCGTCGCCGGGCTTGTGCTCGTAGGTAACGCGGTCCATCAAGCTACTGACCAGATAAATGCCCAGCCCGCGAACCTGCGTCAGTTGGCGCACCTTTTCGCGTGGGCTGCGTTCGAAGCCGACGCCGTTGTCCTCGACGACGATCGAGAGCGTATTGTCCTCGAACTCGCAATCGACCACATAATCCGTGCTGGAACGACTGTGTTCGACAATGTTGCTGCACACTTCGCTCAGCGCAATTTTGAGATCGTCGACAGCGCATTGATCGAACTCTTGCTTGGCAGCAAAGTGAGCAAGCTCGCTCCTGGCATCCACTACCGAGCTTGGGATCGGGGGATAGGACTTCTTAAAACCATCGCTCATCCCAAAAACGATTCCCACATCGGCGGCAAAGATAACGCAGGCGCCCGCTTGCCCTGTTATTAAGCGCGCCACTCGATCAACTCCCCGCTGGGCCTGGGGGTGGGCGGCGTTGGATGTAAAGACCGAGCGGCGGCGCAAAGTTGAGCGCAGGGAGTTCGGCCGAGCCGAACCCAGCAGCCTTGATCTCGTCTGATGATCCCCCGGAAACATGCGCGCAGTTGAGCAGTGCGGGAACCGACGCCGGCGCTTGCGGTTGCAGTTCAAGCCAGTACTGCGTCGTCGCCGCGTGCGGCGTGACACTCCAGCCGGTAGGCTGTGCGGGCGCAGCCTGACCCGCATCTCGTGCCCGTATGTATTGAGCGAGCGTGTCGAGCAACTGTTGCGCGATCGGTTTGAGATCGCTCGTGCAGCGATCGGAATCGACCAGCTGCAGCGGCGCACGAGGCCGCGCCGACGGAAGTTTGTAGACACGAAATTGTTCCTGACCAGGCGGCGGAGGCTGACGGACAATGTACAGCCCTGCCGCTGGCGCGTAGACGAGCGGGCTTCGGAAAAATGAGCTGACCTGCGGGATATACAGATGCAGCGCATCGGCTTGATCTTTCGTGCCGACGTGAATCGGCGCGCAGCCGATGAAGCCGCGTAACCCCGAAAACGTCTGTGGCGTAAACGTCAGCGCATAGGTGCCCTGCAATGGATGGTACGCAACGGTGAAGCCCAAGACATCCGGCGGCTGCGTGGCGAGCGTGGTCGGATATCCGGCGGGCGTTCTTTGGCCTTCTACCGCCTCGGCATAGGTTTTTATCGCCGCAAGTGTCTGCGTGGCCGTTATGGCTGCCTGGGCCGTGCAGCTTGGGCGGCTCCTGTCGACGACGAATGGATCTTTGGGTGCTGACAGCGCCAGGCTGAGTGCGCCTGCCAGAAATCCACGATCAGCGCTGGGGCCGGGTGGCGATGCGCCATCGCGCGTGCGGCTGGATGCGTTCGAGACCGCGGCTCCTTGGCCGTATCCAACTTTTACCGAATAGGTGACGGTCAGCTGACGTGGCGCGAGCGGCCTGGCGATTTGCGGCAGGGGGCCGGCGTCGACGGTTGGCGGCCCCACCGCATACGACGGCGATGCAAATTCGTAGCCGAACTTATTGAAGAGATTGCTCTCGGCGATCGTCAAGGATCCGTGCGCAAAATCCATCGCCAGGCCGGCATCGGCCGTGACGTAGCCTGGCAGATAATTTCGGTTGCCGCCACTGACATACCGCGCGTCTGCCAGCCATTCCAGCGGCGAATGCTTGGGCTTGAGATCGAAGGTGATGCCGGCTTGATGCAACGGAACGCCCGGCAGCTGCGAGCCCGAGATGACGGGCGAATACGCATTGGCGAGCAGCGGATCGCTGCTGTTGGGCTTGACGACTTGCGTCAGATAAAACGGTTCGGCCGCCAAGCTGGGCGTTAGGTTGAAGTCGCCGCTCAGCTGGACTCCTTCGTAGACCATCGTCACGCCGCTCACCGGCACGCTGAGGTAAAGATTCGTAGGGCCAAAGAGTGCAGCGGGATCGCCGCAGCCGCCGCCCGACTGGTAAACCTGTTGCGCTGCGTTAAAGTAGCCGGCTGGAAAATAGCCCGCTGGAAATGCCGAGCCGTTGACGAGTGCGTTGATGAGCGTATCCCTTTGCTGCTGGTGGTAGATCGAACCCGTCAGCTGACCGACCGAGCCGAAGCGGTGCTGCCAGCTCGCGCGTGCGGTGACACCGGTCTGGTTGCCTGGCGTTTCACCCGGTCCCGAGCCAAAACCAACGTGCCCGCTGCAGTCGAATTGCAGACCGGCCGGGTCGGACAATACCCCGAAGCGCGCTGGGCCGGCAGCATTGCTCCCAAAATCCAGATTGCCGGCAAAGGCATCGGATGCGACCGGCACCCACTGCGCATTGATACCTGCCAGCAACGAGGCACCGCTGCGGTTCGAGCTAGCGACCCCGACGTGTTCACCCAACGTCAGCCGGTCATTTGAGCGGATGTTGTCGGCGACGGAGAATGACGAATAGGAGCTTGTACTCGAGCCGGATGCAAAGATGCTCGAGCTCGGTACAAGCGGCGTCGATTGCGAATTCGATGACGTCTCGTTTATCTGAAACGATATCGTGTGGCGCTCGCGCGACGGCAGCTGCGCTGAGAACGCAGCACCGCGCGTGCTGCCGGTTGTCTGCTGCCCGAACGGCGCGTAGACAAGGTTGACATAGCGGTTGAGCAGGTCGCGGTCGTTGCGGAATTGCGAGCCATAGAGCGAAAGCTGCAGTGTCGTCATGCCCACCAGGGCGGTGTCGGAGAGCGACTCCAGCGAGTAGTGACGATAGTTCGAATTACCGGGCCCAAATCCGCATGGCAGCATGCCGCTCTTGACCGTGCACAGCGCATCGTTATATCCGTTCGACGAGGCGTACGTGGCGCTCAGTGACTGCGTGCCGCCCAGCAGGGCGCGCAGCTTGATCAAATCGCCGCCAGTTTGATTCGCGCCTTGATGAACGTAGTCAAAGCCACTCCCGTCCAGAAAGCGCTGCCCGGCAAGCTGATTGTCGCTGCCGCGGATCGAGTGCACGTAGGCGACGCCGAGGTCGCCGGCCGAGCCTTGCAGCGACAAGATAGTTGAGGCGGCGCTGAGATTGCCGAAACTTTGTTTCATGCCGAATTGCCATGCGCGCGTCGGCTCGAGCGTTCGATAGTTGACGGATCCGCCGAGCGCGCCGGCAACTGGGTTGAAGTTCACCGATGCGCCGGCGAAGAGATCGGAGCTGATGAAGCGCAGGTCGCTCGCCGAACCGGCGCCGCTCAGCGGAATGCCGTCGAGCGCCACCTGCGTCTGCGAGGGATCGTGCCCTTGGAGGGAGATCGTCTGAGCGGCGTCGTTGCCGGTCGAGTCCGTGCCGACCGAAACTCCCGATAGCTTACCGAGCGCATCGTTGAGCGTCGGAGACAGCTTGCGGACCGCACTGTCCTGCGAGATGCTCGTACTGGAGATGCTGGCGGACGATGTGACCGTCACCGTGCCAAGCGATTTGACGCTCGACGCCACGACTGCGAGCTGCACGTTGATCTCGACGGCCTTACCGTCCATAACTTCGAACGCGGCGGTCGTCACCGGCTGGTAGCCCGACTTGCCAGCGCGCGCCGTGTAGACGCCGGCGGGCGTGTCTCGAAAGATGACCTTTCCGTCCGAACGGGTGAGCTCGCTCGTCATGATCGGTCCGTCGAGCAAGACGCGAGACAGCGCGATCGGTTTGCCGCTGGCGGCATCGACGACGACGATCGTTATTTGACCCGACTCGTTTTGCGCGAACGCAGCGCCGGGCCCGAGGGCGAAGCCAAGGATCAAGGCCAGCACAACGACTCTTGTCATGTGTCTAGTGTACCCGGGACGGCTTGGACACAACTTAGAAAATCGGCACTTTGATCGCATCGCACATGAACGCCGGATGAGAGGCTCTGAGGGGTGCTTAAGCTTCACGCCGTATAATATGGGCAGCATGCCCGAACAATCCAAGATTCTGGTTGTCGACGACGAGCGTTCCATGCGCGACATGCTGCGACTGGGGCTCGAGCAGCAAGGCTATGCCGTACGAGACCTGCCGGACGGGCGCGGGCTCGACAATGCCATCGTGGAATGGCAACCGGATGCGATACTGCTCGACGTCATGATGCCGTTTGCGGACGGCTTCACGCTGCTGCCGAAGATCCGCCGGCTGACACAAGCCCCTGTGATCATGCTTTCGGCGAAGTCCGAAGTGAACGATCGCGTTACCGGCTTGACGCTCGGGGCAGACGACTATGTGCCTAAACCCTTTGCCTTTCCCGAGCTGGTCAGCCGGCTCGAGGCGGCATTGCGCCGGCCGCACATCTCAACCCCCGAGTTCCTTCGCTACATGGACCTGGCGGTTAACCTCAAGACGCGTGAGGTGGAGCGCGGCGGCAAGAAGATCCCGCTTACCAACAAGGAGTTCACGCTGCTGGTCACCCTCATGCGCGAACCGCGACGTGTCTTCGGCAAGGAAGAGCTGCTTGCGCAGGTCTGGGGCGAAGACTTCGAGGGTGAGGTCGGCAACGTCGAAACGTACATCTCGTATCTGCGCGCCAAGGTAGACTCAGACGCGCAAAATCGTTTGATCCACACGATTCGGGGGGCCGGATATTCGCTGCGCGAAACCCAGTAGCGCGGCTCAGACGCCCACGATAACGACGCGCGCGTGACGGGCGAGGCCGGTTACTTCGAGCAGTCTGACGAGCCTCTCCCCGGCGAACACAGTCACCTCGTGGCCACCGTAGGCGAGATCGCGCACGAGCTTCACCAGCGTTGCCCATGGCTGCGACGCGGTGCGTCGTGTTCGACGAAGGTCGATGGCGGCGTCGCAACGCGGCACACGCTGCGTGCGTTTGCGGAAGCGCCGCATGGCACCGCAGCTGGCCGCGTCGAGCACTTCGTCGAGCACGAGTGTGGCGAGCGTGTCTGTGCTGGTTTTTCGAGGAGGCTTTGTCGCGTGCATCGTGGAGGACCCGTCTTCTGTGGGTGGGCGGCGAATCGGTGTCATTCGCCGCCGCACGGCCCTTAGTCTACAGGACGATGCTCAAAGACCGCTGAGAAACTAGTGCGGGTCGAGGTGTTGCCAGGCGGGCAGGCGCAGCTCCACCGTCGTGCCTTTGCCGAGTGCCGTTTGCAGTGAAACGGATCCGCCCGCGCGTTCGACGGCTCGCTCGACGATGGCGAGGCCGAGACCAGAGCCCGAAATGGACCCGCCCAGTTCGCCGCGCGAGAACCGTTCGAAAGCCCGGGCACGCACGTCGGGCGACATGCCCGGCCCGTCGTCGGACACCGCGATATAGACCGTGTCTCCCTCCGCCCGCACGCGCGCTTCAATGTTCGCCCCGGGTGCATACTTGAGCGCGTTATCGATCAGGTTGCCGATCGCTTCGTGCAGCTCTGATTCTGACACTTGGACAAAAGCATCGTGCGTCGCATCGATCTTGAGCAGCGAGCCATTGGCGAGCGGGCGGAACGAATCGACCACGCTTGTGGTCACGTCCGCCGCATCGAGAATCTTCACGTCATTTGGCTCTTGGCTCTCGAGTCGGGTCAGCAGCAGCAGCTTTTGGATAAGCGTGCTCATGCGCTTGCCTTGGTCGTCGATTTCGGCGAAAACGCGCGCCGACATCGCGTCGTTGCTTTGACCGCTTTGGCGCAGCAGCTGAACGTAACCCATGATGACCGCCAGGGGGGTGCGAAGCTCGTGTCCGGCGTCAGCCACAAACTGGCGAATCTTGGTCTCGATCTCGGTTCGCTGTCTGGAAACCATCTCGACCTGCGAAGCGGCAGCATTATACGCTTGCACGAGCTCGACTGCAACATCGTCTTGCGGGCTAAACGTTTCAAAGCGCGCGTAATCGCCCCGTGACAGCCGCAACAGCGCACCGCGCAGCCGCTCGAAGGGACGCGTCGCCCCTACCAGCATGCGTCCGCCGAAGAACCACACGAGGATGAAGGTCGCAATCACGATAGCAATGACGATGCGGCGCTCGAGCTGCTGGATGGACGTCAACGAGTCCCCCGGCGGCGCAAACACGACCGCCGCCCCATTGATGTGAACGATCGACGCGGGCGACGCGATGGTGCTAAATGGCCATCGCAAAAAGGCGATATTGTGCGACACGGGCGGGTGCATGCCGAAAACCAGCCCGCGGAATTCCTCTGCATGTGGGCGGCCGGGCTCGGGCGCCCGCAGCGCCGGCATGCCGGCCGGGCGTTCGGGAATTAGCTGGCGGTCGCCGGCAAGCAGTTTGCCGGTGTCATCGATGACCGCGACGCTGTAGCCCGATATCTCGTTGACCCGGGCAACAAGGGCTTGTGCAATCTGCGCTCGAGATTTGTGCCGTTTGCTGAGGCTGCTCGCCGTATGCTGGATGTCGTCGACGATGCGGGCCCGATTGTTTGCGTCAAACCAGAGGTTTGGCGCAGCAATCGAGAGACCCCAAGCCGCAACGATATAGACGGAAAATGCGCACGCTGCCGCCAGCAGCGCAAGACCGAGCCCGGCAAGCCAGTTTCGACGGATCACGCCCTAATGTTCTGGCTCGCCGCATCAGTTCTTTCGCCAGCAGGCTGAGATTGGGCTGAGAAAGCGGAGCCCAGCCATGGGTCAGCGATAGAAAAGCCTGATGATCCGTTGCGCGAGGGCTGTTTTGTCGAACGTGTCGGTGTTACTCAACAACACGACGGCGAAGCGATCGTCGGGCAGGGTTGCGTTGATGCCCGTGAAGCCGATCCAGCCGCCGGTGTGGACGATCTCGCGATGCTTGCCGACGGAGTCGAGTCCGACCCCAAGCGCATAGCCGCCGGGCCAGTCAGCCCTATAAGGAGATGGCGTGAACATCATCGCCAAGAGTTCTTGGTTGAGAACGCGGCCACTATCCAGCGCGTTGTCCCATCTGATGAGGTCGGAGACGTTCGAGTTGATGCCGCCGTCGGGAAAGTCGAGCGTCGCTGCGTCGTCGGCCCTTGGGTTAACCGGGACCGTACGGCCCTTGATCACGGTATATCCCGTGGCGCCGCCCGGCAGATACAGCGGTGACGTACCGACGGTCGTCGACTGCAAATGAAGCGGATAGAGAATCCGCGAGCGCAAGAATTCATCAAATGACATGCCGCTGGCTTTCTCGACCACAAGCCCGGCTACAATGTAATTGCTGTTGCTGTAATCAAATCTGCTGCCCGGCCGGAATTTCAGCTTCAGCTTGTCGAGCGCGGCGCGCACCTTGGCGGGCGTCAGCGTCGCATTGTCGATGAGGTCGAGATAGTCGGAAAGACCTGAGGTGTGGTTGAGCACCTCGCGAACCGTGATCGAATTGCCGTGGGGGAAATTGGGAAGATATCTCGACAGCTTGTCGTCGATATTGAGCTTGCCGTCCTCCTGCAACAACAGCACGCAGGCGGCGGTGTACTGCTTGCTCATCGACGCAATATTGTAGATGGTCTGCGGCGTTGCCGGCAAGTGCCGTGCTAGGTCTCGGTAGCCGTAACCCTTGGCATAGATGACCGTGCCGTGATCACCGATCGCCAGCGATACAGCCGCGAGGTGCTGCACAACAAGCGCTGCCCGCATCAGGCGGTCGATATGCCGGGCGGTCGCTTGGGTCACCACGATGTGGCTCGCGGCTGAGACGGCCGATGCTTTGTGGGCGATGGCCGTGCGAGCGCCGGTGCCGTACCAGAGCAGGCTGGCGGCAGCCAGGATGACGAGCACGGGGACGTGTGGCCTCATCTAGTGGATGTCCGGAGCCATCGTGTGGGCGTCAGCCGGAATCGCGCGATCGACTGCGGGCGGGTTGCCTGGCAGGCGGGCGAGCATCTCGCGCCACGCACGAGCAAAGGCAGCGCCGATCGTTCCGATAGCATGGAGGCCGCCGGGCTGTTCGTAATAGTGCGTTTCAATGCCGCTCTTTTTGAGAAGATCTGCGTTCTGCTTCATATAGCCCCGCGGCACGATCGGATCGTCCGACCCGACCACCAGATAGACAGGGATACCCTGGAGCCCGCGTAGCGCCGCATTGAACGTCTCCGTCGTCATGCCGCCGGACGCAGCCAATATGCCCGTCCAATTCTGGGGATGTTTGGGGCCCACGATAAACACCCCGTATCCACCCATCGAGTGGCCGGCGAGATAGATGCGGCGTGGATCGATGCTAAAGGCTTTTTTGACAACGTCAAGAGCGGCATACACGTCGGCAGGCGCCGGATCGACATATTGGCTGTCGCCGCGCGCATAGGGGGCCACGACGACGGAGCCGGTCGAGTCAGCCGCCGCGCGAACATCCGACTGTGCGATGATATCGTTCTCCGAGGCCGTCCGGCCGTGCAAGAAAACGACCAGCGAGGCTGCCTTGCGCGGGTCGTAGGCACGAGGAACGTACACGGCGAGCGGTTGCATCGTGCCATCCGCCGGCGATTTGAAGACGGTGTCGTCTGCCCCACGCACGGCCGACAGCGCGTGATATGAGCCAGTCGCATATTGATCGACCAAGCTCATATCCAGCTTTGCCAGGTAGGTCATGTACTCGATGAAATCGGCGGTGTTCATCCAGGTAGGTTTGGCCGAGAATCCGGCACCAGGCGCATCGCCATCCAGCCGTTCTCGCAGCGCCGCGGCAAGACCCGAACGCGTGTTAATCGTTTGGAAATTGTTGATCAGCGTGTTGCGAGCGGCCGCGAACTGGGTACGCACGGGCTGCAGCGGATCGGGGCTCGACGCCGGTGCGGCAGCCGTCGCGAGCGCGACGATGGCTGCAGTGACCGTGGCAAGCCCAATCATGATGGTCCGTTAGGCGTAGACGTTTTGAAGGTCGACCAAACGCGGGTCGATCTGCTCGATGGGCAACGACGACAGCGCCACCTGACCGGCACCCAGGACAAGCTCGTCGAATGTCGGGCGCGTCTCCCGATAGAAAACGCCGAGCGGAATCTTGCCCGGCTCGACCAGGGTGGCAAAGGCTTTTTGCTTGTCGTGCGCATCGTAGCCGGGCGTGTCATCGACGTGGTAGACGTTTTCTTTGAACCACTTGTACGTGTTGATCTTATTGAAGGTGACGCACGGTGACATCACCTCGACGATGGCAAAGCCCGGATGGCGCACCGCGTCCTTGATCATTTCGGTCATCTGTTTTGGTTCCGACGAAAAGCCGCGCGCGATAAACGTGCCGCCCGCCGCCAGCGCAATGGCCAGACCGTTGATCGGCGCGTCCGGATTGCCCTCGGGATGCGTGCCTTCCTTATAGCCAAGCATGCTGGTCGGCGACGATTGGCCTTTGGTGAGACCATAGGTTTGGTTGTCCATGACGATATACGTCATGTTGGGATTGCGGCGCACCGCATGCAAGAAGTGGCCCGCCCCGATTGCGTAACCGTCGCCGTCACCGCCGGCAACGATAACCGTGAGGTCCTTGTTCGCGAGCTTGACCGCGGTGGCAGTCGGCAATGCTCGTCCGTGCACGCCGTGAAAGGCGTACGAATGCAGGTAACCGGAAATCTTGCCCGAGCAGCCGATGCCGGAAATGAAGGCGACGTTGTGGGGCTCGAGCGCAAGGTCGGCGCAAGCCTGCTTGAGAGATGCCAGCACGCCGAAGTCGCCGCAACCCGCGCACCACCACGATGGAGTTGCAGTCGCGAAGTCTTTCGGGCTGAGAACGGTTGCCATGGCTTTCCTTATCTGGCGACGGAACGGACGTGCAAGTCCGTTGCGCTGTTGATCGTGCGTTTCACGGCATCGATAATCTCAATCGGGCGGAACGGCCGTCCGTTGTACTTGCGCACCGGGTGCATGTGGGCGAGAGGACCGGTCACGTAGCGGATGAGACGCTCGAGCTGACCCGTGATATTGTTCTCGACGACGAACACGTGCGCCGCACCTTTGATAAAGTTTCGAACTTCGTCTTCGGGAAACGGCCAGAGCGTCCGCAGCTGCAAGAAACGAGTGGCGACGCCGTCTTGCGACAACCGGTCTTGTGCCTCGGCAATTGGTCCGCGATTGGAACCGAATCCGATAAACGCGACCGCAGCTTTGGGATCTCCGAGCAGATTCGCCTTGGGCAGCTCGTGGC
The DNA here is from genome assembly GCA_030948685.1 of Vulcanimicrobiota bacterium. Classification (GTDB taxonomy): domain Bacteria; phylum Vulcanimicrobiota; class Vulcanimicrobiia; order Eremiobacterales; family Eremiobacteraceae; genus JAFANK01. The sequence continues at coordinate 13,548 of JALYZV010000113.1, read as the reverse complement.
GCATTGCTTCCAGCTTGTGCATGCGCTTTTCCATCATGCGAGCGCGGTTGGTCGCGTTTTCGGTAATGACGCCCGCATCGCTGTGCTCCGAGCCCGGTGCGAGATGCATGCCGCCTTTGACGCCCGGAATCGTGCGCGGCGAAACGCCGTCCTCGCTAAACGCAAACCGCTTGTACTCACCGAACGTGACGCCGCCGTTGCGCACGAGTTTGCCCCGGTCGACGCTCACGGCTGCAAGCTCCAAGCGCGGAATCGACTCCTTGCTCTGGCAAAGAGCCTGCTCGGTCAGCACGAAGGCCGGCAGCTGGTATTTCTCCGCGAGATTGAACGCTGCGACAGTAAGATAGAAGGATTCCTCAACGGTGCCGGGCGCGAGCACGACCTTGGGGATCTCACCGTGCCCGGAGAAAATGATGTGGTTGAGGTTGCTCTGCTCCGTTTTCGTGGGCATACCGGTTGACGGGCCTGCGCGCGCGCATTCGATGACGACGATTGGCGTTTCGACAACCCCCGCCAGACCGATGCCTTCGGTCATGAGCGCCTGGCCGGGACCGGACGTCGCCGTCATCGAGCGTACGCCCGCGTAGGCTGCGCCGATCGTCATGTTGATCGCGGCGAGTTCATCTTCTGCCTGCACGACAATGCCGCCGTACTTTGGCGCATACTTTGCCATCCATTCGAGAACGTCGGTCGCAGGCGTAATCGGATAACCCGCCATGAAGCGGCAACCGGCAACCAGCGCCCCGTATCCAATGGCATCATTGCCCATCATCAGGAGGCGATCGCCGTCAGGGCGCGCTTTGAGATCGTAGCCGCTCGGCCGCGTGAAATTTTCTGCGACGTACTTCTCGCCCGCCTCGATGGCAGCGAGATTTTGACCGACGACTTTCTCGCCCTTGCGCTCGTATTGCTTGCCGACGAGCCCGCGCACGATGTCCGGATCCATGCCGACCAGCGCGCCGAGGACACCCATCGACACGGTATTGCGCACGAGCTCAAGCCCCAGCTGCTGCTTGGCAATCTTGGCGAGCGGCACTTCGTAAAAATGAATGTCGTCTCGGCGAACGGCTTGCGTGAGCTGCTCATCGGAGTTATCGAAGATGACGAAGCCGCCCGGACGCATCTCGTCGATGTGTTTCTCGACGCACTCCAGGTCGAAAGCAACCATCGCATCGACGAAGTCGGCCAACCCGTAGTGGCGCTTCTCGCCCGCCCGGATGACGTAGTTCGTATGCCCACCGCGAATGCGCGAGGGGAAGTCCTTGAAGGTATAGAGCTCGAGCCCCATGCGCTTAAATGCCGCCGCGATGAGGTCACCCGTCGTCAAGCTGCCATCGCCGGCCTGGCCGCCGAACAGCACTTCGATGTTGTTAGTGATCACTGAATCAGATATCGGCCTTTTGAGACAGAAATACTTCCGCTGCTGGGCAGGGCTTGATACATTTGGCCATTGCGCACAGCGCGACCTATGTGTTTCCGGCTACGTCAGATCGCCCATTCCCACGGGTTCCAAAATGGGGCCAGCGTGCTGGCCGGCCGATAGCCGCGCAGGTCCGAGTTTGCGAGGTCTTCTTCGCGTACGAACCACAGCACGTAGAACGGCAGATCGCTGGTGATCGCCTGCTGGATGCGCGCATAGGCGGCCTTGCGAGCGGTCGGATCGTACGAGCCGCGCGCGGTGATCTCAGCGCGATCGAGTGCCGGATTGCAGTAATGGTAGATATTCCAGCCGTTGGGCGGAGCCATGCGGCAGCCATACAACTGGATGTTGTCCGGGTCCAAAAACTCAGTCCAGCCCTCAAACGAAACGTCGAACTTGCCGGATTGTTCGACACCCGTGCCAAGAGCGTACAGCACGTCTTCGGGGAAGTTGCGAATCGTCACCTCAACGCCGACCGCGCGCCACTGCTGCTGCAAGACTTGCTCGGCGCGTAATGCGGTCCCGTCGTTGGCAAGTCCAACGAGCGACAGCGCAAGCGGCTTTCCGTTATTGACGCGCATCCCGTCGACGCCAACGCGCAAACCAGCGCTATCCAGCAGTGCCTTGGCTTTGCGAACGTCATGCGGATATTGCTTCACGGTCGCGTCGTACGTCCAGCGCCAGGGCGGCTGATCGCTGTCAGCCATAATGTATTCGCCGTGGGTCGCCTGGCGAATGAGCGCCGGAACGTCGGTTGCGTACGCCAGGCCTTGCCGAACCCGGATATCGGAAAGCGGAGGACGGCCCGCATTGAACCCTATGTCGGCGTAGCGCGAGAACGCATAGCGATACACGGTTGTGTGCGGGACCGACGAAAGCTCCATTGCTTGCACAGCCGGCACGTCACGGTAGAAGTCAAGTTCGTGCGTGCGCATCTGGGTAAGGAGCGTCGATGGATCGGCGATGAAATGATAATCGATCTCTTTCAGTTTGGGCGGACCGCGCCAGTAGTGCGGATTGGCGATAAGCTTTATGAAGACGCCGGGCTGGTTCTCAACGATCTGGAAGGGACCGGTGCCGACCGGCAAGCGATTGTAGTCCGCATGATTGATGCTGGAGAGGCCGTGCAAGATGTGCTTAGGCAGCATGCAGTAATCCGTAAAGAAGACCGCGATGAATCCCGCCAGCGGCCGCTTCAGATGAACGATCGCGGTGAGCGAGTCTGGCGCTTCGATCCCCTCGACTTGGTCGTAGAAGTCTTGGGACTGCACGACGTTGTTGGGATTGACGACCTGTTGCCAAGAAAAGACCACGTCCGCAGCGGTGAAGGGCGTGCCGTCGTGCCAGCGGACGCCGGGGCGCAACTTATAGGTAATCGTCTTGCCGTCGGCCGTGATGCCCCGATTCGCCATGCTGGGAACGGCCAGGGCCAGCTCCGGTTCCAATCGCTCGCGATCGTCGACGACAAAGAGTCGCGCGCACCACAAGCTGCCGATCTCGGTGTCGACGCTGAGCGTTCCAAGCATGCGATTGAGGTTGTCAGGCACACGGCTGTCGCCAATGCGAAGCAGGCCGTGGTGCGTCCAGGAATTAGCGCCGACGCTTCGGACCGGGGACTGGGTTGCGATGCGGCTACAGCCGCACAGAACAAGCGCACACGCGCCGGCTGCCGCCATCGCCAGCTGGACGACCATGCGCGCTCGCGTTAGCGCGCGTGGACGGTCATTCGTTCCCACTCTGGGTGCAGCGACGTCAACGTATTGTCGTTGAAACCGCAAGCGCGCAGCATGCCGAAGAGCGCGGCAGGATTGGGGCCAAACCAGTTCGTGGTGTCGCCACCCGCTTCGTCGGCGGGATAAAAGCCGAGTGCGGGTACATCGACGTCGAGCATGTCGCAGTGCGTCTCAACGATCGCAAGCCCACCGGGCGCTGTGACGTCTCTGAGTTTTTCAAGCGCCAGCATCGGATGGCGCAGATGATACAGGACGCCGAAAAAAAACACGACATCGAATTGTCCGACGCGCTCGCGGCTCAGATCCATGACGTCGATGTTCACATCTTCGACGTCCAAACCGAGGGCTTCGCGGGCAGTTCGAAAGGCGCCCGGGTCTCCCCATCCGCCACCGCCCCAGCAGAAATGGTCGGCCGCCACGACCCGGGCTGCGCCGCGCCGCTTGGCCTCAAAGCTCCACGCACCATCCCACGCGCCGATATCGAGCACGGTCTTGCCTTCAAGACTTTTTGGCACGCAGAACCTGGGACCATGGATGCCGCTCACCGGGTCGTACATGCCGGGCGTTACCACGCCCCCTCCCAAGTCGATGATGTGAAACCACTTGTGGGCATCCACACGCCGAAGCAGTTCTTCGTTGTCCATCGTCTGCATCGTAGAGGCCGTTTTCGGACGCTCCGCGTAGAGCCCTCCCGTGTGCGAGATCGAGCCTGCCGACGACGGTAACCGGCGCTCGGACTTTAATTCATTAGCGTGCGACTACGCGAAGTTCCGAACGTCGTACTCGGAAGCGCTGTTCGACCTCATCCTGCGCTACGCGGCAACCCCGCCGGACGGGCGCGTGCTCGACCTGGCGTGCGGCACGGGGCTGGGGATGGTCGCATACGTGCGTCGCGGTCTGGCCGTCACCGGCATCGACCTGGCGCCGGCGATGCTGGAACAGGCGCGAGCCGCCATGCCGCTCCAGGCGCGTGTCGAGTTTGTCATCGCTCAGGCTGAGGCGTTGCCGTTTGCAAACGCCAGCTTCGATCTCATCTCCTGCGCGCAGGCGTTTCACTGGTTTGAGGCGCGCGCTGCCTTTACCGAGTGCGCTCGCGTTTTGCGGCCCGGCGGAGCGCTCGCCATTTTTTGGAAGCATGCCGCCGCAGATGACGCGTTGACGGATGCCTGCGAGCAGATTATCCGAGAGTGGCTGGGCGACGAGGCGGCGGTTCGATCGCGCGATCATGCCATCGAACATGAAACCGGCTGGCCGCTTTTCTGGCAACACGTCGCCCGAGCAGGATCGCCCGCGGGCAGCCAGCCGTTGGTTGACGGCCAAAAACACGTCCTCGAGTTTACGCTGTCGCGTACGGCCGATGAGTTCGTCGGCTACCAACGCTCCCGCGAGAAGATCCGGAAGGTGCTGGGCGAGCGACGCTCTGAATTTCTGGCTGAGTTGGACCGACGGCTCCAGGCGTCACTGCCGGAGGGCCGAGCAGTCACGCAACGCCAGATCCAGTACGCCTTTCTCGCGCGAAAGAGCGCTTAGACGCGGGGCATGGCGAAGCCGACCTCGCGCCGCTTACGCTCTTCTTCAACGTAGTCCGCCAGGCGCTGAATCGCCTGGGCATCGGTTTCCACAAAACAAAGACCACAGTGGTAATTATACCCTCGGTCTTCTTTGAGCACGTGCACGACGCGCGCATGCAGGTGGTGATGGTCGCCCGCGCCAGTTTTGAAATCCAGGTCGACAACGGCGCCCGGCTGCAGTCGTTGCGAAAGCTTGACCCGGGCGCCCCCGGCACAGAGTTGATTGAGCAGCGCCGAGCGCGATTCGCCACGACCGAGCGTCAGCCGAGCTGGCTCGCTCATGAGGAGGCGCGGCCAACGTCTGTGATACGTGGCGGGGGCTTGTGCAGCAAACATCTTTTGTAGTGCCTTTAGCATGACTCAACGCTGCGTGCCGCGCTCATCGGCATGAAGTCTCCTTTGTCGTAAGACCTGGCCAAACGTGATTTGTGTCACGCCTTCCAGCCAACGGCAGCGGGTGCATGTGCGCGCGCTTCATATGCAATGGCATGCTTCTATTATAGAGGCAGCGCGCGAGCGATGCTTGAGCGCAGGGTGAGAACGGCGCTAGGGTCTACGACTCTGCCGGTTGCGCGGATCCGGTGGCCTCAATCGGCTCTGCGGTTTCGGCCGCGAGCGCTCGGCGTCGGGTCTGCTGGGCCGCGATGTAGGCCGCGAGCCACTGCGTTTCGTGAGGCCGCAGCCCGAGAAAGCATAGCCCGCAAGCGAAATAATAGCCTGGATTTTCTTTGAGCGAATACACGATGCGGGCCGCGACGCTTTGGCGCTGCCCGGCGATGCCGTCGAATTGAAGCTCGATATTCTCTCCAGCCTTGAGCGGCTGGGTGGATTGGATGCGCGCGCCGCCGACTGACAGTTGGTTGACGATGACTGGCTTATCGTCTCCATTGGGAAGCCGAACCTGCGCTGGTTCTGCAATAGCAATGCGCGGCCAGCGGCGTGAGTACCGGTCGGGCGGGCGGCGTGCTAAAAACCTCTTGACCGAATCGAACAAAGCGATGACCCCAGTAGGCATCGGGTGATGTTATGGTATCGGCTGGACATGGGACTCGTGGCGAGTTGGATTTGTGTCACAGCAACGGCCGAGCGCATATGCCATTGACGCTGTAATGACCACGTTGTAACGTAAGTCATATCGGGGTGACACCCGAGCGCGCTCTGCTATGACCCGGACCGAACGACTTCTGGCCGTCGTCGGCGTTACCGTCGTCGCCAGCGCCGTGTTGCTCACCGTCTATGTCAAGCAATCCAACCCGGCCGACGCACAGGCGGCAGGCTGCGCCCCACAGCGCACCCGGCTGGGTCAAACGCTCGACCAGGTTCGATTTTCGACCTCCGCGGCACACGCCGTCTCGACTGGACTGGCCGACACTGCCAGAACCCGCGACGAGTATCTAAAAATGATCGTCGCCGCGCGTCAAAAACTCAACGACGGCCGGCTCACACCCCGGACGCTCGTCACGCTGCGGCGCAACCTGGGGCAAGCCAGCTGGATTCTCAACGCTCAAGATGAGCCTTTGCAGCAAGCGCAAGCCATCCTGACGGAGGAGCAGCGCGAGATTGCATCGGCGTTGCCGATCGTCAGCGAGGCTTCGCGCGACATGCGCGACGAGGATTGTTCGGCGCTCTCGCTCACCCTTGCTCGATCGGGTTGGCCGAAAGACCGGCTGCTGCGCGAACTGTCAGACGCAGCTCGTCTGAACTCCCAAGTGAACGACAAGCTCGCCTCGGCGCTCTCGCTGATCTTGCAGGCTCAGCACGATCTTCGCGCCTCGGTCGCAACAAAGTAGCCTCGTAGAGGACGATGGTGGCGCGAGTTCCCTCGCGCCACCATCCTTCGCCTCAGCCGGTGTTTGCGTTCGCGCCGGTCAGTTGAGTGGTTGCGGCGAGTAGCTGTTCACATCGGACGCGTCGTACTTCAAAAGTATCTCTTCGGCAATCGGCCGGTCCATGGTACCCGAAGGCAAGGCGATCGCGATAATAGCACCGCCATGCCGGACCGCGTCTTCATAACGCGTCGCAACATCAGCGGGCACGCCTTGATCCTTCAAATACCCGGCGATCGCGCCAACTGCGGCGCCGGCCGCGGTTGTGCCGACCAATGCCGCCAGCGCGGTCGCCAGGGCGCCGGCACCCGTGACCAATCCAAGTCCCGGTATGAAGAGCGACGCGATGAGGGCAACGGCGCCAACGGCGGCTCCGATACCAGCGCCCTTCGCCGCTCCGGCAGCCGCGTCGCGACCGGTCGTGGTGGTGACGCCGGCCTTTGCAGTGCGCTCGACATCCTTGGAGTGTTCGTCATGCGCAGTCGGCGCTACGACGACGCTCAGATCTTCCTTACGGAGGCCGCGATCGAGCAACGCTCCCGCAGCCTGCTGAGCATTATGATAGTCCGCAAACGAAGCGTAAAGTGTCTCTGGCATACTGCCCTTCCTTTTTGCACGGTTCGACGACGCAAAGCGTCGCCTGCTGGTTCTTCCCAACAAGTCGCTGCCCAAAACGAGTCAGCAAAAGTCAAGCCTGCCGGGCGGTTGCCAGCTTCGTCGAAGCTTTAACGGACCTAAAGGTCCGTTGCTTCAATGGTTTTTACCAAGCGAGCACGCGAGAAAACGGACGTTAGCCGGAGAACCAGCCGGACGGTTCGACGGTGAGATTCACGTTAATCTGCTTAACCTCGGTGTATGCGTCGTAACCGTAGGTACCGAGCTCGCGACCGATGCCGGACTGCTTATACCCGCCCCAGGGCGCTTCATTATATGTGGGGTGGTATGTGTTGATCCACGTAATGCCGGCGCGCAGCTTCTTAATGACGCGGTGCGCCTTGGAGACGTCGCTCGTGAAGACCGCACCGGCCAAGCCATAGATCGTGTCATTGGCGAGCTTGACGGCCTCCTTTTCGTCTTTGAACGTCTGCACCACGAGCACCGGGCCGAAGATCTCTTCCTGCACGATCTTCATGCTGGGCTTGGTATTGCTAAAAATGGTGGGCTGAATGAAGTTGCCCTTCTCGCCCAGTTCGCCGGGCAGCCGTCCACCGCCGCATTCGAGCTTGGCACCCTCCTCGATGCCGGTTTTGATGTAACCCTCGACGCGCTCTTGATGCGTCCGGCTGACGATGGGGCCCATCTCCGCCGATGGATCGAATCCGTCGCCTACCCTGATCTTCTTCGCGCGCTCGACCACCGCTTTGACGAACTTGTCCGCAATCGAGTCTTCCACCAAAAGGCGCGAGCCCGCCGAACACACTTGACCTGCGTTTGCGAAAATGCCGAACAGCGCATAGTCGACCGCCGTGCTAAAGTCGGCATCCGCGAAGACAATGTTCGGAGACTTGCCGCCCAGCTCCAGTGAGATTTTCTTGAGATTGCCGGTCGCCGCTTGCATGATGGAGCGGCCGGTTTTCGTACCACCGGTAAAGGCAATTTTGTCGACCAGGTCGCTGGCCGCGAGCGTGTGGCCGACGACTGGTCCTGCGCCAACAACGATATTCACAACGCCCTTTGGAAACTCGAGCTCTTCGATCCAGGTCGCCAGGAGCAACGCGCTCAGCGGCGTGAGCTCGGACGGCTTGAGGATGCAGGTGTTGCCTGCGGCCAGTGCCGGCGCAAGCTTCCAGGCTGCCATCAGCAGCGGGTAGTTCCAGGGAATGATTTGACCGCACACGCCGATGGGCTCTCGGACGACAAACGTCTGGGATGCCGCTGGAACATCGAACGTTTCACCGCCGGGTTTGGTGGCCAGGCCCGCATAGTAGCGGAAGCAATTGGCGGCGTCTGCCATGTCAAACTCGGTTTCGCGCAGCGGCTTTCCATTGTTGAGCGTTTCAATCCGTGATAGCTCGGTTGCGTGCTCCTCGATCTTCTCAGCCAGTCGGAAAAGCAGCTTGGCGCGATCCTGTGCAAGTGACTCGCCCCATGGACCGTTGTAAAAGGCTTCATGCGCAGCGCGGATGGCTCGCTCGGCATCTTCCTTTGTGCCTTCGGCAACCTTGGCAAAAACTTCGCCGTTGGCGGGGTTGACGAGATCGCGCGTGCCGCCGTCGGCGGCGGCTGCCCACTCGCCATTGACATACATCAGGAACACGCCGTCCTTGCTCTTCAGGTTTTTGAGCAGTTCGGCGGCGCGCGGTGCGGCCGGCGGTTTCGTTTCAACGGTTGCCATTATTACTTTCCTTTGGAGACGGCGGCGAGAGATTCTGCAAGAGCCTTGCAGACATAATCTGCCTGCTCCTCTGTGAGCGTGAGCGGCGGCTCGACGCGGATAACACGGGCGTTGACGAGCGTGCCGGAAACGAGCACGCCGCGTTCCAGCATCGCCTTGCTGACCTCGAAGCCCAGCTGGTCGTTCGGAAACTCCATGGCAATGAGCATGCCTTTGCCGCGGATGTCGACGACGAGATGGCCGTAGCCCTCGGCTGCCTTGCGCAGACCAGCCAGCATGCGCTCTCCCAGCCACTCGGCCCGCTCGGGAAGTTTCTCCTCGATCAGGACATTGATGGTTGCAAGTGCGGCGGCGCATGCAAGCGGGTTGCCGCCGAAGGTCGTCGTGTGCAGAAACGGATTGCCAAACAGGCGCGAGAAGACAGCCTTCGTGCCGACGACCGCACCGGCCGGCATCACGCCTCCGCCAAATGCTTTGGCAAGACACATCAGGTCGGGCGCTACGCCCCAGTGCTCGCAAGCGAACATTTTGCCGGTCCGGCCCATGCCGGTCTGCACTTCGTCGAGGATGAGGAGCGCGCCGAATTCATCGCACAGCTTGCGCACGCCGGGCAGATAGTTGTCGTCGGGAATGTTGACGCCGCCTTCACCTTGGATGGGCTCGAGAATCACCGCGCCGACATCCTCGCCAACCGTCTTCAGGGTCTGCATGCGCCAGCGCAGCGCCGCGAGATCGCTGAACGGCACGTGCTCGATGTTGGGCAGCATGGGACCGAACGGCCGCCGGAACTCACCTTTGGCGCTCAGCGAGAGCGCGCCCATGCTTTTGCCGTGGAAGCCTCGCGTGGCTGCGATGACGGTCTGCTTGGCGGGATCAAACGCTCGCGCCAGCTTCAGCGCGGCTTCGATTGTCTCGGTGCCACTGTTACAAAAGAAGGCGTACTCAAGCTCGCCCGGCGTGAGCATGGCGAGTGCTTTGGCGAGCATGGCGCGCAGCGGATCGAGCAGATCCTGACTGTGCAGCGCCTGGCGTTTGAGCTGATCGGTGACCGCCTTGACAACTTTGGGATGGCGGTGCCCCACGTTGAAAATGCCGAACCCGCCGAGGCAGTCGATGTATTCTTTGCCGGCAACGTCGCGATACGCATTGGGGCCGGCGTCAGACCATTCGACCGCCGCCGTGGCGTGCTCCACCGACGTGGCCTTGCGATACTCCAAGAAACCGGGATTGACGTGGTCGCGGAAACCGTTGACGGTTTCTTCGGTCACCCAACGAGCTTCGTCGGGGGTAATATCAGTCTTAGCGATGAGATCCAAGACTCGCTGCGTGTAGGCAAAGGTTTCGGCGTCGGGACTCTTGCCGCCAGTGTTCTTTAGATCTTTTGTTTCTTTTGCAACTTGCATGATGCTTTCTGTTTATGACGCGAGGAGACGCCGTACCACGGCTCGTTTTGGCTTAGGTCAAAACGACGTCGCAGGATTCGGCAAGCCGGCGTAGCGCCAGTTCCAAGTCGGCATCGCTGATGACGAGCGGTACGAGCACCCGGATGATGTTGCGCTGAGCCCCTGCGGCGAGCAGCAGCAGGCCGCGGGAGCGAGCTTCATCGATAATGCGACTGACGCTAGCTTGACCTGTGCTCTTTTCGCCGTCGACGAACTCAAGCCCCATCATCGCACCCAGGCCGCGCACGTCGCCGATCCTTCGGTGGCGGCGTTTGAGGTCGTGCAGCGCGTGCTCCAGCTTCTGGCCGATCGCGACCGCGCGCGCGCAAAGGTTCTCTTCTTGCATGACGTCCAGCACGGCCAAGGCCGCGGCGCAGGCAACGGGGTTGCCGCCAAACGTTCCCCCCAGGCCGCCGACCGTGGGCGCATCCATGATCTCCGCTTTGCCGACGACAGCCGCCAGCGGCAAACCGTCAGCGACACTCTTGGCAATAGTGATGAGATCTGGTTCAACGCCGGCGTGCTCGATTGCAAACATTTTCCCGGTGCGGCCAAAGCCGGACTGGATTTCGTCTGCAATCAACACGATGCCGTGCGCGTCTGCGATGGTACGCAGCTCTTTGAGAAACGCAGCCGGCGCCGCAACGAAGCCGCCTTCGCCGAGCACGGGCTCAATGATGATGGCCGCCACGCGATTTGGAGCGATGTCGGATTCGAACAGATCGCGCAGCCCGTCGAGCGCGCGCTTCGTCGTCCAGCCATGATACTCATAAGGATAGGGTGCGTGATAGACTTCCCCACAATAAGGTCCAAAATTCTGCTTGTACGGGTTGCTTTTGCCGGTCATGGTCAGCGCGAGCATTGTGCGGCCATGAAATCCATGCTGAAAAGCGATGACGCCCGCGCGGTTTGTGTGCATGCGGGCGATCTTCACCGCATTTTCTGTGGCCTCAGCGCCGGTGGTGACGAGGAAGGTTTTCTTCTTGCTCGGGCCGGGAGCGAGCCGGTTGAGTGCCTGCGCGAGCTTGACGTAGCCCTCGTACATGGTGACCTGAAAACAGGTGTGGGTGAATCGCTCGAGCTGATCGGCAACGGCCTTGAGGACCTTCGGATGCGAATGGCCGACGTTGAGCACGCCGATGCCGCCGACGAAGTCGATGTATTCCTTACCGTCGGTGTCCCAGAGCTTGGCGCCGAGCGCCCGTTCCGTAAAAATGGGATGTGCGTTGCCGACGCCGCGGACGACTTCGGACGCGCGCAAGTCAAGCAACTCCTTAGTACGAGAAGCCGCAATCGCCACGATTATCGGGTCCTTTCAGGAGGGGTTACCTATAGTGTACCCGGTCATAGAGGCAAAGGCTATGTGAGCGGCATACAAAAATCGCACGCTGATTCATATATTGGTACGAAGATTAAGAGGGAAACGGACCTAAAGGTCGGTTGCTTCATTCGGTGACGGTATTCATTCGGTGACGGTATCCATTCAATGACGGTACGGGACGCGCTGAAGCTCGAAGCATTGCGGTCGGCCACGGTCGTGGCGGGCAACGCGGGACTGGACAAAGAGGTTCAGTGGGCGCACGTCATCGACATGCCCGATCCTGCCCCGTGGGTGCGTCCCGGCCAGCTGCTCTTGACCACGGGTTTCGCGTGGCCTACGCAAGAGCGCGAGGTTCGTTCGCTCATCAGATTGCTGCACGAACGTGGCCTGGTCGCCGTCGGCCTGGCCGTACCGGGATATGTCAACAAATTCTCTGACGCCGCGCGCGCGGAAGCGGAGCGCGTCAATCTTCCGCTGATCGAAATTCCGTTCGACGTTCCCTTTGCGCTCATCACCGAAGAGCTGCACCGGACGATCATGGCAGAGCAGTACAAGATCATCGAGCGCTCCGACCAGATCCACCACCTGTTGACTCGCGCCGCGGCCGAGGGCAGCAATCTCACCCAACTGGCGCGCACGCTGGGCGAGCTTTTGGATCGATCGGTGACCTTTGAAGACCCAGACGGCAAACTGCTCGCGCATTATGCTGCGGGCTCCGAAGATCCGGTTCGCCGCCAAACCCTTGCCGATGGGATGAGCCCGGCGCAGGTGCAAGCGGAGCTCGCGTCATCCGGCTTGCTCGCCAAAATTCTTGCCAGTCCCGGGCCGGTGCGGGTTCCCGCGATGGCGGAGGTCGGACTCGCGCCGCGTGTCGTCTGCCCGATTCGCCTGGGCTCAGAATTCGTCGGAATGGTGTGGATCATTGAGGGTGAGGTCAAGCTGTCCGAGCTCGACTTCCGCGCTGCCGAGCACGCGGCGCTGGTCGCCGCAGTGCACGTGGCGCACCAGCGAGAACTCGCGACCACCGAGGCGCGTTTGGGTTATGCGTCGTTTCTGTCACTGCTCGAAGCCGAACACGACGATCCGCAAGCTGTCGAGCGAGCGCGACTCCTGGGATTTCAACCCGAGGGGCGTCACCGCGTCGGCATCTGCGTTCTCGACGAGCCGTTGCCGCTCACCCGCGATGGCTTTCTTCATCGCGAGCGCGTCGCGACTAAGCTTGCTTCGGCGCTGCGTGCTGCCGGCACGCAGCCGCTGCTGACTGCCTCGCTCAACTACGTCACCTTTCTCGCGCCTGCGGGCATCGATCCGCAGGCGATCTGGAACGACCTCGGCGACCCGGCAGTCGCGCTCGTGCTGGGTCGCGCTCACCCTGGAACGCAGGGAGCCAGGCGCAGTTACCGCGAGGCGCAGTCGCTGCTGAACTACCCGGATGAAGCGCGGGTGCGGCGCTTCGAGGACGCGCTCGTTCCGCGGGTCCTCATGGGCGACACGGGAGCCCATCATGCCTTCATCGAGCACCTGCTCGGGCCGCTGCGCTCTCGAAAAGATGGCAAAGCGCTTGAGGAGGTTCTGCTTTCCCTGGCCCGTCAGGGATTTAATCTCAAGGCCACCTCGGAGAAGCTTGGCATCCATCTCAACACGCTCCGTTACCGTCTGGCCAAGGCGCTCGAAGCGCTGGGCCTCGAGCTCGACAATCCTGAGACCCGCTTTCAGCTACAACTGGCCGCGAGAATTTTAGATTTTTCTTCCAAAAAGTGACAGGTAAATTCGGCTCCGGATAACATAGTCTTAACTCCACGTTAAGAGTACACTGGTCTTACATAGTTACGGGGCACCATAGCGTCGCGTCGTTCCCTTTTTGGTTCGCGATTTGAGCGTCAGGAGATGAGCCCGTGTC
>JALYZV010000010.1 GCA_030948685.1 Vulcanimicrobiota bacterium | reverse complement strand
GCTTGAGGCCCACGAGTACGTCCCGTTGAGGGGCTATCTAAACGTCAAGAAGTTCCTCTTGCTTTGGAAAGCCTCTCTCTACGCGCAACAAAATTACGCAAGCTTATCCAACGTCTATGATCTGGCGTGGTCGGTCGAGCGCGAGAAAGCTTCGGGAGCTTTCGTTGAATGCGGCGTGTGGCGTGGCGGCTGTGCCGCTGTCTTGGCAGCGGTGGCCGCTGCAGCTGGGAGCGCCAGGCACACGTGGCTTTTTGATTCATTCGAGGGCATGCCGGAGGCAACACCCGAGGACAAGGAGAGAGCGAAGACCTTGGGTCACAATCGAACGGGCGGCAAACTCGTGCCTGTCGGAACAAACGTAGCCACTGTGGATGAAGTCAGAGAGCTGCTCTTCGACGATCTTCGTTTGGACGAGCGTTTGATAACCATTGCGAAAGGCTGGTTTCAAAACACGCTGCCGAAATACAAAAGTCAGGTCGGCCCCATATCGATCCTAAGGCTTGACTCCGACTGGTACGAGTCGACAAAGGTCTGCCTTGAGAATCTTTACGACCAAGTGATATCATGGGGCTACGTTATCATAGACGACTACGGCTCGTTCCCGGGATGCCGGCAAGCCGTGGACGAGTTTCTCGGCAATCGTAACCTCGTCGTCGAATTCAAACAAATAGATGCGGTGCGCGTGTTTTTCCAAAAGCCGCCTGGCAAACACCCTCGGTCATAGTGCTCATATCATGGCGGGATGGGGGTTCGGCGTCGGAGCCGGGCTCGGTCGGGGCGTGGGGCCCGACGTTGAACGCGGGGTCGGGCTCGGAGTCGGCATTGGTCTTGGACTTGCGCTCGGAAGCGGAGTGGCACTTGCGCTCGGCAACGGGCTTGCAATTGCGCTTGGTAGCGGGCTCGGCGACGGACCTGGGCGTTGCAGTCCTGAAGGCGAGGGCATGGGGCTTGCGCCCGGCGCGAGTGCAGATGATGTAGGTGCCGGCGTCACTTGATAACATGGCGCCGGAATCGTACTCACCTTGATGTTGTACTTCGGATCGGCGGTGGGTACCGGCCCAGGCGTTGGCGCAACCGAGTTTGGCATAACCGTACACGGCAGCGCTGTCTCGACAACGTGCATGGTGAGGCCTTTTTGCAGCGAAGACCTGGCCCGCTTTCCAAAAAACGTTGACGCAAACTTGTTACGCAGCTCGAGCAAGTACGCCGCTGCTCTTTGCTGGCCGGATACCGTCCAGATCTTCAAGTAGGCGAGCGAGCCTAAAAACAACGACCGCGCCAACTGCGGGTCGCGCGGATACTTGCGCTCCCAGTCTTGTAGAGCGTCGGCCGCGGCGTCGGCTTTGCCGATGACTGTGGAGTCAATCGTATGATCGCCCGCGCGGACCGCCTGATCGCGGAACGTGTTGTTGATGCCGAGAAAACTCAGCTTCAGCCTGCCGAAGTACTCGTCCGCTGGGGCGGAGTTCCTCATCCGCTCGAGCTTCTCACGCTGAAACTTTGTCAACTTGGGCGTGGCGCTCGGTCGCGGCGAGATTCCCGGCGTGACGCTGGGTCGGGGTGAGGCTGCTGGCGTGGCGGTGGGCCGCGGTGAAGGTGCACGCGTGGCGGTGGGCCGCGGTGAGGGCGCTCGTGTGGCGGTGGGTCGCGGCGAAGGTGTCGGCGTGGCGCTTGGTTGCGGTGAGAACACCGGCGTAGGGCTTGTTGACGGCGCCGGCATGACGCTCGGTTGTGATGATGGCGTCCGCGTGACGCTAGCTAACGGCGATGGCGCGAGCGTGGCGCTGGGCTGTGGTGAAGGCGACGACATAGTACTGGGCTGCGGTGAGGGCGCGGCGGCGACGAATGCCGCCGCGATGACGCTTGCTAACCCAAGAACAATCAACTGCTGCATAATCCGGCGTACCCTCTTCGTTGTGCAGAGACCGCTACCTTAGGTGCGATTTGTATGATTCCCTCGGCTTGGGAGTGCGCACTATTTTTCGCTTCTTGCATTTTGCAAAATAGAAGACTTGCCGGTATATAGATAACGACTGAAAAAGTTAAAATGTTCCCACAAGCCCGCGAGATCGTGCATGATACCTCGCGAGTGTTTGCGCTCGAAAAGTTCTATTTGACCAGCTGTGGGAATCGCTTTTTGAGCTGCTCGAGCTTCGGTAGATCGTTGTAGACGACATACGGAGCGTCGGGGTTGTGGGCGACATAGTGCTGGTGATATGCTTCGGCAGCATAAAAGGCAGGCAGCGGCACGACCTGCGTCTCGATTGGATCGCTGAAGGTCTTGGCTTGCTGGAGTTGCTTGATGTAATCGGCAGCGATGCGCCTTTGACCCTCATTTGAATAGAAGATCGCGGAGCGATACTGCTTGCCGCTGTCCGGACCCTGGCGATTGAGTTCGGTCGGATCGTGTGCTACCAAGAAAAACACCTCGAGGATCTGTCGCAACGCGACCTGCGCGGGATCGAAGGTGATCTGCACCGATTCGGCGTGACCGGTCAAGCCGGTGCTGACGATCTCGTAGTGGGCAGTCGCCTTGCTGCCGCCGGCATACCCTGCAACGGCGGTCGTCACGCCCTTGAGCGAATCGAATACCGCTTGCATACCCCAAAAGCACCCGCCGGCCAAAACGATCTGTTCGGATCCGTGCTTGGCGTTTGCGGCGGGTTGCGCGGCCGCCGGCACGGCAGCTAGCTGGATCGCGATGAGTGCGGCGATAAGAATATGCATGCTACCTATTCTACGGTATTCGAATGAGAATGGATGTGCCTCGTATGCCCCGTATGACAAGTAAATGCTGACGAATCCTGCGACAAATCCCGTGATGTCTCTTGTTGGCGCGTTGGTCACACCCGCAATTCTCATCTTGGCGGCCGGTTCGCTTGTTGCGAGCACACTTGTGCGCCTGGGCCGCATCGTCGACCAAACCCGCCATCTCATCGAGCAGGCAGACCAGCTGCGGCGAGCCGGGAAGCCAGCGGGGGTTATCGTCATTATCGACAACCGAATCGATCGTCAGCTCCGCAGAGCGGAACTGACCCGCAATGGGCTCTGGGGCTACTACGTCGCGATCGTTCTGTTCTTGACTTCAAGCGTCGTGCTGGCGCTGAGCCCATTCATTCCCGTCAGCTTCCATTGGATTGGGCCGACCATCGTTCTTCTCGGCGGCTTCGTGCTGATCGTTGCAACTGCACAACTGGTTATCGAGGTTGGCTTGAGTGCGGGGTCTCTACGCGAAGAAGTCGAGTCGTATAGGCGCGGAGACCTGGAAGGTTAAAGCGAGAGGGAAAAACCGCGGCGCAGCGGGCGCGTCTTGCCTTCGATCACGACGAACGTGATCGAATCGCGATCACCATGACGCAGCGCCGTGAGCGTCCACTTCCCTGGATGAATATTCCAAAAGGCGGGTCCGGCGGCGACGTCCAGCCTGCGTCCGTTGAGCCAAAAGCCCACAGCCCGGTCGTGCGGAGCAGACGTCTGAAACTCCAACACCTGCGGCTCGGGCGCAAAAGCACCTTGGTCGGGATAGCGCACAAAGACATCGCCGTCATGCGGGAAGAGAATCTTAAAGCGCTGGCGCGGCGGTACGGCCTCTTGTCGTGTCAGCCACTCGTCATACTCTGGCGCGAGCACGAGCTGCGCCTGCGGCTGGGAGTATGCCGCCATATCTTGAGGGTACAGGTACTCGTAGACGACGGTGGTGCAGCCAGTGCGCGGGCGCAGCCCGGTTGCGGCGCACATCGGCTCAAGCTGCAAGCCTGCCGGAGCGGTAAATGCCTCCGGATCGCGATTTTCGTGGAGATGCAACATGATGCGGTTCCACAATGGCGCCGCGCCCGTGACGCCTGATACCTTTCGCATCGGATCGCCGTTGAAATTTCCGACCCAAACGCCGACCGTATAATCGCGCGTGAAGCCAACCGTCCAGGTATCTCGGAAATCCGAAGACGTGCCCGTCTTTACCGCGGCCGGAAAGGGCAAATCGAGCACTGAGCCGACACCGAACGCCTTGGCTCGCGCGTGCGAGTCAGCCAGAATGTCGGTCACGAGCCCCCACGCGCTCGCTTCGCCGATCCGGCTTGCGTGCTGATCCCGGTCTTCGTGCTTTTGGCCGAGCATCGCTTCCAGATCGTCAGTCTGCCCCTCGTGAGCCAACGTCAGATATGCACGCGTCAGCTCCCACAAGCTCACCTCGCCACCGCCGAGCGTCAATCCGAGGCCGTAATAGTCTGGCGAATGTGTCAGATGCGAGAAACCGAGCACATGCAGGCGATCGAGGAAGCTGGATATGCCGACCATCGAGAGCACGCGGACTGCCGGCACGTTGAGCGAGTTTGCAAGCGCCAGACGCAGGCGCACCGGTCCTTGATACGTTCCATTGTAGTCGACCGGGCTGTAAAGCATGCCACCCGGCAGCGCGTAGTGCGTCGGTACGTCTGCCAGGATGGTATTAGGACGAACCGTTCGATTTTCAAGCGCCAACTCATAGAGGAACGGCTTCAGTGCGGACCCGGGCTGACGCAGCGCCTGCACGCCGTCGTTGCGACCCATCTGCGCTTCAGAGAAATAGTCGGGTGATCCGACGTAGGCGAGCACTTGGTCCGTGTGGTTGTCGATGACGATGACAGCTGCATGGTGAACGTTACGGGAAGTCAGCTGGCCAAGGACTTGGGTGACCTGCGCTTCAGCGAACCGCTGCAGACTGCGGTCGATCGTCGTCCGGACCTTGGCTGTGCCGTCGGGGAGTTGCGCGGCGAGCCAAAAAAGAAAGTGCGGCGCCGCAACGATGCCTTCGCCTCGCGGCCGCAGCAGAATTTCTTCCGTCGCCGCTCGCTGGGCCATAGCGGCCGAAATATCGCCAGCCTTGCGCATGCGGTCCAACACGTATGCCTGGCGAGCTTTGAGCGCCCGCCAATGCTCGTACGGGTATAAGCCGCTCGGATCGTTGGGGATCGAAGCCAGCAAGCTCGCCTGCGCTACATCGAGCTGCCGGGCTGGAAGACCCAGGTAGGTTCGCGCAGCAGCCTCGACGCCGTAGACGTTGCCGCCCATCGGTATCCGGTTGATGTATGACGCCAGGATCTCGTCGCGGTTCATGCCGGCGGCGATGCGCCAGGCTGTCCAGATTTGTGCCAGTTTGCCCGCCAGCGTGCTCGGCGAGGGCCGGATCATGCGCGCCAGCTGCATGCTGATGGTCGATGCACCGCTGACGATCTTTCGCGCGGTGACCGCCTGCCATGCGGCACGCGCCATGGCTTGGTAATCGACCGGACCGTGGCGAGCGAAACGGCTGTCCTCGGCAGCGATGATTGCCTGGCGAAAGCTCGCTGCGACCGCTTGCAACGGTACTGCTACGGTATGTTCTTGGTCGCGTGTGAGGATGGTGCCCAGCGCCAAGCCGTTGCGGTCGGTGAATTCGACCGCCTGGCCATGCTGCGCGATATCGTGTGCGTTTATTGGGGCGAGATAGGGCGTCAACCGAACGGCGGTCGCAATCAGTACAATGGTCACCAACGACAGCGCGAGCCGGCGCCTGAGCAACATGTTCGAGGAGTTCGGGTACGCGTGGCAGGTTCATGCAGCGCTAAAGGTCCGCAGCGGCTCGCGCCGTACATTTGTGTGCGGAGGCAAATGATGCGACCAGTGCCCAGGGCAGTTCAGGCTCTGCTGTATTCGCTCGTGCTTGGAGTTGCGTTCGTTGCAGCTTCATCCTGCGCGACCGTCAAAGGCGGCAATCCGCCGAAGGCCCTGCCCGACGTCTCACCGCTGCCTTCGCCGAAAGTGGAAACGTGGATCGCCCAGATCAGTCCTCGAGGAGAGGTGAGGACATTGGCGCAGATCCGCGCGATCTTTGCCTACCCGCTGATTCCGTTGCAAGCGCTCGAAGATCCGGCGCAGCAATCCAAGCTGGCGCACTTTGTCATTGAACCACCGCTGGCAGGGCGCTTTCGGTTCCTCACCCCAAAAATGGTCGGCTTTCAACAAGACGAGGCATTGCCGCTTGCGACGCGCGTTCAGGTAACGCTCAAAGCCGGCCTCTCCGATCTAAAAGGCCATAAACTCGATCGTGATCTTTCGTGGACGTTTACAACTGCGCCGATCGATATCAAAGGTCTGCCTGCGGTGGGCGACGGCTCGGGCCCCGCGGGTTTAAATCCAATGCTGCAATTCCGCTCCAATGTCGAGCTCGACGTGCAGTCGCTGGCCGATCACATTGCACTCGTCGACGCGAAGAGCAAGGCGAAAGTACCGGTGACGGCGACGCTCGACGTAAGCGAAACACCGTCGCCCAGTGACGAGGATCAGCCGCAGTATCGCTATGATGCCTCGACGCGCAACTGGGTCTACAAGATTACGCCCAAGCAGAGCCTCGCCAAAGCCACCCACTACGATCTCAAAATCGCGCCCGGGCTTCGGCCAGCGCGCGGCAACCTCGCAAGCGCCCACGAGTTTGACGGTTCGATCGTCACCTTCAGCCCGCTTACGTTCTCGGGCCTGGATCGTGATGCCGAAAGCGTGAGCCGTTTTGTCGGTGGGCGGCCGTTGCTCGCCTTCAACAATCCGCTGGTGGCTGAATCCGTGCCGAAGAATCTGTCCATTGCTCCGACACCCCTGAGCACCGCGGGTTTGTGGGAAGTTTCTGACGGCGACAACAGCGTGTACATTAACCCCTCCTGGCTGACACCTGCAACCAAATACACGATCACGATTCATCCTGGGCTTACCGACAAATTCGGGCAGACGCTGGACAAACCGGCGCGAGCGGTGCTCTCAACCGGCGACTTTACCCCCAACTTCTGGATGCCCGAAGGCCTGAATATATTTCCCGCCGACGACAACCTGCAACTGAATATCGCGTCGGTCAATATTCCAAACAACCAGTACTCAGTTGCGTACAAGATCGTGCAGCCGAAGGATTTGGTGTACGCGGAGTCGGCGGCCCCGGACAGCTCTGGAACTGGCCTCCTTCCGTCGCACGGCTCGTGGCCGACCGTCAACCTTCACGTGAAGACGAATCAAGTGCTCACCACGACCATTGCGTTGCGCGACAAACTCAATGCTCCCACGGGCATGCTCGCCTACGGCGCGACCGCCGCCACGAATCAGAGGGGCGAGCCCTATCAACAATACTTCGGTCTCGTG
This sequence comes from Vulcanimicrobiota bacterium, assembly GCA_030948685.1. Lineage (GTDB taxonomy): Bacteria > Vulcanimicrobiota > Vulcanimicrobiia > Eremiobacterales > Eremiobacteraceae > JAFANK01. The sequence continues at coordinate 952 of JALYZV010000010.1, read as the reverse complement.
CAGTTGACGAACCTCGGCGTCTTCGCGCAGTGGTTCCCCACGCAGGGGCTCGTGCGCGTGCAGCATCTTTCTGATGGATCAAAAGTCGCCGGAGCGACGATCGACGTCTACCCATCCAAACTCTACGCGGACACCAGGCCGCCGGTCACGCCTTGCGCTAGCGGAATCACCGATACAACCGGCACGTACTGGCTGAGCGCCGATGCGATGGCGCGCTGCATCACGGGCAACGTCGGCAGCTATGGCGGGCCGAATCTGCTCGCCGTTGCACACGAGGGTAACGATTGGGCGTTTGCGCGCACGCAGCCCTACAGCGGCAGCTACGGATACGGCGTCTCCATGGGTTGGAACAGCGGCCAGCCAGAATCGCGCGGATCCATCTTTTCGGATCGCCAGCTCTATCAACCGGGAGAGAAAGCCTGGCTGACCTGCGCTGCCTATTTCCTCGCGGACGGTGTGCTGCGACAGGATCGCGCAGCTCGCTATCACCTGTCGCTTATAGGTCCCAACGGGGAGAAGGCTGACTTGGGCGTGCACACGACTGACGGCTACGGGATGTTCTCGTTCGAGGTGCCGCTGCGCACAAACCAACCACTCGGCTACTACAACGTGCGCGCCAAGTCGACGCGTGGCTTCGTCATCAACGGCGATTTCCGCGTGGCTGAATTTAAGCCGCCGAACTTTAAGGTCACGCTCACGCTGGACAAGGAGATCGCGTATCCAGGCGACACGGTCGCCGCATCGGCATCGGGCGAGTACTTGTTTGGTTCCCCAGTGCAAGGCGGCCAGGCGGCCTATTACGTGACGCGTCAGCAGACGAGCTACTCGCCCAAAGGCTGGGACGATTTCATCTTCGGCCGCCAATGGTTCTGGCCCGACGAGCCACCGTCGACCTCCAGCGACGTGCTGCAGACGAAGACGACGTTGGGTGCATCAGGCAAGATCGATCAGC
>JALYZV010000007.1 GCA_030948685.1 Vulcanimicrobiota bacterium | reverse complement strand
GTTCGCGACCGATCCCATGTCATGCTGGAAAGCATGGACAAAGAACTGACGGTCGATCGCCATGGCGATGGCGCGGCGAACACGAACGTCATCCAGCGGCGCATGACGGACGTTCAAAGAGAGAAATGTATCTTGCGGCGCGGGCTCGCTCACGATAGCGATGCCAGGTGTGTTTGCAAGCTCCTGCGCATGAGCATCAGACAGAGTCGCTGCGTCGAGCTCGCCGGTACGAAGCATGACCATTTCGGTGTTGGCATCCGGAACGATCCGGTACTCGATGCGATGCAGCTTGGGTTGGCCGCGCCAATATGCGGGGTTGGCGCTCAGCATCACGCCGCTGGCCGGGTCGTATGAATCAATCACGAACGGACCGGTGCCGACAGGCTTGAGATTGTACGAAGCTCGGTTAATGTCTGGCAGTTTGCCGAGCAGATGGTTGGGCAGGATGACGAATGGGACTTCGCCCGGTCCGAAAAAGCTCACCACGGCGGGAGCGTAGCGTTGCTTGAGCCTGACCCGCACCGTATAGGGGTCGAGCGCTGTCATCGAAGCGATCTTGTCATATCCAAGCCGGGTGATGACGTTGTTCTTCGGGTTCATGATTGCGTGCCAACTGAAGATCACGTCGTCGGCAGCAAACGGTGCGCCGTCGTGCCATCGGACACCGTGTCGCAGATGATAGGTAATGGTTAACCCGTCGCGGCTGATGCCGCCGTTGGCCTGGGTTGGGATCTGGGTCGCCAACTCAGGGATCAGGTTCATCCTGTCGTCGGCGATGAATAAGAACGCTCCCCACAGATATGAAAGGTAGACGGAACTGCCGCCAGCGGAAACCACGGTGTTCAGATTGTCGAACCGACGCGTCGACATCCGGAGGTTGCCGGGCTGGCCGTGGCCCAGGCCGGTTTTCGAGACCTCCACCTTGCTGCAGCCAGTGGCAAGCAGCATCAAGCTGGCGGCGAACAGTCCCAATATGGGCGCTTGCTTCGGCATCTTGGCCGCCTGAGTTCGGTTGCTCATGTGAAACTCTTGCCCCGTCGGGGTACGTTACAGAGATGATGGATACAGCGAAGTTCTCCCGCCGGACGTGGATATGTGGCGTCTGCGCGACGGGGGCGGCCCTGGCGGCGCCGCCCTTTGCTACGGCAGCGCAGGCCGACGATCACGCGCAGGAGCGCCAGATCGGTCAGCAAGTCTTTAGCGACGAGCAAAAAAAAGGCGACGTCCTCACCTTTTCGCCCTATTACCCCGTGCTTCGATCCGTGGGCGCCAAGATTTCGGCGGCGGCGCAGCCACATTGGTGGCCGATGAACTTCGTCATCGTGAAAGGCGATCGGGCCAATGCCTTCTCCGTTCCCGGGGGCTGGGTCTACGTCAATGAGGCTTTGCTCAAGAATGCGGGGAATGAGGCGGAGTTGGCCAGCGTCGTCGGTCACGAAACGGGGCACATCGTTTTGGGCCACGTCATGAATAGGATCCGCCAAGCCCAAACGCTGAATCTCGCGTTCGGCATTATGAGCATCTTCGTGCACTCCCAGGGCGCCGCAAACACGTTCAACGTTGCGCAGCTGCTCGCCAATTACGGATATCTCAACTTCAACCGGCAGCAAGAATATCAGGCGGACCACGAAGGCGTTATCCTGGCGGGCAAGGCCGGCTACAACCCCTGGGCGATGGTCTGGTTCTTCCAAAAGCTCGAGAAGCTCTACGGCGACGTGGGCTTCGAGCAGTACGTACAGGACCACCCAGCAACCAAAGACCGCATTAAGCGCATCGAAACATACTTTAGCAGCGATCCCGCCCGGTTCGCCCGCTGGTCGTCGAGGACGGCGCCCGAAACGGGGCTTCGATTAGCCAGAGGTTCCGATGCGCGGCTGACGCTGAGCGGCGTGTGATCCGTCGCTTGGGCAACACATGACAAAAGAGCGGTCGATTTTCGACCGCTCCTTGTTTTCCGTATGAGCAACAGTACGGCTATTTGACCTCGACGGTCGCGCCTTGCTCTTCCAGCTTCGCTTTGATTGCGGCTGCCTCGTCTTTGGTGACGCCGGTCTTGACCGGCTTGGGAGCACCCTCGACGAGGTCTTTGGCTTCCTTGAGCCCCAAGCCCGAGACGACTTCGCGTACCGCTTTGATGACGTTGATCTTTTTCTCGCCGGCCGCGATAAGATGGACGTCAAACTCGGTCTTGGCCTCAGCCGGAGCCGCGGCTCCGGCGCCGCCGGGTGCAGCAGCCGCAGCGACCGGCGCAGCTGCAGACACGCCGAATTTCTCCTCGAGCGTCTGCACGAGCTCATGCAGTTCGAGGACGGTTAGCTTGTCTATCTGTTCGATAATTTCCGCGATGGCCATGGTGTCTGTTCGTTCCTTTCATCATGGCGCGAGTGAATTCGCGCCGGTGATTACGCCGGGGCTGAAGTTGCTTCGGACTTCTTCTGTTCGAGAGCGCGCAGGGCGAGCACCAGCTTGCGCTTCGTGCCGTGCAAGACGTTGTGAAGTCTGTAGAGCGGGGACTTGATTGAACCGACGAGCTTTGCATACAGCTCGTGCCGCGTTGGCACTTTGGAGAGCGCCTCGACCTTGCCCACATCGTAGAATAGTCCATCGATAATGCCGGCCTTGATGCGCAGCTTCTTTGACTCGTGTGCGAACTGGACGAGCGCCTTCGCCGCAGCAACAGGGTCATCGCCGGCAAAGGCCACGGCTGTCGGCCCCTCGAGCACTGACCGCAGTTCGGCCAAACGGTCCTCGCCAATCGCCTTGCCAAAGAGCGTGTTTTTAATGACCGCATACTCGGCTGAGCTCTTGCGCAGCGCCACGCGCAGCGTGCGCAGCTCCCCCACGCTAAGCCCGCGGTAGTCCGTCAGAAAGAAGTTTGGGCTCGCGGCGACGCGGGCTTGCAGCTCCTTGATGCTCTCGTTTTTTCGTTCGGTTGGCATACTCTGTCCTTAAAGCAGAACGCTTTCTCCATTCCGATGGGAGAAAGCGCTCGCAAATCCTTAACGGACCTGAAGGTCCGTTGCTTCATTGACGCCGGCATGCGGGCCGGTGGCTTCCTCGGCAGGCCCTTACGGTTTCGCGCGGCGACGAGCGCCGCGACCTGCGGTCATCGGATGAAAACGGACCTGAAGGTCCGTTGCTTCAGATTTCGTCGTTAATTCAGATATCGTCCGTTCGTTCAGATATCGTCCGTTCGTTCAGACGCTTGTTTCGTTAGGCTGCTGTCTTCAACCTCGTTGGATCCACCCTGACCCCTGGACCCATGGTGGTTGCTACGGTGATACTTTTGAGGTATGTACCCTTGGCCGATGCCGGCTTTGCACGCACGATGGCATCCATAAGCGTACTGAAATTATCCAGCAGCGCCTCGTTGCTAAACGACGCCTTACCGATGATGACGTGAATGACAGCTGCCTTATCAGGCCGGTACTCGATCTTGCCGGCCTTAATCTCGCCAACGGCTTGCTTGAGGTTTTGCGTGACGGTGCCAACCTTCGGGTTGGGCATCCGCTGGGCAAGAATTTTGCCCAGACTGGATCCAACTGCACCCATCATGTCCGGTGTCGCGACCGCAATATCGAAGTCGTTCCAACCACCCTTGATGCGCTCGATCAAGTCCTGATCGCCGACGATATCCGCGCCGGCTTCCTGCGCTTCGCGCGCTTTCTCGCCCTTGGCGAAGACGATAACCCGTTTGCTCTTGCCGGTGCCGTGCGGCAGCACGACCGTGCCACGCACGTTCTGCTCGCTTTTCTTCATGTCGATGCCCAGCCGAATGTGCACCTCGACGGTCTCGTCAAACTTCGCCTTGGCCGTCGCTTTGACTGCTTCAATCGCGCGGGTTGCATCCTTGAGGCGCTCTTCGCCGAGCGTCTTGAGGCTCTCGTTGTATTTCTTGCCGTGCTTCTTCATGCTCATTCGACCTCAATGCCCATCGAGCGCGCGGTGCCCGCCACGACCTTCATCGCCGATTCGATATCGTTCGCGTTCAGGTCGGCCATCTTGGCTTGCGCAATCTCGCGCAGTTTTTGCGGCGAGATCTTGCCGACTTTCGTGCGATTGGGCTCGCCGGAGCCCTTCTCAACGCCCGCCGCTTTTTTGATCAGCTCCGACGCGGGTGGCGTTTTTAAGATGAAGGTGAACGAGCGATCTTCGTACACCGTGATAACCGCCGGAATGATCTGCCCGGCTTGGCTTGCACTGCGCTCGTTGTATACTTTGCAAAATTCCATGATGTTGATGCCGTGCTGGCCCAATGCCGGACCCACCGGCGGGGCAGGGGTCGCTTTGCCGGCCTGGCATTGCAGGGTGATCGTTGTGAGAACTTTCTTTGCCACGTTTATACCTTTTCGACTTGATAGAACTCGAGCTCGACCGGGGTCTCGCGCCCGAAGATGGAGATGAGCGCGCGCAGACGCTCCTTTTGCGCATCGATTTCATCGACCGTGCCGGTGAAATCGAAGAACGGCCCGGACGTCACCTTGACTCGATCGCCCTTCTTGAAGTCGATCTTGAGCTTGGGCGTTTCAATGCCCATCTGCTTGAGGATCGTCTTGACTTCTTTGTCCGCCAGCGGCAGCGGTTTCTCGCCCGCACCCGGCGAGCCGACAAAACCGGTTACTCCCTGTGTGTTGCGTACGACGTACCAGGACTGGTCGGTCATCTTCATCTCGACGAGCACGTAGCCCGGATAGACCTTCTTTTCGACCTCGCGCCGCTTGCCTTCTTTGAACTCGACTTCTTTGTCAGTCGGTACGAGCACACGGTAAACAAACTCTTGCATGCTCATCGACTTGATGCGGCGTTCGAGATTGGCTTTTACCTTGTTCTCGTATCCCGAGTAGGTGTGGATGACGAACCACTTGCGATCCGGGTCCGAAGAAATGCCGATCTCTTCCGGCGCGGCAAGGGCAACTTGATCGATCATATGCTCTGTTTCTTCTGTCACGGCCTCAACCACCGGTCTTGAACACAAACTCGGCAAAGAAACTGATCAAGCGCGTCCACAGGGCGACAATCACAACCAGGCCCACCACAACCATCGTCGCCGATACCCACTCTTCGCGGCTTGGCCAGGTGACGCGCTTCATCTCCGAGACAATTGCGCGAAAGCCGGAGAGAAATTCGCGCCAGCGTTTCTCGCGATCCAGGGCGCGGCCTTCCGCAGCCTTCGATTTGGGCTCGGGCCGGTTTCCGGATCCGTTCACCGACGCTGTCATGCCTTTCACTATTCTTCCTTCGTCGCGAATATATTCGCGACACGTCATTCCCTTGGCTGGTCTGGCAGGGCGGACAGGACTCGAACCTGCAACCAACGGTTTTGGAGACCGCTACTCTACCAATTGAGCTACCGCCCTAAAAGGGACCTAAAACGGACCTGAAGGTCCGTTGCTTCACTGTCCGTTGCTTCATTAGCGCGTTTCCTTATGGCCCGTATGCTTGCGGCACCAGCGGCAATACTTACGCCGTTCCAGGCGAGCACTCGTGTTCTGGCGATTTTTCGTCGTTGTATAATTGCGCCGCTTGCAGTCTCCGCACGCCAGCGTGAGGATGACGCGGTTTTCCTTTTTCGCCACTACTCGGTCACCTTAGTGACGACACCGGCGCCGACCGTACGGCCACCCTCGCGGATGGCAAAGCGCAAGCCTTCCTCACAGGCAATCGGCGTGATCAGCTCCACGTCCATCCGCACGTTGTCGCCGGGCATCACCATCTCCACCCCCTCGGGCAGCTTGATGGAGC
>JALYZV010000157.1 GCA_030948685.1 Vulcanimicrobiota bacterium | reverse complement strand
ACCCACCAGATCCTGATGAACCGCGCGCAATGCTGCTCGACACGCGCTGCCGATTGCGCGGGCGTCAGCGCTGCCGTGACCGATCAGGCAGATACCGCGCACGCCCAGCAGCGGCGCTCCTCCGTATTCGCGGTGGTCGAAGCGCTTGCGCAGCGCTCGCAGTGCGGGTTTAAGAATCTGCAACCCGATCTTGCCGCGCGCGCTCGAGAGCGACTCCTCGAGCAACACACCGAAGAAATATTCGCCCGACGCTTCCGCAAGTTTAAGCGCCACGTTGCCCACAAAGCCGTCGCAGACGATGATGTCGGCTTGACCCAGCAAGAGATCGCGCCCCTCAACATTGCCGACGAAATCGATGGGTGCGGCGGCGAGCAGCGGAAATGCAGCCTCGGTCAGCGCGTTTCCTTTGCCCTCTTCTTCACCCACCGAGAGGAGCCCGACTTTGGGTGACTCGATGCCCAGCACGGAGCGTGCATACGCGCTGCCCATGATCGCGAACTGCGCGAGCCAATCCGGACGGCAGTCGACATTGGCGCCGGCGTCAAGCAACAGCATCGGTCCCTTGCGCGCGGGCCAGGCAGTTGCAATCGCCGGCCGCGCGATGCCCGGCAATGTGCGAAGCCGAATCGTCGCAATAGCAAGGAACGCGCCGCTGTTGCCTGCGGAGAAGGCGGCCTGCGCGGTACCGTCGCGGACGAGATCGACCATTTTACCCATCGACGTGCTGGGGCCACGGCGCACCGCTGCGGCAGGCGCTTCGTTCATTGCCACCGCACCGTCGGCGTGCACGAAGAAGACGTTGGCGGGCGTTTCGCCGGCTTTGGCCGCGATCTGCTCAACGTGCTGTTGGTCACCGACGAGCGCAATGCGGCATTCCAGGGTGCGCGCGGCCTCAAGCGCCCCGAGCACGATCTCATCGGGCGCGTGGTCGCCGCCCATGGCGTCGATCGCGACGCAAATGTCTCTATCGTTCAACGCTTATCACATAGTCGGACGATTGCTGCCCGCCATAGTATACCTCGACCGCCGTGTTTGGATAGGCGGCCCGTAAAGCCTCCGCCACCGTTTCCGCATCCTTGAGCTTGCGCACGCTTCCATAATAGAGCGTGATGAGCGACGCGCTGGGAACACCGGCATCACCCACCAAAGCGGCAGCGATCGCGCTCGCATGCGGGCCCTTCACGATCTGCTCGCTCTGGCCATCGCGGGTGTCCAGCGCTCCCATAAGCTCGCCGCGCTTCACCGCGACGCCGCGCAACGTTGCATCGCGCCCGGCACGGAAAATCGACCCACTAGCAACCAGCGTTGAGCCTGCCACAAGCGCAGAGGGGTCGTGCGGCTCGTCGATCGGCTGGTTAAGCAGACCGAAGAGCGCAGCGATGCCTTCGGCGATGCTGCGGCTGGGCACGACAACAACGCGCCGCTGGCTGAGCGCCTGCACCGATTGTGCGGCTGCAATGACGTTGTGGTCGTTGGGGAACAGATAGACAACCGGCGCCAGCACTTTGTTGACGGCGACGACCAGCTCTTTCACCGAAGGATTCATCGTTGCGCCACCGATGACGGTCACGTCTGCGCCCAGCTCTTTGCAGATCTTGGCGAAGCCGTCGCCGGGAACGACGCACACGATGCCTCGCGGCTTTGATTCGCGATCAACCAGCAAGACGTTATGCTGCTCTTCCATGTTGTCGACTTTGGTCTTTGAGACTTCGCCGTACGCGCGCGCCAGGTCCATCACCTTATTCGGGTAGTCCGTGTGGATGTGCACGCGCAGCGCACCTTCGCCTGAAGCAACGATGAGGGAGTCGCCGTGATCCGCGAGAATGCTGCGCAGTTTGTGCGCCGGCATGCTGCCGGTGGACAGAACGAACTCGGTGCAAAACCGGTGTTCTTCGACTTTTTGACGCGCGGTAAACGTCGTGCGCCGAACCGGTCGGCGCGGGAAGGCGGTTCTGTACGGAGCACGGCCGGGCAACATGCGCAACGGGCCTTCCAGGAAGTAAACCAATCCTTGGCCGCCCGCATCCACAACCTTGGCCTCTTTGAGCACGGGCAGCTGTTCCGGCGTCTTCTCGAGCGCTTCATTTGATGCATTGACGACGACATGCAACACGGTGTAGAAGTTTTGCTCCTGCACGCCGGCTTTGAAAGCAGCATCTGCCGCGGCCGATGCGACCGAGAGCATGGTGCCTTCGACCGGCTTGAGCAGCGCTTGGCGAGCCGCGTGCACCGCTTCGTGCA
>JALYZV010000130.1 GCA_030948685.1 Vulcanimicrobiota bacterium | reverse complement strand
CCCCCCCACGTCGTTGTAAGAATGGCTGAAGACTAGAGTTTCCATTGTAGTTGGAATGTCATTTGGAACGGGTTGAAGCCAGCGCCGTACGGCTCGGGTTGGTAGGGCGTTGAGAACTGCGGTATCGGCGGGGCGACGTTTCCTATCGGGTCGTTTGGACCCGTTCCGTTCCAGAAGTTCGACACGGCGAGACCGTTCCCACCATAGAAGCACGTTTGGTTACCCGGCGGGAAGGCCTTGCTCCAAGGAGTGGACGAGCCGCCGAAGCATTTATTGAGGACGTTCGCCATGACCAGTCGAGCGGTTACCATAGGACTGAGCTCCGCCGATATCTGGGCGTTGATGTTGAGCGTCCACGGTTCGGTGTACTGACCGACAGAATCGAACGAGCCGGTCGTCGGGTTCGGAATCGCGAGCACGCCGCCCGTGACCAGCGAACCCTGGCACGATGCGAAGTTCGCCTTACCTGGATTGCCGGTTGGAACGCCCGCGCCCAACGGGCCTTGGTTTTGCAAACAGGTTCTCGGGTCGTACCCGATGATGCTGGTCGGACCGCCGTATCTATCCCCAGACTGTAATGAGAATGTTGGAGTAAACGTGATCTTGTTGCGCTTGTACGACACATAGCCAGAGAATAAGTATGGCCAGGTGTTGGAAGAATTCGCGTCGAGCGGATTGTTGGGGAATGTTTGATACGGCAGGTAGGTGCCGCTGCGATCGAGTCGCGCCTGGGAGGCACCAAAGAAGTACGGGTTGATAATCGTTCCGCCCGTAGCACCCGGCCCGAGTGCGATGCTGCTGCCCGACACAACACACTCGCCCGGTGCCGCAACGCCGAATGGGTTGGCTGTCGTGATCTCGCTATTGTTATAGCAAGGCGCTCCCTTCAGCCCTTGGACGTTGCCACCCGCGGTGAGGGCGTTGTATGCGTCTACGTAGCCGTTCAAAACGTCAATAGCATTTTGACCGGTTGGCGTGGCGGTCAACTTGATCGTTGCATGCGTGTACGTAAATGACATCAGCCCCGACAATCCGTTAACAGCTGGATTGCCCGCTTGCGTCTGAAACTCGATACCCTGGACCTGCTCGTTGGCGTACGGATAGCCGCTGGCGAAGTTCGGACCAAGTGAGACGGTCCCAAATTCGCCATGTGATGACCGGAAGAATGGGGTCAACCGGAACGAGACGTCGCTTCTGGGCAGCCGCTGTTCAAACGAGAAGTCGTAGTTATTGGCGGTAATCGGCGGCAAGTCGTGACGCGGAGTCGTGAATCCAAGACCCCAGAAGTTAACGAAGTTGAACGCGGCGGCATTGTGACCAGCGCCCGGTGCGTACGCGTACTGGGTGAAGGCCGTCTCAACGGGCTGGGCATACCGACCGTAGTTAAAGCGAATAACCTGGTTGTCGTTGATCGTATAGGTACCGCCAAAACGTGGCAGCCATTCGCTGTGATTGATGGCACCGCTGATCACGTTTGTGAACAGCAAATGCCCGTTCATGCCATCGGGGTGAACCGTCGGCTGCCCTGTAACAGGGCTCGTGGGACAGAACGTGTCCGTCCACGGAGCAGCCGGGGGAGTCTGGCTCGGCAGCAGCGGCCGCCGAACCGGCTGCCCGGTAGACGGGTCGTAGCAATACTCCTGCGCAGCAGCATGGAACCAGAAGTTGTTATCGGGCGTGTTCATGTTCGAAAGGTCGTAGTTGTAGTTTTCGAAGCGGATGCCGACGTTCAAAAGCAGCCGGTTGCTGGCTCTGAACTGATCTGAAAGTCCCGTTGTTATGAATCGGGGTTTCACGGTGTTGTACGTGCCAGTAGGACCGAGGAACGCGACTTTCCAGCTGGCTCCTGCCGCCGCGGCAGCACCGGTTATCGGAGCGCCGCCACGAGTGGGATTGCCAAACGAGCCCTGCGCATGCGAATAATCGCAGAACGTTTGGGCACCAGTGACGATCGGGGGCAGGGTTGGATCATTGGGGTCCGCACCGCCGGTGAGCGCGTAGCAATTGCCATTCGCATCTGACAACACGGTGGCACGCGTGCCGCTGCTATTGAGCCATTCGCGATTGTTGTACCGTAGCGAATGGGCGGTCGCGTAATTGGTCGTAAAGTTGATGAGGTTTCTATCGTTGATCTGATCTTGGAACTGCAACTCGCCACCGAAAGTATGAGTTGACAGTTCATAGTCCGGCGCGGCGATGATGTTTCCCAGCTGCCCCAAACCGATCTGGTAGTAATAAATCGCGCTGTTTGGCGCGTTCTGCAGCCAGTCAGAGTACAGCGAATAGCCGAAGACGCGGAGGAAGGCGTTTGAGCCCATGTTGTGCGTGTATTGCAGCTTGCCTATTCCCACGCCCACTGCTTCTCCGTCGCGCTGATTGAGAGGGAGCTGTGAGTCGGGGGCGCGGTTCGTCGGAGACTGTGGAAACAGGTACCGGATGTTGCTAAGGTTGGAGTTATTGTTCCCGCCGCCGGGCACAAAGCTCACGCCTTGCCCAAACGTAGTGCCGTCCGGCCACGCAAAGCCATCTGGCCACACAGGGGCAGGTGCAACGAAGCCGCCGGTGATGAAATTGACGTTCGCGAGTCCGCCTGCATCATTCGTGCTGCTGTAATACCGTTGCACGAGGTACGAGCCGCTGTAGAGCGCCTGAATGTCGTCGCGGCTGCCGTCGTGCGGGTGTGGTACGGCGAAGTGAAGATTGACAACTCCCTCATGGTCATAGATCTGGGCCGGGGTTGTGCTGAATCCGATACCGACGTTCATGTGCTGGGGCAGTCCCCGAGCATAGCATCCGGCGTTGGTGTTCGCATTCGGGATGGGGTAGGTACCGTCGGGATTGCAATACGGGATCGTCCCCTCCGCGTATCCGAAGCCGAATGGTGTGGCGTTGCTGAACGTCGGGTAAATCGACGGATTCGTAAAAGGTCCGTTCGTTTGCCCGCCGTTGAAGTTGTCGATGACCCGGATACCTTGTGAGTAATTCGAGACGCCGGCGTAATAGGTGATCATGCGATCCGGCGCCGCGCCGCCTATTTCGAATTTTTCACCATTCCATAAGCTGGGTGAACCTACCGCAAAGTCTAGATTTGCATAGCCTGGATAGGTTCCGGTCTTGATCACCTGGTTGATGAAACCCGAAACGGTTGAGGACGATGAGCTTGCAGGAGCGCCGCCAGTATAAACCTGCACCTGCTGGTTGCCCAAACTTGAGAGCGTATCGCCGTTGTACTGATCGAATGCGCGGTTGACTGGAACGCCGTCATATTCATATCCCACCTCGGTGTAGTTGCCGCCGTGGATGAACAGCGTCTGTCCCCAACCCGCGTTGCTGAGGAAGTGATAGATGCCGGGGACGATGTCGAGGGCGGAATACGCGTTCTCCATGTTGTTGCCGCCGCCCGCCGCCTGCACCGCTGTCAACTGCGCTGCGTTGACTGCGTAGACGTTTGCAGTCTGACTCTTGCTGACAAGCGCAGTCGCGGATCCCAAGACCGTTACTTTGCCTATTGTCGCGACGGCTTTATTGGTTACCAGGTTGGCCGTTTGTACTTGATCGGCCAAAACGGTGACGCCAATCTGTTGAACTGTTTCGTAACCCTCTTTGCTCGCGGTCACCTTATACGTGTCCGGAGCAAGCGAGAGGAACCCGTAGTGCCCGTGGGCATCCGAGAGGGCGTTTGCTGTTTCAGAAGGAGCTGTTGCTGTGACTCGCGCGGCTGCGACGGGCGTTCCGTCTGCGAGCCAGACGTTGCCGGTGATGGCACCGGTTGTGCCTGCCAGTGTCCACGTTGCCTGGGAGGCCAACACCAAGATCGTCAGGATGCCAGCACGCAGTATGCTTTTTGCTAACATAGCGACCCTTTCTTCAATGACAAGACTCGCGCGTCGGAGCGTTGCACGCTAAGACGTACGCGCGGTTGCCAGCCCTGCTAAGATCGCTGGCAAGGCGGCAATTCATAATTAAGCCCACCTTAATCCTGCGCTCAACGGTCAAAAAGTTGACGGCTAGCCCCGATAACCGAGCCCTGGCGGTCTTGAGGGTCTTTGGACCTAGATTCGTCTACAGGGATTCGACCGAAATATCGCTGTTGGTGTAGATGCAGATGCGGGCGGCGATGGCCAGCGCCTCGCGGGCGATTTGTTCGGCCGTCATCGTGGTGTTCTGGAGGAGCGCTTGAGCGGCTGCCTGGGCGTAAGGACCACCGCTGCCGATGGCCGCAACATTGTCGTCCGGTTCCACCACATCGCCTGTCCCTGAAAGAACGAAGAGATGCTCCGTATCACCCACAATGAGCAGCGCTTCCAGCCGGCGCAGGTAGCGGTCCGTGCGCCACTCTTTGGCGAGCTCGACTGCGGCCCGGGTGAGGTTGCCGCGAAACTCGGACAGCTTGCTCTCGAACTTATCGAGCAACGTGATCCCGTCCGCTGCCGAGCCTGCGAAGCCGGCAAGGATCTTGCCGTCGCCGATGCGCCGAACTTTGCGCGCTTTGTGCTTCATGACCGTTTTGTCAAAGGTGACTTGGCCGTCACCCGCAATGGCGAGGTGGCCATCGCGCAGCACCGCGCAGATCGTGGTGGAGCGCATCATGCGGGGATGATTTCGTGCGCGGCGCCACGTGCCTGCAAATCTGCTGCGATTGCGTCGATCTGCTCGAGCGCGCGCTGTGCCATACGTTGCCTGCGCTGGCGCTTGTCGCGCACGGCTGCCTCAAGCGGCGTCATATAGGCAAATGAAACGTTCTGCGGTTGGAAATCGTGACTCGTAGCATCGCGTAAGTACGCCATGAGGCTACCGATCGCAGTCGTCGGCGGCGGCACAAACGACTCGCTCATACCGCGCAGCCGGCGGCACGCATTTTCCGCCGCCACGATGCCGGTGGCAGCAGCTTCGACGTATCCCTCGCAGCCGCTGACTTGGCCGGCCAAAAACACGTGCGCTGCGTTGCGCAGCGAGAGATCGGCCTTGAGCGCGCGTGGCGCGTCCACAAACGTATTGCGGTGCATCACCCCAAGCCGGATCCATTCCGCATGCGCTAGGCCCGGCAGCTTGCCGAAGACTGCTTTCTGAGCCGGCCAGGTAAGCCGCGTCTGGAAGCCGACCATGTTGTAGGCAGTCCCCGCGGCGTTTTCGCGGCGAAGCTGGACGACTGCATATGGCCGCTCCACTCTGCCGGCCTGGAGGCCGACCGGTTTCAGCGGCCCAAAGCGAAGCGTCTCTGCCCCGCGGCGCGCCATTTCTTCGACGGGCAGACAGCCTTCGAAATACGGCACGTCACCCGCCGCCAGATCGGCTTCGAAACCGTGCGGCTGCGCCTTCGGACTGGTCACAAGATCGTCGACGAGCTGGAGATACTGCTCTCGGTCGAGCGGGATGTTCAAATAGTCGTCGCCGCCTTTGCCGTAGCGGGAGGCGGCGAAGACGAGGGAACGATCGATCGAATCTGCCGCCACAATGGGCGACGCAGCATCATAGTAATGAAGCTGCGGTTTGCCGCACAGGCGGGCTAGTTCCGCCGCCAATGCCTCGGAGCCCAGCGGACCGCACGCGACGATGGTCGGCGTTTCGTCGTCGAGCCGGCGCACTTCCTCACGGTAGAGCTCAATGAGCGGATGCGCGGCGAGGCGTTGCTCTATAAAGGAAGAAAAACGCTCCCGGTCGACTGCAAGGGCACCACCTGCCGGAACGGCGCTTGCGCGCGCGGCAGCGATGACAAGCGATCCGAGCCGCGCCATCTCTTCCTTGAGAAGACCGACTGCGTTTTCCAGCGACAGAGCGCGCAGGCTATTGCTACAGACAAGTTCGGCGAGCCGGTCAGTGACATGCGCGCCCGTGGTCACAGCTGGGCGCATCTCGTAGAGCGCAACGTGGACGCCGCGGGATGCTGCCTGCCATGCCGCCTCGCAGCCGGCCAAGCCGGCACCGATCACGCGCAGACGGATCATCAGGCGCTACGCTTTTGCGGGGGTTCCTCTTGTTCTTGCTCGGGCGGCGGCGCGATGGTGCCGGCCGACCCCAGCGCAGCCGGCGACGGATCAACATACTCATGCTCGTGGCTGCCGTCCACCGGGCAGACGATCCGACCTTCGGCGCGGCCTTGTTTGCGCACGAGAAACGCGCCGCAGACCGCGCAGTGCGACCCGACGATGGGCGTATCCCACGCCACGAAGTCGCATGCCGGATACTTCTCGCAGCCGTAAAAGATCCGGCCGCGTTTGCTGCGACGCTCTAGGATACGCCCGCCGTCGCGCGGGCAGATGACGCCCGAATCCTTGACGATCGGCTTAGTGGTCTTGCATTCGGGGTATCCCGAGCAGGCCAAAAATTTGCCAAAGCGGCCGGTCTTGATCTTCATCGGCCTGGCGCAGGCTGGGCATACCTCGTCGGTCTCATCTTCTTCGAGCTCGACTTTCGGGAAAAGCTCTTCGGCGCGAACGAGATCCGCCGCGAAGGGCGTGTAAAAGGCGCGCAAAAGCGAAACCCAGTCGTCCTGCGCCTCCTCCACCCGGTCCAACCGGCGCTCCATCTCGGAGGTGAAATTCTCGTTGACGATTTCGGGGAAATGCTCCGCGAGCAGATCCGTCACCACAAAGCCGATCTCTTGCGGCACGAAGCGGCGCTCGAGCATACGCACGTAACCGCGCCCTTGAATCGTTTCGACGATCGTTGCATAGGTGCTGGGTCGCCCGATGCCCTTTTCCTCAAGCGTCTTGACCAAGCTCGCTTCGGTGAAGCGCGGCGGTGGCTGGGTCTCATGCTCGTCGGGTGTGATCCCGCGCGGGTCAAGTTGCTGGCCTTCTTCGACCGGCGGCAGCTGTTTGCGACGCTCCTCTTCTTCCGAGACGTCCTCGTCACGCGTCTCTTCGTAGATCGCGGTATAGCCCGGGAACTTGAGCACGCTGCCCGTGGCGCGGAAGGCACAGTCGCCGGCGTTGATGTCGACCGTCGTCTGATCCCAGATGGCGGGCGACATTTGGCTCGCCACAAAGCGCTCCCAAATGAGCCGGTAAATCTTGAGCTGCGGCGCATCCAGATACTGCGCCATGCTCTCCGGCGTGCGATTGACGTCGGTCGGGCGGATCGCTTCGTGGGCGTCTTGGGCCGTTTCGGAGACCTTGTACTGACGGCCGCCATGATACTCTTCACCAAAACGACCGACGATGTACTCGCGCGCCATCATCTGGGCGATTTCAGACAAGCGCGTCGAATCGGTGCGCATGTAGGTAATGAGACCGACGGTACCCTCACCCGTGTCCACGCCCTCGTACAGGCTCTGCGCGAGCTGCATCGTCTTGCGCACGCGCAACTTGAGGCGCCGTGACGCCTCTTGCTGCAGGGTACTCGTGGTGAATGGGCTGCGCGGGAAATCACGGCGCTCGCTGCGCTTGATCGCGCTGATCGAGAATGCAGTCTTCTTCAACCGCTCAGCGAGCGCATGCGCGTCGTCTGCGGTCGTGATGTAGGCGCTCTTGGTGCCGACAGCGGCTGCTATCTCGTCGGGCAGGTTGACTTTGGCGCCGGCCACCGAGATGAGATCCGCCTGGAAGGTGTGCAAGGCATCGTGGTAACCGTGCGGCCATAGCGTCGCGGACACGGTCCAATATTTGTGTTTCGTGAAGGCCGCGATCTCGCGTTCGCGGTCAACGATGAGCTTGACGGCAACCGACTGCACGCGCCCGGCCGACAGGCCTCCCCGAACCTTGCGCCACAGCAGCGGCGAGATCTTGTAGCCGACAAGGCGGTCTAAGATGCGGCGCGCTTGCTGTGCGTTCACCCGGTCGGTGTTGAGCGGGCTGGGATGCTTGAGCGCATGCTGTGCAGCGCTCTTCGTGATCTCGTGCAGTTCGATTCGCTGCGGTTGCGCCAGCTTGAGCAACTCCGCCAGATGCCAGGCGATGGCTTCGCCTTCGCGGTCGGGGTCGGTTGCCAGATAGATGTGGGTGGCCTTCTTGGCTGCGCTGCGCAGCTCTTTGATGACGTCGCCCTTGCCCTTGATCGTGACGTACGAGGGAGCGAAGTTGTTGTCAGGATCGACGCCGAGCCTGCTCTTGGGCAGGTCGCGGACGTGTCCGACAGAGGCAAGAACCTGGTAGCGGGAGCCGAGAAATTTTTTCAGAGTCCGAGCTTTGGCCGGCGACTCGACGATGATGAGCGACTTCGACAAACGAGACCTTTCCGGTTAAGACTGCGCTGCGGGACCGAGGCACAGTCCAAACGTCCCCTACTATACACTAGGCTGTCAAGCTATGTCAAAGGCGGGACATAAGAAATGGGAGCGCGCACAGCGCGGACGGTCGAATGCTGCCGCATGGACGAGCGGTTTCCGATCGACACGATTCGACATGAGTTTCCGGCGCTAAAGCTCACAGACCACGGTCAGCCGCGCGTCTATTTCGATAACCCAGCCGGCACGCAGGTGCCGCTGCGCGTTGCCGAGGCGACGAGCAACTGCCTCTTGCGGCACAACGCCAACTTGGGCGGCGCGTTCCTCACGAGCGTCGAGGCTGGCCGCATCGTGCACGAAGCGCACGCCGCAGTTGCAGCGTTTATCGGCGCTGCAAGCGGCGAGGAAATCATCATTGGCCCCAGCATGACCGGACTGACCTTCCACCTCTCGCGCAGCATTGGCAAGACCATTGGCCCCGGTGATGAGATCGTTGTCACTCGCATGGACCACGACGGGAACATCGCTCCCTGGCTGCAGATGGCAGACGATCGTGGGGCGACTGTGCGCTGGTTGCCGTTTTCCGCCGACAGCTGGCGCATCGAGCCCAGCGCGCTCGACGATGTGCTGTCCAAACGCACGCGGTTGGTGGCCCTCAATGCGGCTAGCAACCTCACGGGTTCGATCAACGACGTCGCGTCGCTGGTGGCGCGAATACACGAAGCGGGCGCACTCGTCTATCTGGACGCCGTGCAATACTCGCCGCATGAGCTGACCGACGTCGCGGCGCTGGGCTGTGATTTCCTGACATGCTCGTCCTACAAGTTCTTCGGCCCGCATCTTGGTATAGCGTGGGGACGTAAAGATCTGCTGCAGACGCTCGTTCCCTACAAAGTTCGGCCGATGGGCGATGAGCTGCCGGACCGCTGGGAAACAGGCACGCCGCAGATCGAGTTGCAAGCCGGGCTGCGCGCGGCAATCGATTACCTGGAGTGGCTGGGCAGTTTGGTCGGCAAAAACGGCGACCGGCGTGCCCGCATCCGCGGCGCCTTTGCTGCGATCAAGGGCTGGGAGCAGATGCTGGTTGGACAGCTGATCGCTGGGCTCTCCGAAATTCGGGGCCTCACCATCCGCGGTATTTCCGATCCGGCGCGCTTGTCCTCACGCGTTCCGACGGTGTCGTTTACCCACGCGGCGCACAAACCGCAAGACGTCGCCAAAAAACTTGCCGCGCGCAACATCTTCGTGTGGTCGGGCCACAACTACGCGCTCGAAATCGTGCGCCAACTCGGCATTCCAGAAAGCGAAGGCGTGCTGCGCATCGGCCTGGCACACTACAACACGCCGCAAGAGGTCGACGCAACCCTCACGGCGCTGGAAGAGATTCTGGCCTAGCCTCTTAAGAATTCATACTGGAGATCGGTTGACGCTCAGACGGCGGCTTTTTTCCCTCTGATCTCCGGTTGCTGGCCGCCGAGTTCTTGCACCTTGTGGCAAGCGACTTGATGGCCGTTGTAGCTCAACAGTTCTGGCACTTCGACGCGGCAGCGATCGTACGCGATCGGGCAACGCGTATGGAAACGGCAGCCGGATGGCGGGTTGAGCGGCGACGGGATGTCGCCCTGTAAAATAATGCGTTCGCGCCGCGCTTCCACGCGTGGGTCGGGAATGGGAATCGCCGAGAGCAGTGCCTGGGTGTAGGGGTGCAACGGACGGTTATAGAGCTCGTCGCGATCGGCGACCTCCATGATCTTGCCGACGTACATCACCGCGACGCGGTCGGAGATGTGGCGCACAACCGACAAGTCATGAGCGATGAACAAGTACGTCAAGTTGAGTTGATCTTGCAAGTCTTGCAGCAGGTTCACCACTTGCGCCTGAATCGAAACGTCAAGTGCGGACACTGGTTCGTCGGCGACGATGAACTCCGGATTTACCGCCAGCGCGCGGGCCACACCGATGCGCTGACGCTGCCCGCCCGAAAACTCGTGCGGATAGCGGTTGGCATGATACGGTGAGAGGCCCACCGTGCGCAGCAGCTCGTGAACCCGCGTGTCGACGTCTTTGCCTCGGGCGAGCTTGTGAATTTTTACCGGTTCGGCGATGATGTCCCCGACCGTCATGCGCGGATTGAGGCTGGCATACGGGTCTTGAAAGATGATTTGCATCTTGCGGCGCAGCGCGCGCATCTCGCGACGGGGGATCGCCGTGATATCCTCGCCGTCGAAGATGATCTGACCCGAGGTCGGCTCGAGCAGCCGTAAAACGCAGCGCCCGAGCGTTGTTTTGCCTGAGCCCGATTCACCCACGAGTCCCAGCGTCTCGCCGCGTTTAATGGAAAAGGAGACGCCGTCGACCGCTTTGACATCCGCCACGTGCCGCGAGAACACGCCGTGCGTAACCGGAAAATATTTCGTCGCGTCGCGCACGTCGACGAGGGCCGCGCCGTTGGGGCTAGCCACTGACAACCTGCTGCTTGGTCACCGCGGCTGCGCCGAGCGGGACGTGCGGCGTCAGCGTGCGCAGATCCAGCTGCTTGTCTTCCTTATATAACACGCAGCGCGCTACGTGGCCGTTCCCAAAATCAATCAGCGGTGGCGGCACGGTCGGACAATCCGGCAGTGAGTAGCGGCAGCGCGCCGCAAACGAGCAGCCGCTCGGCAGGCGAAGCAAGTTTGGCGGCTGGCCGTCAATCGGCACGAGCCGTTTGCGACCGGTTTCGTCCAAGCGCGGCAACGACTGTAACAGGCCCCAGGTGTACGGGTGCTTGGGATCCCCAAAAATCTGATCGACCGTTCCGTACTCCACCATGTTGCCGGCATACATGACGAGCACGCGTTCGCAAACCTCGGCGACGACGCCGAGATCGTGGGTAATCAAGATGATGGCAGAATTGAGACGCTTTTGCAGATCGCGCATGAGGTCGAGAATTTGCGCCTGGATCGTGACGTCGAGCGCGGTGGTGGGCTCGTCAGCGATCAACAATTGCGGGTCGCATGCAAGCGCCATCGCAATCATGACGCGCTGGCGCATGCCGCCGGAGAACTGATGCGGATAGTTGTTGATACGCCGTTCCGCTTCGGGAATGCGCACCACTTTGAGCATGTCGATGGCCCGCTGCATGGCCTCGCGTTTGCGCTTGTGCTGGTGCAGCTGAATCGCTTCTGCGATCTGTTCGCCGACGGTGAGCACGGGATTGAGGCTGGTCATCGGATCTTGGAAGATCATCGAAATCTTGTTGCCGCGGATCTGCCGCATCTGGGCTTCACCGAGCGTGAGCAGGTCTTGCCCGTGAAACTGAATCGAGCCCGACTCGATTCGGCCGGGCGGCATAGCGATCAGACGCATCACCGAAAGTGCAGTAACGCTCTTGCCGGAACCTGACTCTCCCACGATGCCCAGCGTCTCGCCAGCTTCGAGTGAAAACGACAAGCCGTTCACAGCACGAACGATCCCGTCTTCAGTCTTGAACGTGACCTGGAGATCGTTGACCGACAGCAGGGGCATATGGTTAGCGCGTTACGACGAAATACGCGATTGCCAGAACGACGAAGGCGATCGCAATCACGTTGGTCAGCCTGTTGAGTTGCTGGTCGAGCCCCAATCGTCCGCGATACGCCGATTCAGCGCGCCCGCCAATGCTGCCCGATAGGCCCTCGTTCTTGGTCGTTTGCACCGACATCAAACCGACGAGCCCGACCGCGCAGACAATGAACAGCGTCTGCACGATCATTAAGAGCGCCGGATGCGTGCTGGCGAACGTTTGCTGCTGAAACTGGAAGGTCGAGGGAAGTGAGGGCAGCGGCTTTGGCGTGGGAACGGCCGCCGCAAGAGACGCGACGATAGAAGGAATCATATTAGCACCAGTTCGTTTGCCTACAGAGGCGACCCTTCGCTGCGCGCGGGCGCGCCTGCGCCGTAGGGCGCCTCGCGAGCGTGCAAAAAGCGGACGACGTCCGCGCCAACGGCTGCCAAGTGGGGGGACAGCGTCAGCAGGTGCCTGCCGCCGGGGTAAACGCGGATGGCCTTATCGGCGCTGGAGACGCGCGAAAGGATGTACGAAGCGTTGGCGGGAGGCACCGTCCGGTCAGCGGTGCTATGGAGCACGAGCAGCGGCGCTCGCACGAGCGGCAATTCCCCCCTGACGACGGCGAGCACGTTCAAGAAAACGCCCAGTGAGGAAAGCGGGGTGGTACGGTAGCCGACGACTTCCCCGCGCCAGGCCGCGTAGTTGCTGATCACGTTGCGCTGCGGCATCCAGCGCGTCGCGAGCGGTATGCCCAGCGAAACAAAAGGCGACATGAAAACCGGCGCTGAGATCGTGACGACGCCATGCAGTGAGTGATGCGCCGCAAGGTAGAGCGCCAGCGTGCCGCCCAGCGAAAGGCCAACCACGTAGACGCGCTCGTGTCGCTTGCTCGCCTCGCGGTATGCGGCTTCAGCGCTGGCAAAAAAATCATCCCGGTGGACGCGCGTCAGATCGTCGGGTGATGTGCCGTGGCCCGCGAGTGCAGGCGCATAGACGCCGAATCCAGCGGCATGCAGCGTGCTGCCGAGTTCGCGGATCTCCGAGCAGCTGCCTGAAAATCCATGCAAGAGCAACACACCCGTTTCAGCTCCGGCAAGCTCGAACGGCTCGGCACCCGGCATGAAGGCTGGGGTCATGCGTGCATTGTGTGCGCCGGCGCGCCTTTACACCTTTTCGCGTGCCGGTTATAATGAGACCTATGCGTGACGCGTCGAGGCCCCAAAAACCCGCGGGCAGTTCGGTGTTGGACGACACTCGGCACAACGTTATCGTCATGCGCGAGCACCGCGCAGTCGCCGAATTCGCTCGCACGCTGTCGACGATCTTCAATCCGTTCTTGTGCGCGACGGCACTCTTTGTGATCGTCTCGCATGCCTATTCCTCCTCGACGCAGCGCTTCTGGGAACTGTCGCTTGCGGGTATGTTCTTCTACGCACTGGCACCCGTCATCAGCGTGTTCTATCTATATTTGTCCGGGCGTATCTCAGATTTCGACATGTCCGATCGCGAGGAGCGGCGCCGTGCGTTCGTCAGCTTCGTGGTGGCGGATCTGGCAGCTGCACTTGTGCTGACGCTCGCGCACGCGCCCGTGCAGCTCGTCGCCATCGCGTGGGGCTACTTCAGCGCCACCGTGGCCATCATGGTCATCACCCGATGGTGGAAGATCAGCACGCACGCGTTCGGCATCACCGGCCCGTTCGCCGTCATGTTTTTGCTCTTTGGCCAGGCGCCGCTGCCATATGTCTTGATCGTGCCGCTCGTCTGGTGGGCACGCGTCTATCTGCGCGCTCATACCGTCCCACAGGTCTTCGGCGGCGCAACACTTGCGGTGGTCTCGACGCTTGCCGTTTTTCGGCTATTCCACCTGATCTGAAAAATCGACCCGCCGGAGAGCGCTCGCCGTCACGCCGGTGAGCTCGCTCGCGCGCGCGGCGAAGTCCGCGGCATCACCTGAGACTTCAAAGGTCAGCGAACCCTCGCCCGGCGCTAGGCTGGCCAGCAGTCCCTGCGCCGACTGCGCGCATGCTTGGGCTGGGTCGATAATGGCGACGCCGTCACCCAATGACTCACGAAACAAGCGCCGCAAGTGCGGATAATGCGTGCACCCCAGGATCACCGCATCGCAACCGGCTGCACGAAACGGTTCGCAATATTCGTCGACGGCACGGCGGGCGTCGCTGCTCGCCCATGCGCCGGATTCAACCAGCGGCACGAGTTTGGGAGCGGCCACCGATGTAACCCGAATGTTGGGACTATAGCGCGTGAGTTTTCGCTCGAAGATGCCGCTCGCGCTTGTTGCAGCCGTTGCGATGACGCCGACGCGCCCGCTCTGGCTGGCGGAAGCGGCTGCCGCGATGGCGCAATCGACAATCGCCAGTGCCGGCATGCCCGGCGGCGCATACCCCGATGCATCGAAGGCAGAACAGGTGGTGCCGCAGGCGATGACGAGCAGCGCTGGATCGTAGCGCCGCAGCCGCGCGATCATTTGCCGAGCGTAGCCTTCGACTTGTGCGAGCGGCCGATCGCCGTACGGCATGCGCGCGGTATCGGCGGCATAGAACACGTCGGCATCGGGCAGCGCAGCGCGCAACGCCGTGTACACCGAGAGTCCGCCCAGTCCGGAATCGAACATGGCGATGCGCCGCGCCGGTTGGCTCACGGCGGTGGCGGGCCGCCCGTGTAGTCCTTTACGCCTTGCGCGATGCCGGCAGCGAGCCGATCGAGAAATGCCGGCTGCGAGAGCAGGGTAGCGTCGCGCGCATTGCTCAGATACGCGTTTTCGACGAGAATGGCGGCCATAAGCGTGTGGTGGATAACATAGAAATTTTCCCGTTTGACTCCATCGTTGCCGGCTCCCGATGTGCGCACGGTGGCGTTTTGGATCATCTGCGCAAGCGTCCGATCCGACGGACGCCAAAAGTACGTCGTCAGCCCGCTCGGGCCGCTCGAGAATGACGAGTTGATGTGTACGCTGATGAAGAGGCGCGCGCCCGCAGCATTGGCGATGTCGCAGCGAGCTTGCAGCTCTTGATGGTCGTCGCCGGCCGGATCGCCAACTTCATAGTCGCCGTCGCGAGTGAGAACCACGCGCCAGCCGGCGCGTTCGAGATCAGCCTTCAACCGCTGCGCAATTGCGAGCGTCAGGTGGCTTTCGACCAGCCCATATTGTGAATTAATGGCTCCCGGATCGTTGCCGCCGTGACCGGGATCGATGATGACGAGGTTTGGGTGTGGCGGTCCCGGCGTAATGGCGGCCACGGGACGCGGCGTCTGAGAAGTCATCGCCAGTGCGCCGACGCCGCTTGCGGGCGCATCAGCCGCCGGCGCATTGGCGCGAATCTCGACGCCAAGTTGATTCGGGGCGCCCTCGATCGCCCCAATAACCACGTCGACCGGTTGCAAGGGGTCGATGATCAGCCGAACGACATGATCGGGCGCGATCTGGTGCTGGCTGATCTTGACCGAACGCACGGCTGGGAGCTTGACGGCGATGTCTCGCGCTGGCCCCACGAGTGCGGCTTGCGAAATATCGACCCAGAAGCGGTTATCCGGCGGCGCCAGCCGGTGCCACTCAAATGACACCGGGCCGGTTACGGTGAGCGTGACGCGACTGATGTCAGGCGCCTCCGCCACCGAGACGTCCGTGATCTTCTGGAGCGGAGAGGGACTCGAGCTTGGGGTTATGGCAGGCGACTCCGCGCTTGGACTCGAGGAAGGCGTCGCGGCGACGTCTGTGACCTCCGGCGCCGGCACTGCGGTCGGCACTGGTGCTGCGCTTGGGTTCGCGCTTGGTTTTCGCATCGTCGTCGTGGCGACCGGGATCGCGACGGGTGGGCAGCACGCGATCGGCACAACGGTCGGGGCCGCGCTCGGCGACCCCGTGGGAGCGGCTTTTGGTGTCCGCGAGGTCTGCACGGACGGCTGCGCCACAGGCGCGCTGAGCGTCAGATCTCCATCATTGCGCGCAAGCACGAGATCCAGGGTTGAGCCGTCCGACATGCGGCGGGCTGCAAATTTCACCCTGTGCATCAGATCGATCGTCAGCGAGGTGATCGGATAACCGGGCGGCCCTTGCTGCGCAATCGTCGCCGCTTTCGCCTCGCGACCACCGAGGTTGAGCTTAGTACTGGCTGCGTTGGCGAATCCGGGAAAGGTGAGGGTCAAGGTTTCGTGCTTGGCTCGCGCGCTGTATACTGACCGCCATGCCAGCGGCGCGCTGGCTTCGATTTCGACGATGGTGCGGCGCAGACCAATGCGACGTTGCACGGAGAGGATCTGCGGCGAGAAGGCGTAGTTGCCGTGGAAGCGCCTCTGCGCGAGCCCAAGAGCGTGCGCCAAAGCGGACAGCGGTACGTAGAGTTGGCTGTCCTGATAAAACGGCCCAACCGGCAATGCGGTCGACGCGTCGTCGATGCTGACAACATTGCTGCCAACCGTAAAGGTGACCAGCGTGCCGTCGCTGCGGGTGAAAACAAGGAACCGCGTTCCAGGTTGGAATTGCATCTTCGCACCGACAAGCTGCAGCATGGTCGCAAGTCCGGGATCGTCGATTCTGACTACGGGCTCACCGCGCGAGGTGCGCAGATGCGCAAAACTGACCTCACGTCCTGAGACGAAGATCTGGCTATCCAGCCGTCCCAGAGCGGTTGCGACAGACTGGGGACGCGCTGCCAGCGGCCACAGCACAAGGCCGAGACAAGCGAGCGTCAGGGCGATGCGGCGCATCATTGCGCGAAGGTTTCCCTCGTGAGCGGTTCGTCGATCTCAAAATGCCCTCCGAGCAGGGCGGCCCGCTTGCGCCCGCCGACCAGGATTTGCACGCTCTTGATGCCCGGCAACCCAGTCAGCGTATAGGTGAGCGATTTGAACATGGCCACCTCGTCGCCGGCGCCGCTTTGAAACGAATCCACGAGACTGCCGCTCAAATCGACGGTTGCGGTGTTGCCTTCGGTCGTAACCGCCGCTTGCGTCCCCGCTGGAAAGAGCACAAACGAATCGCGGCCCACTGCCGGACCGACGAGCTGCTGATTGAGCGCGTAGGTCGCAAGGGCTTGACCGTTGAGCTTCGGATCAACCGTGAAGGGTACGCGCACCAACGCGTCGCTGCCGGCCTTGCAGTAATAGATGGTGATCTGATGCGACGGAGGGACAGTCACATGTCGGGAGCAGCCTGCGATCATGGCGGTTGCGACCAGCACGGCTGCCGAGGCGCGCGTCCAGCGTAACCTCGAGCGAATAGAACTTCCCCCTCTTTTTCGACATGGTGGAGGCGACCGGAGTTGAACCGGTGTCCGAAA
>JALYZV010000100.1 GCA_030948685.1 Vulcanimicrobiota bacterium | reverse complement strand
TTTGCCCTCGTTGGTTGAGCCAAGCTCCTTGCTCCAACTCAAACCGTTGACGTAGATGCCGAGCGGATTGCGGCGCAGCCGCTCTTCGGTGCGCGGCGACTGAATCACGATCGACAGAATGGCGGTCCAGCGCTCGGTCCCGGACAACGCGCCATGCGCATAACTGCGCTCGATCCAGCGCACCTGGAATGAACTGTCGCTGGCACGCACGACACTGGTGATCTCGACCGCAACGGACATCTGGCCAATGCGGTTAAACGGATCGCTGGCCCGCGCGTATTCGTTGAGTGTCGCTGCGCCTTGGTCGGTCGAGTAGTCGTAGGCCTGGAGCCAGCTTTGGCGCACGATGACCGGATCGATGGCGAGCGAGCGCACGTTGGCTACGAAATGCGCCAGGTGAAAGGCGATCTGCGAATCGGTTGGGTGGTACGGTATGGTGGCCTCGCCGACCGCGCGCACTTGCCCAGCCGTATCGACTTCGACCACATAGGGCGTGACGATCGACTGGCCGGCGCGCCAAATGAGCGCGCCGGACATCGCTACTGCGAGTCCAAGGCAGCCAAAGGCCATCAGCCGCCAATTGCGCGCCTGCACCCGCGCACTGCCGATGCGCTCGTCCCAAGCCTGGGCTGCGGCCTGATAGGGCGTGACCGGTGCGCTCGATTCCGAATAGCGCAGCTGCGGGCGGCGAAAGAACATCGGTCAGTTCCCTTCTTCCTGACCCAGCCGTGGGCTCGCCCCACCGCCGCCGTGATCCGACGAACGCAATACGTGGGCCGCCGTCGATACGCCTTGGGTCAGCTGTTGCCGCCGATGCAGGCGCTGCGCCCAGGCGGGCGGATGATCCGCGGCTGCGTCGCGCTCGCCGGACCCGGGTCCACCCGACGTTGCTGTAGCGTTAGGCGACGAGGAGGAGCCATCGGCATTGCTGCGCCCTTCTCCGCGCCGCGCGAGTCCATCCAAGCCGCTGCGTGCCACGTTACTGAGCCCTGCCGCGGTCGCACGCATGCCGCTCGCGCCGGATGCGGCTTTGCCTTCGGCGTAGGCCGCGCGCGCGCCACCGGCGAGCGTGGTGGCGGAGCGTAGCGCTGCACCGCCGCCGCTGGCGGCAAGGCGGGCACCACCGGCAATCGCCGCCCCGCCCGCGACCCCCAGACCCGAAGCGCCCAACGCGGTTCCTGCGGCCGCCCCCGCACCCAATTGCGGCGCGCCCGAGACCAAGCCAGTGGCGATGCCAGGCCCGAAGATGCCGAGGCCCAATAACGAGAGCGCGGCCAGCATAACGGCCAACGCCTGGTCGATGGAGGGCTCGGTTGCTATCGCGCCGTGAAACTCAGCGAAGAGGTTGCTGCCGATGCCGACGATCACGGCGAGAACGAGCACCTTCACACCCGATGCCACCACGTTTCCAAGGACCCGTTCGGCGAGAAACGCCGTGCGATTCCAGAGCGCAAAGGGAACGAGCACGAAACCAGCCAGCGTAGTGAGTTTGAATTCGATCAGCGTCACAAAAAGTTGCACGGCGAGCACGAAGAAGCTGACCAGCACGACGAGCCAGGCCAGGAACAATACGACGATACTGTCGAGGTTCAGGAACACGCCTGGAAAGCCGGCAAGTTCGCCGATTTGGGTCAGGATCGGGTGTCCCGCGTCGACGCCGATCCCAGCGAGTCGCCCTGGTTGCAGGAATTGCGAAGGCGGCAGCGAAGATCCGGAGGCGATGAGCCCGAGACCGGCGAAGGAGCGAAAGAGGACGCTGGAGAGCGCGTTGAAGTTGGTGATGATGAAAGCGAAGGCGCCGACGTAGAGAATCTTCTTGATCAGCTTGGCGATCACATCTTCGCTACCGCCCATGGCCCAGAAGAGCGCGGCTAGCACCATGTCGATCACCACCAGCGTCGCGGTAAGAAAGGCGACCTCGTGCCCGAGCAGACCAAACCCCGAATCGATGTATTGCGAGAATACGTTCAGGTAACGGTCGATGACGTCGAGATCGTTCATGAACCGGCCATCCAGGGCGTGGGTTCTGTTGCAGACGGCGCTGGCGTCGCGGGCAATTGCGGGTTCGACGACGGCGATGCGCGCGTTCGGTCGTGGTCAAAGAAACGCCGCCGCCATGCTTCGCTTGCAGCACGACAGAGCTTCTCATCGCTCCATAGGGGATCGGCACGACATTGCCGCAGTACCGCCACCAGTCGCTGGGGATCGCGGGCCAGCGCCTCTGCGTCGCGACTCCGTGATTGATCGCCGCAAGCCGCAAGCGCAACGGCGGCGACGAGTGCCGCGACGAGACTGGCCGTCGCGCGGTGGAGAGTTAAGCGCGCATCCACGTCAGAACCCGTAGAAGTTGATCGGCTGCGGCGTGTATTGCGTGCCGTTGCCCACAAAACGAATCCGTACTTCGCGCGAGCGCGCTTGCTCTGCTACCGCGCGCGCCTGCTCTAGCGCGGCGCTTCGGTCCTGGGTCAGGCGCAGTTGCTGCTCCTGGATACTTTGTCGCGACTGCAGCGCCAGGAGCTGATTGGTGGCATTCGCCGCCTGCACGATGCCGATCGCGGCCTGACTCTGTTGGACGAGGGTCGCCAGCGAGTTCTCGTCGACGGCGAGGTTCTGCGCGCTTTGCGCCTGCATGCTGATGGTTGTTTGCAGGGCTTGCAGCGAATGCATCCATCGTTGCAGCGAGTCGGCTGACATGCTGGCGCCGGAGGTACCGCGTCCGTAGGCGGTCGGATAGAAGCGGGAGAACTGCGACTGGGCCTGGCTGAGTTGATAGGGAATACCCTGCGCCTGCGCAATCAATTGCGTGGTTAACGCCAGCGCTGCGCGCAACTGGCTGACGATGTTGAAGGGAAGGGTGGTCAGATTGCGCGTTTCGTTGACCAGCATGGTCGCTTCGTGTTGCAGCTGGATCACCTGATTGTTGATCTGCTCCAAAGTATGCGCAGCAGTGAGCGCGTTCTGGCCGAAGTTGGAGGGGTCGAAGACGACGAGTTGGGCCTTGGCCGACGGCACTGCCAGCAGCCAGGCTGCTAATACAAATGCACGAATGCGATTTTTCATGGTCTGTTCTCCTGCGAAAGTGAATGCTGCTGCAACAACTCGGCGGCCCAAGTAAGGCCGCGATCGGAGAGCCACGCAGCGGGAAAACCCGTCGCGCCGGCCGCATCCAGCACGCGATCGATGGCGCGCTGGTCTTCCGGGGTGGAAGTTCCGGCGAAGGCCAGCGCGACGGGACCTAAGCCGAGATCGAAGAGCCGGTTGCCGAGTCGCGACTGGTAGTAGTAGTCGCGCTTCGGTTGCGCCTGGGCGACGATGGTGATCTGACGATCGTTGAGCCCGAAACCTTCGTAGATCGCCTTCAGCTGCGGCTCAACGGCCTGTGGATTGGGCAGGAAGATGCGGCTCGCGCAACTCTCGATGATCGCCGGCGCGATGGTCGAGCGCTGCACGTCGGCGAGCGACTGGGTCGCGAACACAACCGAGACGTTGCGTTTGCGTAAGGTCTTCAACCATTCGCGGATGCGGCCGGCGAACGCAGGATCGTCAAGGAACACCCACGCTTCATCCAGCACCAGCAGCGCGGGCGGCCCGTCGAAGCGCTCCTCGAGACGACGAAAGAGATATGAAAGCACCGGTAACACCGCGGTGCGCCCGTGCATCAATTCTTCCATCTCGAAACCTTGCACCGGGGCGTCGCCCAGCCGGTCATGATCGGCGTCAAGAAGCCGTCCGCAGGCGCCGCCGAGCACATACGGTTGCAGCGCCTGGCGCAAATTGTTTGACTGCAGCAGCACCGATAGGCCGGTAAGCGTGCGCTGTTCAACCGGGGCACTGGCAAGACTCGCCAGCGCAGACCAGACCGCGCCCTTGACCTCCGGCGTCGCAGCCACTCCTTCGTGCACCAGCAGATTGGCGACCCATTCCGCCGCCCACGCACGCATGCCGCTATCGTCGATGCGCGCGAGCGGCTGGAAGGCAATCGAGCCGTCGCTGCCAAGATCGTAGTGTTCGCCACCCAACCCGAGGATCGTCGCGCGTGCCGAATGGCCTTTGTCGAAGACAAAGACACGTGAGTTTGGGTAACGTCGAAATTGCAGCACCAGCATGGCCAACAGCACCGACTTGCCCACGCCGGTGGGTCCGACCACCAGCGTGTGGCCGACGTCGCCGACATGCGTCACCAGCCGGAATGGGGTCGCGCCGTCGGTGCGGGTGACGATCAGCGGCGGCCCGTGGAGATGCGTGTTGCGATCGGGTCCTGCCCACACCGCGGAGAGCGGCATCAAATGCGCAAGGTTCAACGTCGAGACGATCGGCTGGCGCACGTTGGCGTAGACGTGTCCCGGAAGCGAGGAGAGCCACGCATCGACGCTGTTCAGCGTTTCGGCAATAGTGACGAATCCGCGCGCCTGTATGGTGCGTTCGACGGCGCGCAGCTTCTGCTCCGCCGCGGTCGGGTCGGGGTCAAGTACGGTTACTGTCGCGGTGACGTACCCGAAGGCAACCTCATCGCTGCCAAGCTCCTGCAGCGCCGCATCGGCGTCGGCGGCCTTGTTCGCCGCGTCCGAATCGACCAGCGGGCTGTCGTGCTGGAAGATCGTTTCGCGCAACAGCGCCACGACCCCTTTGCGCTTGGCGAACCACTGCCGGCGCAGGCGGGTGAGTTCGCGTCCCGCATCGGCTTTACTCAGGAACAGGAAGCGGGTCATCCAACGATAGGCGAAGCCCAGCCGGTTAAGATCGTCGAGCAATCCGGGCCAGGTCGTCGTCGGGAAACCCCTCACCGACAGCACGCGCAGGTGCGCTTGACCCAGCATCGGCATGAGCCCCCCGCTCAAGGGCAGGTCGGCGAGCAGTGCGTCCAGATGAAATGGTGTCTCGGGAACTGCAACCGGGTGCGCGCTGGTGGATACCGTCGCGTGCAGATAACTCAACGTCGCGCTGTCATCGAGCCAGGCAATCTCATTGACCACGCCTTCGAGCAGGCCCCGGAACCGCTCGGTCTCGCCGATAAAAGCCGCCAGGTGTTCTCTC